>JASLAX010000018.1 GCA_030146875.1 Longimicrobiaceae bacterium
GGGGTGGCTCGACAAGGCCGGGATCGAGACCCTGTACATCGAGCCGGGCAGCCCGTGGGAGAACGGCTACGTGGAGAGCTTCAACAGCCGTTTTCGGGAGGAGTTTCTCAACCGGGAGGTCTTCCGGAGCTTGATCGAGGCGCAGGTGCTGACGGAGAAGCATCGACTGAAGTACAACCACGAGCGGCCGCACAGCTCGCTGGGGTATCGCACCCCGGCCGAGTTCGCCACGCAGATCACCAGTTCACTGCCCGTTCCACGTTAACCGGACTCCATCAACATCCGGTACAGCAAACGGGGGCATTGCACTGCCACGGCTCCGCATCGCCGCGCTTTTATCGGCGGGTGTCCCGGGCTGCGGCGACGAAAAGAAGGGGGAGCTTAAAGGGAGTTCAGGGGGTTTGGGGTTGCATCGCGCGGCTTCGTCTGCGTCGCCGCACGACCCCCAACTCCCAAAACTCCCGGAATTCCCCCCTGCCTCGTAGCCCGGATGCGCGACGAACGGGCGGGGAACGGGAGGTTTTCCTCCGCGTCCTCCGCGTCCTCCGCGTCCTCCGCGTCTCCGCGTCCCTGACCGTGCCCGGCCGCACGAGAAGTCCCTGGAGGAAAAGCGACGAAGCCCCACCGGGCAGATGCCTGCGGGGCCTCGACTCGTCCTCCCGAATCGCCTCACTCCTCCGGCACCCGCGCGACCGCCAGCCGGACGGGGATGCCGCCGTTGCGCGTGCGGAACGCCTCCTCGAACGCGACGCCGACCTGCCCCTCCAGCGGCCGGTCGGCCGAGAGCAGCGCGATCGTGCCGCCGGGGATCGCCCGGCGCGCCGTGCGCCCCAGCGCGGCGTAAAGGTCGCGCAGGTCGCGGCCCTCGCCCACCCGCACGCCGTACGGCGGGTTGGTGACCAGCCAGGCCGGCGCGGGGAGCGGGTCCAGGGCGGAGAGGGGGCGCCGCTCGATCTCCACGTCGCCCTCCACCCCCGCGCGCGCCGCGTTCGCCTCCGCCGCCTGCACCGCCCCCTCGTCGCGGTCGCTGCCCAGGATGCGGACGCCGGCGGAGGGCCGGACCTCGTCCCGGGCCCGCTCCACCTCGCGCTCCCAGGCGACGCGGTCGAACCCCGGCCACGCCTGGAACGCGTACGCCCGCGGCGAGCGGTCGGCCGACGCGATCCCCGGCGCGATCCCGCGGGCCAGCAGGGCCGCCTCGATGGGGATCGTCCCCGAGCCGCACATGGGGTCGACGAGGGAGGCCGCGCCGTCCCACCCGCTGCCCAGGAGCATGGACGCGGCGAGCGTCTCGCGGAGCGGCGCCTTCGCCACCGCCTGGCGGTAGCCGCGCAGGTGCAGGAGCGCGCCGGACGCGTCCGCGCTCACCGTCCACCCGTCGCGCACCCCGCGCACCACGAAGAGCTGCGCGTCGCCCCCCGGCTCGTCGGCCTCGTCCGCCGCGTCGCCCTTCTCGACCTGCGCCGCGCCCACCGGGCCGACCGCGCGCCCGATGGCGTCCAGCAGCCGCTCGGCCACCGCGCCCTCGTGGTAGAGCTTGGACTTGCGCGACGTCACCCGCAGGCGCACGGGGCGGCCGGGGATCAGCCACCGGTCCCAGGGGACCTTGCGGGCGTGGCGCTCCAGCTCGAAGAAGGTGCGCGCGCGGAGCTCCGCGGCGCGCACCACGATGCGGCTCGGCGTGCGGAGCCGCAGCGAGGCCGCGTACAGCCCGGCGGCGTCCGCCTCCCAGGCCACGCCCCCGGGCTCGGGCGCCGCCCGCACGCCCAGCCCCAGGAGCTCGGCGGCGGCCAGCGCCTCCAGGCCGGGGGCGGTGACGGCGAAGAGCGGGAGGCGCTCCCGCGGACGGTCGGCGTGGCTCACGGCTCGATCGCGTACTCCTTGAGCTTCCGGTAGAGGGTCCGCTCCCCGATGCCGAGCATCTCGGCCGCGCGGCGGCGGTTCCCCCTGGCTTCCCGCAGCGCGGCGCCGATCGCCTCGCGCTCCAGGTCCATCATGGTCATGCCGGGGCGGAAGACGACCGTCCCCCGCGGCAGCTCCGGCTCGGGCTCGGGCTCCACCTGCGGCGCGGCGACGCCCGCGCCGGGGAACGCGAACGCCGCGGAGGCGGGCGGCAGGGCCGGGACGGGCTCGCGCTGCCGCTGCCGGTACATGTCGAACTCGCGGCGCAGGTCCTCCACGTCCATCCGCAGGTCGAACATGGTGCGGAAGATGAACTCCAGCTCCGCCATCGGCGCGCCCGGCGCCGGCTCGCCCTCGCGCTGCGGCTGCGCGGCGCCGGGGCGGGGCACATGCACCGGGAGCAGCGCGTCGCGCTCGCGGCGGCCGTGGCGCACCTCGGGGGGGATGTCCTCGGGCCGGATCACCCGCCCGGGCGCCAGCACCACCATCGACTCCACCAGGTTCTTCAGCTCGCGCACGTTCCCCGGCCAGTCGTACTCCACCAGCAGACGCATGGCCTCGGGGTCGATGCCCATGAACGGGCGGTCGTGCGCGGCGGAGAAGTGCTGGATGAAGCGCTGGATCAGGCGGGGGATGTCGGCGCGGCGCTGCCGCAGCGCGGGCAGGTCGATGCGCAGGACATTCAGGCGGTGGTACAGGTCGCGCCGGAACTCGCCGCGGGTCACCTGCTCGCGCAGCTCGCGGTTGGTGGCGGCGATCACCCGCACGTCCACGCGGATGGACTCCTCGCCGCCCACCCGGCGGAACTCGCGCTCCTCCAGCACCCGCAGCAGCTTGGTCTGCGTGGAGAGCTGCATCTCGCCGATCTCGTCCAGGAAGACGGAGCCGCCGTGGGCCAGCTCGAAGAACCCCTTCCGCAGCGCGGTGGCGCCGGTGAAGGCGCCCTTCTCGTGGCCGAAGAGCTCCGACTCCAGCAGCGTCTCCGGCAGCGCGGCCACGTTCACGGCGATGAACGGCCGGTGGCGGCGCGGGGACAGGGCGTGCACGCCGCGCGCGACCAGCTCCTTGCCGGTGCCGCTCTCGCCCAGGATCAGCACGGTGGAGTTCACCGGCGCGATCTGGACGACGCGCTCCAGCACCTCCTCCATCTCCTCGGTGTCGCCCACGATGCCGGTGATCTCGCGCAGGTGCTCGCGCTCGACCAGGCGGCGGCCCACCAGCGCCACCTCGCCCGCGTCGATGGGCTTGGGGAAGCACTCCGAGAGCCCCAGCTCGCGGCACGCCTCGCGCCCGGTGGGCTCCTCCGGCTCCGTCAGCCCGATCACGGGCACGCGCCCGCGCTCCCGCGCCACGGCCACCATCTGCCGGGCGCGGCGCTCGCGCAGGCCGCCGGTGACCACCACCAGCAGCGGCTCGGCCAGGGCCTCGGCCAGCCCCTCGCCCGACGCCAGCAGCTCCACGCGGTAGCCGGCCTCCTGGAACGCCGCCCGCAGGCGCACGGCGGGCTCCAGGTCGTCGGCCGTGATCAGGACGGCCTCGGCCACCGCTCCCTCCCGCAGGCGTCGCCGCGCCCGCTCACGACCGGACCGTGCCCCTCTTCCAGAACGGCGGCTTCACCACCCGGGCCGGTACGTCTCGGTCGCGGATCACGATCCCGATCTCCGTCCCCGCCGTCCCCGCCGCGGCGGGGACGTACGCCATCCCGATCCCCGTCCCCAGCGAGGGCGACATCGTTCCGCTGGTCACCTCCCCCGCGTCCTGCCCGTCCACGCGCACGCGGTAGCCGTGGCGGGGGAAGCCCTTCTCCAGGAGCTCGAAGCCCACCAGCTTCCACGCCACGCCCTCCTCCTTCTGCCGCGCCAGCGCGTCGCGCCCCACGAACTCGCCCTTGGCCGGCTTCACCACCCACCCCAGCCCCGCCTCCAGCGGCGTGCGGCCGTCGTCCAGGTCGTTGCCGTACAGGGCGTAGCCCATCTCCAGCCGCAGCGAGTCGCGACAGCCCAGCCCCGTGGCGACCAGCCCGTCGCCGCGCCCCGTCTCCAGCAGCTTCCGCCAGAGCCGGGGCGCCTCGTGGGCCGGCACGTACAGCTCGAAGCCATCCTCGCCCGTGTAGCCCGTGCGCGAGATGGTGCCGGCGACGCCGTCCACGGTGCCCTCGGCGAAGCGGTAGTAGCCGATGGCGTCCAGGTCCGCGTCGGTGAGCCGCGCCAGGATCTCCTGCGCCCTGGGCCCCTGCAGGGCGAGCAGGGCGATCTCGTCGGTCCGGTCCGTCAGCTCCACCCCGAACCGGTCCACGTAGCGCCGGATCCAGGCCAGGTCCTTCTCCTTGTTGGCGCCGTTGACCACCAGCATGTAGCGGTCGGCGTATCGGTAGACGAGCAGGTCGTCCAGCAGCCTGCCGCTCTCGTTCAGGAGCGTGGAGTACTGCGCCTGCCCCACCTCCAGCTTGGACGCGTCGTTGGTGGTGACGTGCTGCACGAACTCCAGCGCGCGCTCGCCGCGCACGTCGAACTCGCCCATGTGAGACACGTCGAACAGCCCCGCCGCCGTGCGCACCGCGTGGTGCTCGGCGGTGATGCCGGTGGGGTACTGCACCGGCATCTCGTAGCCCGCGAACGGGACGATCCTGGCGTTCAGGGCGACGTGCTCGCCGTGGAGGGGGGTTCGCTGCAGGGTCGCGTCGGCCATGGCACGGGCTCGTGGTGGGGGGTCCGCCTGGGTTCGCGCACAAGGTAACGCGCGACGGCCCCGCGGCGCGAGATGGCGCCGGCTCCCCGTCGGTGCCGGGTGCCGAACGGGAAGCTTGCGGACGGCCCGGATCGGCGGCATCCTGCTTTCGACCCGAAGGGAACCGGCCTTTCCGCCCAGGAGCCGCCCGCATGACCGACCCCGCACAGAAGGCCGCCCTCGACGCGCAGAAGGCCGCCGAGCAGGCCGCGCACGTCCATCCGACCGGCGTGGCCCCGGCTCCCAGCCAGCCCGGCCCCACCACGACGACCACCACCACCACGCACACCACCACGACCACCAGCGCCTCGCACGACGCCGCGGACGGCGTGAGCAAGGCGGCGAAGGACGCCGGCCACGCGATCGAAGACGCCACGAAGAAGGCCACCAACAAGCTGTTCTGACCCGCGCGCCTCCGACTCCGCCGCCGCGAGGCGGAGCGCACGCGAGCCCCGGCCTGATGTGAGGCCGGGGCTCGAGCCGGGATACCCAGGCACGGGATCCTAATTAGCCAATTCATTGAACCATCTTTCTGGAGAACCGACCAATGCGCCATCCAATCCCCACCGTGCTCCTGCTCACCGCCGCTGTGCTCGCTCACGTGCGGAGCGTGGACGCGCAACCAGTTCTCGTACCCCTGCAGGTGGTGACCACCGGCGCGGGGCTATGCCTGGACATCCGCGGCGGGGCGTTGGCCGCCGGAACACCGGTTCAGGCCTACCCCTGCAATGGCACCGCATCGCAGGCTTGGCACCCCGCTAGGTTCGGGTTGTTCAGCCTCCCACCGGCTCAGTTCACCATCACCACCCAAAACTTCGCCGCGGTTCTCACTCCGCGGGGTCCAGACGAGCCCTGGACCCTGCAGGGGGAGAATCTAACGAACGGAAGCGCATGTCTGGGCCTCGGCAGCGGGCAAGGCAGTTCGCAGCTGGTCGAGCAGAGCTGCACCGCGTCCACGACCGCCTGGACCGCTTCCCCGATCGTCGCGAACCTGCACGGCGACCTCAGTTCGATGATCGCGAACATCCCTATGGAGTTCTGGACTTCGCGCCTCAATAACAAAATGGTCGTCACTGTAGCTGGGGGACTGCTGCAACAGAACAACACCGTCTTCAGCTCACAGATTCCGCGAAACGGAAAGGTGCAGAGCCTTCTCCCTGCCACCATCAAGCCGAACTGTTACATTGAATTCCCCAGCCCACACCCGGTATGGGGCGCGTGGTACACCACATTCTACGCCATCACCGCGGATGGCACGATCTACATGGTCAACGCGTGCGGCAAGGACCCGATTCTCCCCGTCACCAACGTTCAGGTGTACCTCACCGCCGAGAATCAGATGATGAACCATGCCGCCCTCGCGCTTAATGCGGTTGTGATCGGGGCCGGGGAGGTCGACGTCGTCAACGGACGCATCGTGTACATCGACAACTGCAGCGGGCACTACACGCCGACCACCTACTCCCTGCTGTTCGTCAGCAACTGGCTCGCCGGGCAGGGCGCGCAGGGATTGCCTACGCACGGGTTGAGGCTTACGCAGCTGAGGAAAATGGACACTGGCTCTGGCATCGCCGCCAACGTCCGTGCGGGGACGGGGGACTGCTGGAGCTACGTACCTCCGTCGAGCTGAAGGAGGCGTGCGGCCGGGGCATCCGACGGGCGCCGGCCTCCACGGCAGACGTCAGGGCGCGGAGGAGCCGGACGGCGAGAGGAGGTCAGGACCTCCCGTGCCGGTCTCGTGGACGGAGGCGCGGTCCGGCCGGAAGGAGGCCAGTCCGCGCAGGCGGACTTCGTGCCTTTCCGAGCCGCGAATTCATTCGCAGGCGATGGTCGGGCTTCGTCGCGAGGGGGTGGCTTCGTACCGCCGATCTCACATCCCGCACGTCGGCCGGCCCTGCCGGGCGTCGTTCGACCGCCCCACGCGGTGCCCCATTTGACGCGCCACCAGTGCTGCCCTACCTTGCCGCAGGATGCCGTTCGCATCCTCCTCGCTCCCCGCTTCCCGCGGACATCTCCACTCCATTCACAGGGCGAGACACCGATGGCGACCTTCGACCCGCAGGCCGCGGTGACCTATGGCGGCTTCGTGCAGCTCGCGTACGACATGTACAAGGCGAACCCCGACGACCTGACGCCGGCGCCGCCCTCGGACTGGCCGGCGGGGTGGACGCTGGCGGCGTGGATCAACGCCGTGGACCACGTGGCGTGGGACCACGTCACCCGCTTCTTCGGCTTCGTGGCGACCAACCAGGCGGAGGGGCAGATCGTCTACGCGATGCGGGGCACGGAGGGAGACCTGGAGTGGCTGATCGACGCGGAGTTCATCCCCACGCACTTCACCCCGGTTCCGGGCTCGGGGATGGTGGAGGACGGCTTCTTCAGCATCTACGCGAGCATGACCGCGGTGGTGAACGACGGCGCGTCCGCGCCCGCTACGGCCTTCCGCGACCTGCTCCTGGCGCCGCGGCCGCAGGGCGCGTCCGTCTCCATCATCGTCGCCGGGCACTCCCTGGGCGGGCCGCTGGCGACCATGGCGGCGTTCGACCTGGCGGTGAACTCCCCGGGCTCCGATCCCACGCTCTACGCCCTGGCCTCGGCCCGCCCGGGGGACGGCACCTTCGTGCGCGCGGTGGACGCCGCCATCCCGAACGCGTTCCTGGTGGTGAACGAGCCCGACGTGGTGCCGCACCTGCCCCCGCTCTACTCGCACCTGGCGAACGAGACGGAGATCGACTCCGAGCTCTTCCCGCAGGTCAAGCACTCGCTGGGGTGCTACCACTCGCTCCGCACCTACCTGTGGGTGCTGGAGAACGACAACCCGTTCGGCCTGGACCCCGCCTGCGCGGCCGGCACGGGAGACACCGGCGGCACGGTGATCTGACGAGCGACGGGCATCCGACGCGCGACGGGGCGCTCCCGGAAGGGAGCGCCCCGTCGTCACCTCCGTCTTCGGAGGAGGGAGGGCGTCAGCCCATCAGCGTGGCCATGATCGCCTTCTGCACGTGCAGGCGGTTCTCGGCCTCGTCGAACACGCGGGAGCGCGGGCCCTCGATCACCGAGTCGGACACCTCCTCGCCGCGGTGCGCGGGCAGGCAGTGCAGGAAGATGGAGCGCTCCGAAGCCAGCCCCATCAGCGAGTCGTCCACGCAGTACCCGGCGAACGCCTTCTCGCGGACCGCCTGCTCCTCCTCCTGCCCCATCGAGGCCCAGACGTCGGTGTTCACCACGTCGGCGCCGTCCACCGCCTCGCGCGGGTCGCGCACCACCGTCACCTTCGCCGCGCCCTGGGCCCGCTCCAGGATGGCAGGGTCGGGGTCGTAGCCCTCGGGGCACGCCACGCGCAGCTCGAAGCCCAGGCGGTACGCCGCGTTGATCCACGAGTTCGCCATGTTGTTGCCGTCGCCCACCCACGCCACCTTCACGCCGGACAGGTCGTCGCCCAGCGACTCGCGGATGGTCATCAGGTCCGCCATGATCTGGCAGGGGTGCAGCAGGTCGGTGAGCCCGTTGATGACCGGGATGGAGCCGAACTCCGCCAGCTCCTCCACGTCCCTGTGGTCGAAGGTGCGGATCATGATCCCGTCCACGTAGCGCGACAGCACCCGCGCCGTGTCGCGGATGGGCTCGCCGCGGCCGAGCTGGATGTCGCGCGAGGAGAGGAAGAGGGCGTGCCCGCCGAGCTGGTAGGTGCCCACCTCGAACGAGACGCGCGTGCGGGTGGAGCTCTTGGTGAAGATCATGGCGAGGGTCCTGCCCGCCAGCGGCTTCTCGGCGTAGGCGCCGGACTTCATGCGCGCGGCCAGGTCGAGCGTCCGGATCAGCTCCTCGGCGGAGAAGTCGGGGATGGCCAGGAAGTGGCGCGCGGGGCGGTTCGGCATGGGGGCACCGGGTCGGGTGGTCGTGGCGTCGGGAACGGTGTCGGCGCCCCTCCCCCGGGGAAGGGCGCCCCAAGATAGCACCCCCCGCCGCGGCCGACGAGACCCGCGGACCCCGGCGGCCCGCCGGGGGTAGCAAGCACGGTTCGGCGCGAGGGCCGGGTGACGCTTTCCGCCCGCCGCCGTGGCACGTACCTTTCTGGTACCGTGTAGAAGCCGTCGCGCGCGCGTGCGCGCCCGTCCCCCCGCCCCTGGCGGCGCCGCGATCCCGCGGCCGACGCCCCGGCGCGAAACCCGAAGATCGTGAAGCCATGAAGCGCTACCTTATCGCCGGCGCACTCCTCCTGGCCATTCCGGCCTGCGACAAGGCGAGCGACCCCGGTCCTCGGATCTCGGACGTCACCCTGACTCCGGACACGCGCACGATCCAGGTGGGCGAGACGCTGCAGCTCACCGCGACCGCGCAGAACGACGACGGCAGCGCCGCCTCGGGGACCATCTCGTGGTCCAGCCTGGAGCCGCAGGTGGCCGACGTCACGCAGTCGGGGATGGTGACGGGCAGGTCGTCGGGCGCGGCCCGCATCGTGGCGTCGCTGGGCGGCTTCGCGGACACCTCCACCATCACCGTGACCGCGGCGAGCGACTGCGCCACCAGCGGCGAGCGCATCACGCTGGCGGTGGGCGAGTCGCGCCAGGCGACCGGCGCCGCCGCGGGCACGCTCTGCGTGGAGGGCACCGCCGCCGGCGCCGAGTTCGTGATGGTCCCGCACCACCAGACCGACAGCAACACCAGCCTCCTGTCGCTCTCCATCACCGGCAGCGGGATCACCGCGGCCGCGGGGCTGAACCCCTCCGTGCTCCCGCAGGGCGCGCCGCGGCTCTCCCGCAGCGGCGCCCCGGCGCGCCACGGGCTGGAGCGCGACCTGGACTTCCACGTGAACCTGCGGAGGCGCGCGCACGCCGAGCTGGACGCGCACGTGCCGTACGCGCAGAGCGTCTACGGGCGGCGGGCGTCCAGGCCCGGCCCGCGCTACCAGGTCTCGGCGGCGGTGCCGGCCGTGGGCTCCACCATGTCCATCAACGTGTCGCAGCAGGCCTGCACCAACGCGGACAACCGCACCGGGCGCGTGGTGGCGGTGAGCGAGAAGGCGATCGTGGTGGCCGACGTGAACAACCCGTCGGGCGGCCTGACCGACGCCGAGTACCGGCACCTGGGCACCACCTTCGACACCCTGGTCCACCCGGTGGACATCGCCAACTTCGGCGAGCCCACCGACATCGACCAGAACGGGCGCTCCATCATCTTCTACACCCGCGCGGTGAACGAGCTGACCCCGTCGGGCAACGGCGGCTACGTCGCCGGCTTCTTCTACTCGCGCGACCTGTTCCCCAAGACCAACCAGCCCGGCTTCACCGGCTGCCCCGGGAGCAACGCGGGCGAGGTCTTCTACATGCTGGTGCCGGACCCGAACGGCGAGGTGAACGGCAACCGCCGCTCGCGCGACCTGATCCTGGACAGCACGGTGGGCACGCTGGCCCACGAGTACCAGCACCTGATCAACGCCTCGCGCCGCCTGTACGTGCTGGACACCCAGAACTGGGACGAGGACGTGTGGCTCAACGAGGCGCTCAGCCACATCGCCGAGGAGCTGCTCTTCTACCGGGTGGGGCAGATCGGGCCGCGGCAGAACATCAACATCGAGACGATCCGCGCCACCGAGGGCCGGCGCTTCGCCTTCAACAACTACGCGTCCGACAACTTCGGGCGGTACGACGACTACCTGCGCGCGCCCACGCAGAACTCGCCGTACGACGGCACCGACGGCGGCGACGACCTGGCCACGCGCGGCGCGGCGTGGTCGTACCTGCGCTACGTGGCCGACCGCCGCAACGGCAACGACCAGGCGCTCTGGCTGTCGCTGGTGAACTCCACGCGGCTGGGCTTCGCGAACCTGCAGAACGCCATCGGCACGGACCCGCGGCCGTGGCTGCAGGACTGGACCACGTCGGTCTACACCGACGACGCGGTGCCCACCGAGGAGCGCCTCCAGCAGCCGAGCTGGAACACCCGCGACCTGTTCGCCGCCTTCTACGCGACCAACACCGGTCCGGGGCGGCTCCCGCTGGCCACCATCACGCTGGCGAACGGCGCGCAGACCAACGTGGCGCTGATCGCCGGCGCCGGGGCGTTCGTGAAGTTCGGGGTGGCGCCGGGCGGAGTGGGCACCGTGCGCACCACGTCGGGGGGCGGCACGCCGCCCTCCAACCTGGCCGTCACCCTGGTGCGCATCCGGTGAGGGCCGCGCGCCGGGCCGCCGCGGCCGTCCTGGCCGGAGCCGCGCTGGCCGCGGCCTGCGCCTCCCCCGCCCCGTCGCCCAACGGGGGCGCCGCCGGCGAGGAGCGGCTGTCGGGGGTGCTGGCCGTGGTGGGCAGCGCCCCGGTGGACACGCATCTCTCGCTGCGCACCGACGACGGCCGCAACGTCTTCGTGACCGGGCCGATGGAGGCCGAGCTGCGCCGCCTGTCCGGGGCCCGGGTCGAGGTCCGCGGGCGCCCGGGCGGCGAGCGTGGGGCGTTCCGGGCGGAGGGGTACGAGATCCGCTCGGTCGACGGGCGGCCGGTGGAGACGGGGACGGTGGAGCGCGCGCCCTCGGGCGGCCTGCAGCTCCGCACCACGCGCGGCGAGACGATCCTGCTGACCGGCGGGGTCACCACGCTGCGGCCGGGGCAGAAGGTGTGGGTGCAGGGGCCGCGCTCCCTGCAGGTCCAGGTGCACGCCGTGATCGTGCCCTAGCGCGCCGCGAGTCGGACGCACGAACGGAGGAGGGGCGGGCACCGGAACCGGTGCCCGCCCCTCCTCGCTCATCCGCCGTCGACGGCGGCTGTCGCCCGACGTCGCGCGTCAGGCGGCGCGGACCGCGACCTTCCAGCGGCCGAACGGCAGCGACGGCGCGGCCACGCCCTCGCCGCCCCAGACGAAGGCGACGCGCGGGCGGGGCTCGGCGGGGTAGCCGCTCTGGACCACGATGCCGACGGCGTCGGAGTGGTCGGCGGCAGGCTCGGCG
Organism: Longimicrobiaceae bacterium; assembly: GCA_030146875.1. Lineage (GTDB taxonomy): Bacteria > Gemmatimonadota > Gemmatimonadetes > Longimicrobiales > Longimicrobiaceae > JASLAX01. The sequence continues at coordinate 11,570 of JASLAX010000018.1, forward strand.
GGGCGGTCGTGGTCGCGCATGGTAGGGAGCCGGTCAGGGGGGCGGGGTGCGCGCGTGGCGCTCGCCCCTTCCCATTCGCACGCCCCGTACCCGGTGGACCCGGGCGAGAAACCCTGTCCCCGGGCCGTTTTCCCGCCGCCGGGCGAGGGTGGCGGCACGGCGCGCTGTGTCAAAAAGAGATCACCGCCCGTGTCTATGCGACACAGACGGCTTCCTCGGGGGCGGGGCGGAAGGGGACGACCTCGACCGGGGCGGGGGGCTCCGGCGGCGGGGGCGCGGCGCGCTGCATGGCGCACCACGCGCGATAGCTGGGGAGCTTGAGCATCCGGACGATCCGCTTGTCGACGGCCTCGCAGAGGAGGAGCTCGGTCAGCTGGTACTGCCCCGCGTCGTCCATCCGGAGCTGGCGGATCACGTCGTCCGCCAGCGTCAGGAGCTGGGAGCGCGGAATGCTGTCCTTGTACGCCTCCACCTGCTCTTCGACCCACTCGACGTACGCACGGCGCATGGAACGGTCGGCTTCCGTATGCAATGGGGGCTCCGCGCCGGGCGCGCGCGGACGATGGCCGGATGCGGAGGGGAAGGGACGACGCGGCACGTCCTTGCGGACCAGTCAAGGTAACGCCGTCATTGCGTGGGGGTCAAGCACCGTCTTCGCGGCGCCGCGCCGCCAGGACGCCCAGGCAGGGCGGGCACAGCTCCGGCGCTTTGCGGTCCACGTCCTCGGCTCCCATGGAAACGGACATTGCGCACCGCCCGTCGCCGCAGTGCTCCAGCCCCGCCACGTGACCCAGCTCGTGCACCGCCTCCACCAGCACGCGACGGCCGAAGCGGGCCGGGTCGTCGCCCTCTCGCCCGCGCAGCCGCGGGGTGGCGACCACGGCGCAGCAGCCGCCCACGGTGGCCACGCCCAGCACGAAGTCGCGGTCCTTCGCCCCCAGGTCGGCGTCCACCAGGGCCAGGATCCAGTGGCGGTCGTGCCCGCGGCGGGCGTCGTCGTGCAGGTCGACCAGCGCGTCCAGCAGCAGGTCGGCGTCCACCATGCCGGTCCGCGGGTCGCGCCACTCGGGCCGGAGGGGAAGGTGCCGGCCGGGTACGGCGCGCAGGCCGAAGAGGCGGCCGAGGGGCGCCGCCAGGTCGTCGGGGAGCGCGAAGGGGCGCTCCCCCACCGGCACCAGCTCCAGGAGAAGGGCGGGGCGGGGGCGCGCCACCCTCACCCGCGGGCGCCG
>JASLAX010000045.1 GCA_030146875.1 Longimicrobiaceae bacterium
CGCCGCTGCCGCGCCGCCCCGCGCCGCGGATCGAGGTGGTGCCGCCGCCGGCCACCGGAACGGAGCCCGGCGTGGTGGGGGTCCCCGCGCCGGAGGTGCCCGCGCCAACGCCGCCCGACACGACGCGCGCCCAGAACCGCCGATGAGCACCGACTCGCGGGGGCAGTTCGTCGCCCTGATGGTGGTGCTGCTGGTCCTGCACTTCGTGCTGCGCGTGGGCCTGGGCCTGGGCGCCTTCGTCCCCGACCTGCTGCTGGTGGCCTTCCTCCTCGCGTCGCGCCGGCTGCGGCCGGGGTGGGCCGCCGGGCTCGGCGTGCTGCTGGGCCTGCTGGAGGGCGCGGTGACGTTCACCGTGGGGCCCTCGTCGCTGGTGCTGGCGGTGCTGGGGTACTTCGGCTCGCGGACCCGCGAGGTGGTGGCGGGCGAGAGCGCCGGCTTCCTGGCCTTCTACCTGTTCGCCGGCAAGTGGACCTACGACGCGCTGCTCTTCCTGGTGACCATCAAGGGGGCGGCGGTCGGATCGGGGATGCTCCTCCTCCTCTTCTCCCCCATCCTGGCGCTGTACGCGGCGGTGGCGGGGCTGCTGGCGATGGCCGCCTACCGGTCGGTCGCGTGAGGGGGAGGGAGACGCGATGAGAAGGTACCGCTCGCTCTACCTGGGCGACCCGGTCCTGTTCGCCCTGGTGGTGACGCTGTCGATCTTCGGCATCGCCATGATCTACAGCGCGGGCGTGGTCGACGCGCCGTCTGTGGCGCGCGGGGCGTGGCGGCAGCAGATCCTGTGGTTCATCCTGGCGCTGCTCGCCATCCCGGTGATCCTGCGGGTCTCGGTTCCGGTCCTGGAGTGGATCGCACAGCCGGCGTACGGGCTGGCGCTGGTCCTGCTGGTGGCCACGCTGATCTTCGGCGGCGGCGCGGGTACGGCGGAGTCGTCGGCGAGCTGGCTGCAGGTGGGGCCGGTGCGCCTGCAGACGTCGGAGATCGCGAAGATCGCCGTGGTGCTGATGCTGTCGCGCGTGCTGGGGGAATGGCGGGAGCCCCCCCGCACGCTGTGGGCGCTCTGGAAGCCCATCGCCGTGGTGATGGTGCCCATGGCGCTGGTGATGCTGCAGCCCGACCTGGGCACGGCGCTGGTCTTCTCGTCGATCCTGATCTGGACGCTCTACTGGGCCGGCACGCCGCTCTCCACGCTGTTCTTCCTGATCTCGCCCATCGTGGGCCTCTTCCTCTCCATCAACCCCTGGGTGTGGGGAGGGTGGATCGTCCTGATCACCCTGCTGCTCGTCCGCCGCGACGCCTTCCTCTCGGAGAAGGTGACGATCTGGCTGGCGAACTTCGCGGCGGGATCGGTCTCGTGGGCGCTGTGGGCCTCGCTGAAGCCGTACCAGAAGAACCGCTTCATGGTCTTCTTAGACCCGTCGGTGGACCCGCGCGGGGCGGGGTACAACCTGATCCAGTCGCGGGTGGCCATCGGCAGCGGCGGGTGGTTCGGGAAGGGCTTCCTGGAGGGGACGCAGAAGCGCCTGGCCTTCCTGCCCGAGCAGCACACGGACTTCATCTTCTCCGTGATCGGGGAGGAGTGGGGGTTCGTGGGCGTGATGGGCGTGCTGATCTTCTTCGGGCTGATCTTCTGGCGGCTGGTGCGGATCGCCGAGCGGTCCACCGACCCCTTCGCCAGCATGGTGCCCTTCGGCCTGTTCGGGAGCTGGTTCGCGCACGTGCTGGTGAACGTGGGGATGACCGTGGGAATCATGCCCATCACCGGCATCCCGCTTCCCTTCCTGAGCTACGGCGGGTCGTTCCTGCTGGTGAACCTGCTGGCGATGGCGATCGTGCAACGCATCGCGTCCGACACCGCCCGGTAGCGTGGCCCCGGGCCGAGGCCCGTCCAGGTGTGAGCCCCTTTCGAGACAATACGTGCACCTCCGCTCTCCGCGGAGCCGCTTTCCCGACTCCGGACGACTTCCATGGCCTGGTTCCGCAAGCCCAAGACCCGCCTGCAGGCGGCCGACCGCCGCGACCTTCCCGGCGACGTGTGGGAGAAGTGCCCTTCGTGCGGTGAGATCATCTACCGCGAGAAGATGAAGGAGAACTGGAACGTCTGCCCCAACTGCGGGCACCACCTGCGCCTGCCGGCCAACGGCTACGTGGGCCTGCTGATCGACGAGGGCTCCTTCCGCGAGCACGACCGCTCCCTGCGCTCGGGCGACCCCCTGGGCTTCGTGGACCTGAAGCCGTACCGCGAGCGCCTGGCGGCCGCCGAGCGAAAGAGCGCGCACGGTGAGGCCGTGATCACCGGGACGGGCGAGCTGGACACCATCCCCGTGTCGCTGGGCGTGATGGACTTCGCCTTCATCGGCGGGTCGATGGGCTCGGTGGTGGGCGAGAAGCTGGCCCGCATCGGCCTGAAGGCGCTGGAGCGGAAGTCGCCGCTCATCATCGTCTCGGCCTCGGGCGGGGCGCGGATGATGGAGGGGATCTTCTCGCTGATGCAGATGGCGAAGACGTCCGCCGTGCTGGCTCAGCTCGCGGAGGCGGGGCTTCCGTACGTCTCCGTGCTCACCGATCCGACCACCGGCGGGGTGACGGCGTCGTACGCCATGCTGGGCGACGTGAACTTCGCGGAGCCGGGGGCGCTGATCGGCTTCGCGGGGCCGCGGGTGATCGAGCAGACGATCAAGCAGGAGCTGCCGGAGGGCTTCCAGCGCGCGGAGTTCCTGCTGGAGCACGGGATGGTGGACCGGATCGTGGACCGCCGCAGCATGAAGCACGAGATCTCGCGATTCCTGCGCCACGCCACCGGCCGGCCGGCGCCGGAGGACTTCGCCATGGCGGCCACCCCGGAGCCGTGACGCACGGCGCACCCGGCGCCTGGCTCTTCGACCGCCCCACGGGCGGGATCCGGTGGGGCCTGGAGCGCACGGCGGAGCTGCTCGCCGGTGCGGGGGACCCGCACCGGCGCTTTCGTTCGCTCCACGTGGCCGGCACCAACGGGAAGGGAAGCGTCTCCGCGCTCTGCGAGGCGGCCCTCCGCGCCGCCTCTCCGGCGCGTCGCACCGGCCTCTACACCTCTCCCCACCTGGTCTCGTTCGCCGAGCGGGTGCGCATCGGCGGCCGCCCGGCCGACCGCGCGCTGCTGGAGGCGTGCGAGGACCGGCTGCGGCCGGAGATCGAGCGGATGGGCGCGACGTTCTTCGAGGCGACCACGGCGCTGGCGTTCCTCTGCTTCGCGGAGGCCGGGGTGGAGCTCGCCGTGGTGGAGGTCGGTCTGGGCGGGCGCCTGGACTCGACCAACGTCGTCCTTCCCGAGGCGTGCGCCATCACCAACGTGGCGCGGGACCACGTGGAGTACCTGGGCGAGTCGCTGCAGGGGATCGCGCGGGAGAAGGCGGGGATCCTGAAGCCCGGGGTCCCGGCCGTCACGGCGGAGACGGCGCCCGGGCCGCTGGCGGAGATCCGCGCGCGCGCGGCCGACGTCGGCGCGCCGCTGGTCTCGCTGGACGACGTCGCACGGGTGGAGGACGTCCACACCTCGCTGGACGGAACGCGCTTCCTCCTCCGTTCGGAGAGATGGGGGGAGCGGGAGGTGCGCATCCCGCTCGTGGGCGCGCACCAGGCGCGGAACGCGGCGCTGGCGGCCGAGCTCCTGGGCCTGCTTTCGGACGACCTGCGCCCGACGTGGGAGGCGGTGGAGGCGGGGTTCGCGGGCGTGCGCTGGCCGGGGCGGATGCAGGTGGAGCGCATCCGCGGGCAGACGTGGATCTTCGACGTGGCGCACAACCCCGCCGGGGTCGAGGCGCTGGCGGCCGGGCTCGACGCCCTCGACCTCCCGCGCCCCGTCGTGCTGCTGACGGCGATCCTCTCCGACAAGGCGTGGAGCGAGATGCTCCCGCCGCTCCTGGCGCGGGCGGACGGCGCGATCCTGACGGTGGCGGAGAGCGCCCCCGCGTCGCGCCGCTGGGACCCGGAGGCCGCCGCGGCGTCGCTTACCGTGCCGCCGCGCTTTCCCCTGCGGGTGATCCCGGACCTGCGCGCGGCGCTGGAGCGCGCGGAGACGCTGGCGCCGTACGGGACGGTGGTGGTGACGGGGTCGGTGCACACCGTGGGGGATGCGCTCGGGCTGCTGGGGCTCGGGGCGGGTTGAGGCCCGTCGGCTGAGGTCGTGCCGCGCCGGCTGAGGTTACCCCTCACCCCCGTCCCCTCTCCCACAAGGGGAGAGGGGTGCCCTGCCGTTCGCGCGATCCGGCGGGGATCTTGGGTCCGCAGCCCGTGTTCCGGGGGTGTAAAACCCCCGGCTAAGAACGGCAATCGTCCTGACGGACGAAACCGCGGCCGCACCGGAAGCATAGTCCGCGCAGGCGGACTTCGTGCTTTTTTCAGCCGCGAATTCATTCGCTGGCTGGCGGTTGCGGGCTCTCCCACGCTGGCCGGCGCGGCAGGATCCCGGCCGACCCTCCACCGAGCTTTCGGTCGACCCCCTGCCAGGCCCTCGGTTGACGCTTCCCCGTCGGCCCGATACGTTGCGCGCCATGTCGAACCCTACCTCTCTTCCCGGCTTCCGGGACTTCTATCCGGACGACCTGGCCGTCCGCAGCCACATCATGACGACGTGGCGCGAGGTGGCGCGGCGCTACGGCTTCCAGGAGTACGACGGGCCCCCGCTGGAGCCGCTGGAGCTGTACACGGGCAAGTCGGGCCCGGAGATCGTGCAGCAGCTCTACAACTTCGTGGACAAGGGCGGCCGCGAGGTGGCCATGCGGCCCGAGATGACGCCCACGCTGGCGCGCATGGCGGGCGCGCGCGCGAGCGGGCTGCGCAAGCCCATCAAGTGGTTCTCGATCCCGCAGCTCTTCCGCTACGAGCGGCAGCAGCGCGGGCGCCTGCGCGAGCACTTCCAGCTCAACCTGGACGTGATCGGCGAGGACGATGTGGCGGCCGACGCGGAGCTGGTGGCGGCGGCCATCGACATGCTGCGGGCGTTCGGGCTCACGGAGGCGGACTTCGTGGCGCGTGTCTCGGACCGGCGCCTGCTGCGCGCCCTCCTCCTTCACGCGGGCGTGCCGGAGGACCAGCTCGTGCTGGTCTACAACATCGTGGACAAGCTGGAGCGCGAGGGGCCGCAGGCCATCGCGAAGCGGCTCACGGAGGAGGCGGGGGTCCCGGGCGAGGTGGCGGAGGCGGTGCTCGCCATCTTCCGGCACACGGACTTCGAGGCGGTGCGCGGGGTGTACGGAGACACGGAGGGCGTGGCGCCCGAGATCGAGCGGATGGGCGCCTTCTTCCGGCACGTGGAGGCGATGGGGCTGGCGGCGTTCGCGCGCTTCGACCTCTCCATCGTGCGCGGGCTGGCGTACTACACGGGCATCGTCTTCGAGCTGTTCGACACGCGCGGCGAGCTGCGCGCCATCTGCGGCGGCGGGCGCTACGACGACCTGCTGGGCAACGTCAGCGGCACGAGCCTTCCCGCGCTGGGCTTCGGGATGGGCGACGTGGTGCTGCGCGAGCTGCTCTCCGACCGCGGGCTGCTGCCGGAGCCGCGGCACTCCGTGGACTACTACCTGGTGGCGGTGTCGGAGGAGGAGCGGCCGGCGCTGCTGGGGCTGGCGCACCGGCTGCGCGACGCGGGGCGCTCGGTGGAGTACGCGCTGAAGCACGCCGGCGTGGGGCGGCAGTTCAAGAACGCCTCGGCGCTCGGCGCGCGGCGCGTGGTGACCATCGGCCCCGACGAGGCGGCGGAGGGCGTGGCGAAGGTGAAGGAGATGGGCGGGGAGGAGAGGCGCCTTACGCTGGACGAGCTGGTGGCGGAGGCGTAGGCTCGTCGGCAGGGACGGCGAGCGGGAGATGCGCCCCGGACCGGCCACGCCGTCCGGGGCGCGTTCGCGCAGGGCTGCGGCGCACGGCTTGCGAGCGGTGCGCGTGGTCCGCGGGGACGCGCGACGGGCACCGACAGGAGCGAGGATGGACGGATTTCCGCGTAGGAACGGCGTGCTGCACTGCGAGGACGTTCCCGCCACCGACCTGGTGGCGAGGTGGGGCACGCCGCTGTACGTCTACTCGAAATCCGCCATCCGGGCCCGCTACACCGAGCTGGACCACGCGCTCTCGCCCGTTCCGCACCTGATCGCGTACTCGGTGAAGGCCAACGGGAACCTGGCCGTCCTGCGCACGCTGGCGGAGATGGGCTCGGGGGCGGACATCGTCTCGGCGGGCGAGCTGCACCGCGCGCGGCTGGCGGGGATCCCCGGCGACCGCATCCTGTTCAGCGGGGTGGGGAAGACGGTGATCGAGCTGGCGGCGGGGCTGGAGGCGGGGATCTACGCCTTCAACGTGGAGTCCGAGGGGGAGCTCTGCTCGCTCAGCGACCTGGCCTGCGCCGTGGGGAAGAAGGCGCCCGTGGCGCTGCGGGTGAACCCGGACGTGCAGACGCACACGCCGCACGCGTACACGCGCACGGGCCACGCAGCCACCAAGTTCGGCATCGCGGCCGAGCGGGCGCGCCACCTGTACCGCATCGCGGCGGCGCTGCCGGGGATCCGGCTGCGCGGCATCGACGTGCACATCGGCTCGCAGATCCTGGAGGTGGGGCCGTACCTGCGCGCGCTGGAGCACGTCCTGGACCTGGCCCACGACCTCCGCCAGGCCGAGGTCCCGCTGGAGTTCATCGATCTGGGCGGCGGCCTGGGCATCCCCTACGAGGGCGGGGAGGGCCTCTCCGCCGCGGCCTTCGCGGAGGCGATCCTGCCGGCGGTGGCGGAGACGGGCCTGCGGCTGATCGTGGAGCCGGGGCGTTTCCTCGTCGGAGAGGCGGGCATCCTCCTCACGCGCGTGCTGTACGTGAAGGAGGGCGGAGGAAAGCGCTTCGTCATCACCGACGCGGGGATGAACGACCTCCTGCGTCCCTCGCACTACTCCGGGTGGCACGCGGTGGAGCCCGTGGAGTCGCTGGACCGGCCGCGCGGGCACGTGGACGTGGTGGGTCCCATCTGCGAGACGGGCGACTTCCTGGCGCTGGACCGCGACATGGAGCTGCCGAGGCCGGGGGAGCTGCTCGCCATCCGCACCGTGGGGGCGTACGGGTTCTCCATGGCGTCGCAGTACAACCAGCGGCCCAGGCCGGCGGAGGTGATGGTGGAGGGCTCGACCGTCACCCTCGCGCGTCGTCGCGAGACGCTGGACGACCTGGTGGCGGCGGAGATGGGGATCTAGCCGTATCGCGGCGATGGAGAACGGCGGGGCCGCCCCGTTGCTGGCGGTTGAAACCGCGGCAACGACTACACGAAGCCCGCCTTCGCGGGCTGGCCTGCCGACGGCGGCTCCGCGGGTCCGTCCACGAGACGGGCCCCTGCGGGGCCGCGCCGGGAGCCCTCGCCCGGCGCTTCGCCAAACCCGGGCGAGACTACAAAGGGCTCCCGGGGAGATGATCCCCCAGGAGCCCTTCGCGCGTCCTCCGCGGTGATGGCCGTTAGTCCGCCGCGGCGGTCTCCACCTCCCGCTCGCCGACGCGGCTTCCGCCGGGCGTCCGCTGCGGACGTCCACCTCGGCGGCCCCGCGAGGAACCGAAGCGGCGAAGGGCGAGGGCGAGGCCCGTCCACACCAGCACGGCGGCGCCGAGGGAGGCGAGGCCGGCGAGGGTCTGGCCGAGGAGGCCCAGGACCTCGCCCGTGTGCGTGAAGCGGAGGATCATGCGCGCCTGGCGGCCCGGCGTGGCGGCGGAGAAGGGCTCCCATTTCAGGTTCTCGCCCGTGGCGCGGTGCAGGGTGAGGGTGCCACGCTTCTGCGGCTGTCCGCCGTCGCCGCGGTCTACGGTGAGGCGCACGGAGTCCGCGCCGGGCTTCGGCACCTGCAGCGTCAGCAGCCGCCAGCCGGGGACGTGCCCCTCCGCCTTCGCGAGCAGCGGGTCGAGCCCCTCCAGCGCCCCTCCGGGAGACGGGGCGGCCTCCGGTCCTCCCGCTCCGCCGCGGCCTGCCTCCGAGCCTCCCGCTCCACCCCTCGCCGCGGCGGCACCGCCCTGGGGCGCGCGCGGCGGCGGCGCCTCGCCGGCGGCGCGGTAGACCAGGTCGCCCGCCCAGCGGTACGAGATCACCACGCCGGACGCGACCACGGCCAGCAGCGGCAGCGCGGTCCAGAGCCCGATGGTGTTGTGCCAGTTGAAGTCGCGCGACTTGCCGGAGAGGCCGCGGCGGAACCACGTCACGCTGCGGAACGCCTGCCGGGTGCGGTTCCGCGGCCACCAGAGCCACATCCCGCTCAGCACCAGGAAGAGGAAGCCGAGGTTGGCCGCGCCGGTGATGGCCTTGCCCAGGGCCCGGCCCTCCTCGGGGCGCGCCAGCCAGCGGTGGACGTCGGTCACCTTCCGGAAGAACCTCCGCACCCCGGCGTTCCCCTCGCCCAGCACCGCGCCGGTGTACGCGTTGACGAAGACGACGCGCTCGCGGCCGAACGAGACCTGCACGGGGGCGGAGCGGTCCGAGCGGAGCAGGACGGCCGTGGGCCGCGCCGGCTCGCCGGCGGGGACGCCGGCCACCAGCGTGGCGAGGGGGAGGCGGGCGGCGGCGGACGCGGGGGGCGAGCCGTCCAGCCCGCGCAGGTCGGCCCAGGAGGTCATCTGCCGCTGGTAGGTCAGCAGCACGCCGGTGACGGACATCACCAGCACGATCAGCCCGGCCAGGGCGCCCACGACCAGGTGACACCAGAAGAGCAGGGTGCGGAACCGCTTCATGCTTCGGGAAGGGAGGGGGTGGAACGCGATCCGGGGCCGCCCGCGCGCCTGGCGCGGGCGGCCCCGTGGTCGAGAGGGCGGACGGTCAGCGGCGCGTCGTGAGCGACACGCGCACCGAGCGCGACGCGCCGGGCATGATGTTGTTGTTGCCGTGCGAGGTGGCGAAGTACTTCCGGTCGAACACGTTCTCCACGTTCACCTGCGCGCCCATCCAGCGCCCCAGCCGCAGGAACACGGCCGCGTCGGCCCGCGTGAAGGCGGGGAGGCTGACGGAGTTGTCGATCGCCGCATACGACTCGGCCTGGTGCACCACGCCGAGCCCGAAGCCCACCGCGGGGACGAGCTGGTAGCGGTTCCAGAGCGAGAAGGTGCGCGGCGGCACCAGCGGCACCCGCTGGCCCTTCGCGGCGGCGGCGGTGGTGCTGGTGATGTGCGCCTTCTGCAGCGCGAGCCCGCCGGCGACCTGCCAGGCGTCCGTCACGTTGCCGGTGGCGCCCAGCTCGAAGCCCGTCGTGCGCTGCCCACCCGTCTGCACGCGGCGGGACGGGTCCAGCGGGTCCGGCGCCGACGTGTTGGTGCGGTCCAGGCGGTACGCGGCGGCCGTGAGCGCCAGGTTGGCGCGCACGTCCCACTTGGCGCCCATCTCCCAGTTGGTGAACTTCTCGGGCTCCAGCGTGCTGGTGGTGGCGTTCAGCGACGAGAACTGGTCGCCCGAGCTGGGAAGGTGCGACACGCTCACGGAGCCGTAGAGCGAAGCCGTCTCCATCGGCTTGAGCACCAGGCCAGCCCGCGGCGAGACCAGGTCGTCCTCGCGCTCCAGGTCCTGCCCGTTTCGGTTGTTGTGGAAGTCGATGGAGAAGCGCTCGAAGCGCACTCCACCGATGGCCTGCAGCCACGAGGTCAGCTCCACCTGGTCCTGCAGGTACACGCCCACGACCCGCGCGGTGGCCCGGTTGTCGGCATCGGACGAGCTCTGCCGGAACACGATGGGGGTCGAGACCGTCGGCTGCGCGAACGGCACCGAGACGGTGGTCGTGGCGTCGTCGTAGTACCCGGTGCGGCGGAAGTTCTCCGTCTCCTGGCGCCCCACCTCGGCGCCCAGCAGCAGGGTGTGGCGCACGGGCCCGGTGGACGCCTCCAGCGTCAGGTCCGTCTGGTTGAACAGGTTGCGGCGATAGGTCTCGTTCCCGTACGCCGACAGCGTGACCTCGGTGCCCGCCGCGTTCACGGCGCCCGGCAGGGAGTTCTGGTACGCCTTCTCGTACTCGGCCCAGCGGGTGCGGTTGCGAAGCGTGATCCCGCCCGCCGTCACGTGCTCGAGGGCGGCGCCCGCGGCGTGCACCCGCGCCGAGGCGTAGCTGGAGTCCGGGTTGCCGAAGAAGGTGCGGATCCCCGCCCGCGACGGGCGCCCCTGGTACGACGGGATGCCGCGGTCCACGTTGCGCTCGTCCACGAAGCGCTCGTACCCCGCGCGGACGGTGGTGCGGGCGCCCAGCGCGAGCGCCAGCGTGGGGTTCACCCCCCAGCGGTCCAGGTCCGAGCGGTCGCGGAACCCGCCGGAGCTCTCGTACATCCCGTTCAGGCGCAGCGCCAGCGCGGGACCGAAGCCCTGCCCCACGTCCACCGAGGTGCGGCGGTGGTCGAACGAGCCCCCCTCGACCGTGACCTCGCGCGTGGGCGCCCAGGTGGCCTCCTTCAGCACCCGGTTCAGCACCCCGCCGCCGCCGCCGCGCCCGAAGGCCATGGCGTTGGAGCCCTTCAGCGCCTCCACGCGCTCCACGTTGTACAGGTCGCGCATGTACTGCACGTCGTCGCGCACCCCGTCCACGAAGAAGTCGGCCGTGGTGGCGTTGCCGCGGATCGTGGGGGCGTCGCGGTGCCCCTCGCCCTGGCCCATGGTGACGCCGGGGACGTAGCGCACGACGTCCGCCATCCCCTGCATGGACTGGTCGGCGATCACGGCGCTCGTCACCACGCTCACCGACACCGGAGCGTCGCGGAGCGGGGTGTCGGTGCGCGTGGCGCTGCTGGTCCGCACCGCCGCGTAGCCGCGGCTGCGCGCGGTGACCACCGTCAGCGGCGCGAGCGTGTACCGGCCCTCCGCCGCCGCCTCCGGAAGCACGAGCACCGTCTCCCCGTCGGGGAAGCGCGGGGCCAGGCCGGTCCCGGCCAGGAGCTGCCGCAGGGCCTCGGCCACGGTCATGGAGCCGGAGACCGGCTGCGACCGCAGCGAGGCGGCGGCGGAGACGTCCAGGCGCACGCGGACGTCGGCCTGGCGGGAGAAGGCGCCGAGCGCGGCCGTGAGCGGCTGCGCCGGAATGTCGAAGCGGTGGCGGGTGGTGGTGTCCACCTTGGTGGGCGCGAAGGCCAGCTCGGCGAGAGAGACGCGGCGGGGCGCCTGCGCCGATGCCTGCGCGGCGAGCCCGAGCCCGAGTCCGACGAGGATGATGAGTCGCATGACCAGCGTTGGAGTGAGAGTGAGAACGATTCTCAACGGCAGAATACCCCGGTTCGGCGGAGCGCGCAAGGGCGCGTCGGCGCCCGATTTCCCGGGTTCGGCCGGTCGGATCGGGCAGGTGCTTGCGGGGCAACGCGTTGAGTTCTCGCGGGGAGGCGCGGAGAACGCGGAGGTGGTGGGGCCTGCATCGGCGCCTCGCGCGGGACGTGGCGGTGAGGGCGGCGTCCGGGAGCGGAAGGAGACGCGGGGAGAGGCGACGAGGCGGACGCGGTGGGGGCAGTTCCTGCCGCCGGGGGGTGAGGGCCGTCCGGACGGGGGTAACCGGTTGGGACGAAGGTGCGCGACGCGGCCGGAGAGCGTTTGGCGACGGAAACCGTTGCCCGCGTGCCCCGTTGCGGCTACGTTGGAGCTCCCTCGCGAACCGCACGTGCGACCCAGCTGCACGTCGCGGGCAGGCGTACCCGCGGCTTCTCCCTCCGTCCACCCCCGCCCGAGGAGATCCATGACCCGCCACGTCCTGAGCCTGGAAGAGGTCTCGGTCGAGACGTTCGAGACCGGCGCCGACGAGTCCTTCGCCTCCATCCAGCCGGTCGGGGGCGAGACGCCCCACCCGGGGTGCGAGGACTCGCCGCTCTGCGGGCCCACGTTCTGGAAGACGTGCGAGTAGGCGCCGCGCCCTCGTTCCCCCCTCCTTTCCCGGAGCCACCGATGAGCAGGCTGAGCCTGGACGTGCAGGAGCTGTTCGTGATCTCGTTCCAGACCAGCGCCGAGCAGGCGGCGGCCGCCGCCTGCGTGGGCGTCACCGACACGAACGACCCGCAGTGCTACCCGCCGTTCTGCGGGCCCACGTACCCGGTGGACGTCTGCGCGCAGGCGGGCTGAACCCGCCGGAGGCGCAGCGCGCGAGGGGCCGCACCCACCGGGGTGCGGCCCCTCGCCGCGTCTGGCACCGCCCCCCGCGGCGCGGTATCTTCCCGCCGCATCGGCGGTGGGCGAACTCCTCTACATCTGCGCGAGCGGCGACGGAAGACGTGGATCCGAACAGAATCCTGATCATCGACTACGGCTCGCAGTTCACGCAGCTCATCGCGCGGCGGATCCGCGAGGAGCGCGTCTACTGCGAGATCCATCCGCCCACCCGCTCGCTGGAGTGGATCCGCGAGTGGGCGCCGAAGGGGATCGTGCTCTCCGGCGGCCCCTCGTCCGTCTACGGCGAGGACGTGCCCACCGCCGAGGCGGGGCTGCTGCGGATGGACATCCCCGTGCTGGGGGTCTGCTACGGGATGCAGCTCGTGACGCACCTGGAGGGCGGGGTGGTGGAGCGCGGGCGCCGCGAGTACGGGCGGGCCCACGTCACCGTCACCCGGCCCGAGGGGCTCTTCGCCGGCTTCGCGGAGGGCGAGAGCACGCAGGTGTGGATGAGCCACGGCGACCACGTGGTGACGCCGCCCGAGGGCTACGTCGCGCTCGCCCGGACCGAGGACCTGCCGTGGGCGGCGTTCCGCGCGCCCGACCGCGAGATCTACGGGGTGCAGTTCCACCTGGAGGTGGCGCACACCACCCGCGGGGCGGCCATGATCTCGAACTTCGTGTTCGACGTCTGCGGGTGCCATCCCACCTGGACGGCGGGGTCGTACATCGACACCGAGATCGAGAGGATCCGCGCGCTGGTGGGGACGGACCAGGTGATCTGCGGGCTCTCGGGGGGGGTGGACTCGTCGGTGGCGGCGTCGCTGGTGCACCGCGCCATCGGCGACCAGCTCACCTGCATCTTCGTGGACACCGGGCTGCTGCGGCAGGGGGAGCGCGACTCGGTGGAGCGCACCTTCCGCGCGCACCTGGGCATCCGCCTGGAGGTGGTGGACGCGTCGGCGCTCTTCCTGGAGCGGCTGAAGGACGTGGAGGACCCGGAGCGGAAGCGGAAGATCATCGGCAACTCGTTCATCGACGTGTTCGAGGACGCGTCCGACCGCATCGGGGGCGACGCGAAGTTCCTGGTGCAGGGCACGCTGTACCCGGACGTGATCGAGTCGCTCTCGGTCAAGGGCCCCTCGGCCACCATCAAGACGCACCACAACGTGGGCGGCCTGAAGGAGGTGATGCGGTTCGCGCTCATCGAGCCGCTGCGCGAGCTCTTCAAGGACGAGGTGCGGCAGGTGGGCCGCGAGCTGGGCCTGCCCGAGGAGATGGTGGGCCGGCACCCGTTCCCCGGCCCCGGCCTGGCGATCCGCGTGCTGGGCGCCGTGGACGAGCGCGAGCTTTCCATCCTCCGCAAGGCCGACGAGATCTACCTGGAGGAGATCCGCTCCGCCGGCCTGTACGATGACATCTGGCAGGCGTTCGCGGTCCTGCTCCCCGTGCGCTCCGTGGGCGTGATGGGCGACGAGCGGACGTACGAGAACGTCTGCGCACTGCGCGCCGTCACCAGCCGCGACGGGATGACGGCGGACTGGTATCCCTTCCCGCACGACGTCCTGGCCCGCATCTCGACCCGGATCATCAACGAGGTGGACGGGATCAACCGGGTCTGCTACGACATCTCGTCCAAGCCTCCGGCGACGATCGAGTGGGAGTAGCGTTCTACCGAGGACGGGTTTCCACGCGGAGCCGCGGAGGGCGCGTGCAATGCCCCCGTTTGCTGTACCGGATGTTGATGGAGTCCGGTTAACGTGGAACGGGCAGTGAACTGGTGATCTGCGTGGAAGGAGGAGGGCGCAGCGCCGTAGGCGCGGAGCCCTCCTCCTTCCACGCTGCGGCGAACTCGGCCGGGGTGCGATACCCCAGCGAGCTGTGCGGCCGCTCGTGGTTGTACTTCAGTCGATGCTTCTCCGTCAGCACCTGGGCCTCGATCAAGCTCCGGAAGACCTCCCGGTTGAGAAACTCCTCCCGAAAACGGCTGTTGAAGCTCTCCACGTAGCCGTTCTCCCACGGGCTGCCCGGCTCGATGTACAGGGTCTCGATCCCGGCCTTGTCGAGCCACCCC
>JASLAX010000076.1 GCA_030146875.1 Longimicrobiaceae bacterium
GCCGGCGCCGCCGTCGGGGACGCTACTCGGCGAGCGCGTTGCTGATCAGCGTGGTCACGATGGGAATCGTGAGCGAGATCGAGATGGCGATGAGCACGCTGCCGCCCTGCGTGTCCATCAGGTCCTCGGTGGTCAGCTCCACGGAGCCGGCCGGGTTCGCCGGAAGGGCCGCGGCCTCGGCGCCGTTCAGGCTGGCGCGGAAGGACGGGTTCTTCCAGGCGCGGATGATCTGGTCGTTGTTCATCGTCGATCTCCCTTTGGGGGGGTGACGTGCCTCTCGGCACGATCGCACGGAGCGGTGCGCTCCGTGACGCCGTCGGGGAGGGCGAGGCGGCCGGCGGATCCCGCGGATCGCCGCCCCGGTCTCCCGGTCGTTTCGGTCTCCCTTTCGTGGGGCGCCCCCGATCCGCGCCCGCCCCCTTCCATCCCCGTTCCGCCCGCGGCGCTCCGAGCGCCGCTCGTCGTACGTTACGTCGGAAACTATGCCCCGCGGCGGCGAGGTCATACCCGCTCGGTACGAGTTGCACGAATCCGGGCGCGACCCGCGTGTTTGGCGGCCTCAGATACCTTTCCCGGCACGGTGGAGTCCTCGTGGGGCGTGCGGAGGCGTGTCGCGGCGTGCCGGCTCCGTCTCGGGAACGCCAAACACCCCCCGCGAAGTCATCGCGGAGGGGATCGGAGTGGTTTCGAAGGTCGTGGATGGCGCCAACGGCCCCCTCGCAACGCTTCCCTCTTCTGGCGCGTTGGGGTCTTACGCCCGCGCCACCGGCCCACCGCTTGGCGGCACCAACGCCGTAGGCGCGCGACCATGACGCCGTGACCGCGTCTTGCGCCGAATGGACGAGATGCGGCCGGAGGTCAGCGGTGGGAGATGGTGGACCCGGAAGCGGCCACCCAGAGGACGAGCGCGGCGGAGAGGAGGGCGAGGCCGAGCAGGGCCCACCCTCGCGGCCCCTCCAGCCGGTCGCGCCACGCGCCCCGGAGGGCGCCCGCCGCCGCCAGCGGCCACACCGCCACCCCGCCCAGACGCGCGTGCGCCTCCAGCGACGGGTCCGCGGGCGACACGCGCCCCACCGCGGCGAAGAGCGCGCCCTGGCCGGTGAGGAAGGCCAGGAGGGCCCCGGCGGCGCCCAGGACCAGCAGCACGCCGGCGAAGCGCCGCCAGGCGGGCCGGCCCGCGGCGGCGCCGGCCAGGTCGGCGGCGGCGCCCGTCACCAGCAGCGCCACGGGAAAGTGCACGACCAGGAGGTGCGCCGGCACCGCGTCAGCTCGCCGCGGCGGCGAGCAGCCCCCGGTCCAGGGCGAATCGCACCAGCTCGCTTCGGTGGCGCAGGTCCAGCTTGTCCATCACGCGCTGGCGGTACGTCTCCACGGTCTTGTGGCTCAGGTGCAGGCGCCCCCCGATCTCGGTGGACGAGAAGCCCTCCGCGGTGAGCGTGAGCACCTCGCGCTCGCGGGCGCTCAGCAGGTTCACGGGGTCCGCCGGGCGCTCGGGCTCCCGGCCGCCGCGCACGCTCCGGATCAGCATGCGCGTGGCGCTGGGGTACAGGAACACGTCGCCGCCGGCCACCACGCGGATGGCGTCCAGCAGGTCGTGGTCGGCGGAGTGCTTGGTCACGTATCCGCTCCCGCCGGCGTCCAGCACCGGCATCAGGTACTCGCGCTCCGCGTGCAAGGTCAGCACCAGCACCCGCGCGCCCGTCCCCTGGGCGATGCGCCGGGTGGCCTCCAGCCCGCCGCAGCCGGGCATGCTCAGGTCCATCAGCACCACGTCGGGGCGCAGCTCCAGCGCCTTCTCCACCCCCTCCTCTCCCGTGGCGGCCTCGCCCACCACCTCCACGTCGGGCTCGGAGGCGAGCAGGGCGCGCAGGCCGGCGCGCATCAGCGCGTGGTCGTCCACCAGGAGCACGCGGATCGGGTTCATCGGTACCTCCCCGGGCGATCGTTTTCCGCCGGCGGTCGCGGCGGTGGGTGTCTCTCCGGAAAAGATGGGGACTTCCCTCGCCCGGCGGTGCCGGGAAGACTGCGCGAGCCGGCGCGGCCCCCGGCCGACGCCCCTGTGGGAGATCCTCCCGACAGGGGCCGGGTGATGGCCTCCCCGTCAGCCCGGGGCGGGCGTCAGCATCGCCAGGAACTTCAGCGCCTCGCCCGCGTCGGCGTCGATCGCGTGCGTCTCGCGGGGGCGGTAGATGGCGGTGCCGCCGGGGCCGAGCAGCACGTCGCCCTCGTCTCCCCGGAAGGTCCCCCGCCCCTCCACCACGTGGACGGTCACCGTGGAGCCGTTGTTGTGCGGGGGGATGCGCTGACCGGGCAGGAGGTGGAACGCCACCACGCGGACGCTGGTCTCGTCGTGCAGGATCGAGGTCGTGGGGCGCTCGGCGCGCGACGGGGGGAATTCGGCCAGGACGTTCATGCGTCCGCCTTCGCCACGGAGGCGAGCTCGGCGAGCAGGCGGGGGAGGTCGGCGCCGTCCCGCTCGGCGGCGTCCGCCAGCGAGGCGGCGCCTCCGCAGCACGCGTCGATGCCGTGCGCGTTGAACACGGCCACGGTCAGCGGGAAGCGGCGGATGGTGTCGTTCACGGTCGCCTGCGGCGAGAGCCGTGCGGGGGCGGCGGGAGTCGCGGTCATGGGGTCGCTCCGGCGGTACGGGGAGAAGGGCGGCGCAGGGTGGCGGGCGAGACCATGGGCCCGCCCGCGGGCACGGCCGCGTCCAGCGTGCGCCACAGGTTGAAGACGAACGTCAGCGCCCCCGCCGCGCTGGCCACGGCGCCCGCGGCCAGGAGGGGCGCGCCGTGCGCGGGGGCGTGAACGCGCAGGGCGAACCCGGCCACCATGGCGGCCAGCCCGGCGTTCGCCACCCACAGGTGCGCCGCCGCCAGCCGCCGCGAGTGCAGCGGCGCGCCCGCGAAGCGGGGGATGACGTGATAGGCCACGCCGAAGATCATCATGCTCACGAACCCCAGCAGGTTCGCGTGCACGTGGGCGGGCCGGAAGGCCACGAACGCGGGGCGCACCGCCATGGCGACCCCGATGGCGACTCCCACGGCCAGCCAGGCCAGGGAGGCGCGGATGAACCTGCGGACGAACGGCTCCACGTGGGCTCCGATCTCTGTTCGTTCTCGTCGAGGGCCGGCGCCTCACCCACCGCGGGCCAGGCGCACGGCCGCGATCACCAGCACGATCCCCACGGCGGCGTTCAGGCGCGCCAGCCACGCGGCGCGCCCACCGCGGCCAGGAAGAGCATCCCGCCCAGCCACAGGAACGCGGCCAGCACGTGCGCCGTCACGTTGGCCAGGTAGAGCGCGCGCAGGGTCTCCGGGCTCAGAAGCGCTCCCCCTTCGCCTCGCGCAGGGCGCTGCCCACCGGGCGGATGCGCGACCACATCGCCCAGAAGTAGATGGCCAGGCCCGCCGCCTGCCCGGTCCCGCCCGCCAGCACGATCCACCCCGCTCCCGGCACCTCGGTCCACCCCCGCGCCGCCTCCGCCGCGACCCGCAGTGCCGTCGCCGCCGTGAGCGTCCAGTACGCGGCGGCGATGCGGCCGGGGGTGTAGCGCGGGTCGTCCTTCTCCGGCCGGGGGAAGAGCCAGAGCGCCACGCCCAGGATCAGGAACATGACGAACCCCGCCATCACCGCGTGGGCGTGGGCGGAGACCAGCGACGGGTGCGGCGCGATGCCGAACGCCTCGCGCCGCACCATCATCGCCAGGCCCAGGGCCACGCCCACGAACAGGAAGGCGATCCCCGTCTTCAGGAAGCGGCGGACGGCGGTGTGCACGGGGCTACGCGGCCGGAGGAAGGATCAGCCGCCCCACGTCCGCCGCCGGGCGGGCCGCTCCGGCGGAGGAGGAGCGGGTCGAGACCCCCCGCCGGGGCGGCGGGGGACGCGAATGGAGGCGGAGCGGCGGGAAGGACGAGCGCGGCGGCGCCGCCGAGGCGTCGGGGGCCGTCCCTCGCGTCGGCGGGAGGCCGGAGAGGCATGGACGCGCGCCGGAGAGGGCCGGGTCCGAGATCGCCGCTGCGTGCATCGCCGTCGCCTCCGTCGCGCGGGGCGCGGCGGGCGGGCCGGGGCGGCCCGCGGGCGCGGCGCCCGGATGACGGAAAGCTACGGATCGCCCCCCGCCGCGTCAGCCGGAGAAAAGGGGGCAGGCCGGGAGGGTAGGTTCCCCCTCCGTCGTGGGGAGATCCCCCCACGCGCCTTCCCGGGAGCGCGCACGGAGCCGATCCGGAGCGCCTCCTCCAGCAGCGCACGGAGGGCCTCCTCCGGCACGGGGTCGCCGGGGCGGATCACCACGTGGCGCGTCCGCCGGCCGGTGCCCTCCAGCAGGTCCTGGGGCTCCGCCAGCAGCGTCCCCCGCTCGAACGGCAGGCGCACGTGGTCCGCCTGGGGAACATCCCGCGGACGTAGCCGGCCTGCGCGTCGCGCCACCCGATCCCCTTCCACACCGGGTACGCGCGCTCCTCCGCCTCCGGCATCCACCCCCGCAGCAGGCGCCGCAGCACGTCCGCCGTCTCCCGCACGGGCGCCGGGAAGGGGGCCAGCACCTCCGCCGGCGTCACGGCACCCACCGCACGACGGCCAGGAGGGAGAGCGAGCCCACCACCGCCCAGAGCAGCAGCCCCTGCACCATGGGCCGCAGGCCCACCGCCCGCAGCGTGGCCCGCGTGAGCCCCGCGCCGATCAGGAACAGGCACAAGACCAGGCCGGTGCGGGCCAGCCGGGCGAGGAGGTCCAGCACGGGCGCCGCCTGGGCCGGGAGCAGCGAGCGCGCGACGGCCGCGAGAAGGAAGAGGCCGATGAACCAGGGGAGCTTCACCGCCGGGCGCCCCTCGTCCGCGCCGGCGCGGGAGCGGGCCCAGGCGGCGGCCGCCAGCGTGAGCGGGACGATCCAGAGCGCGCGCGCCAGCTTGAGCACCGTCGCCGTCTCCAGCGCCGCCGGCCCATACACGGAGGACGCGCCCACCACGGACGACGTGTCGTGGATGGCGATGGCCGCCCAGACGCCGAACTGCGTCTGCGTCAGCGCCAGGGCGTGGCCCACGAAGGGAAAGAGGTAGAGGGCGACGGAGTTGAGGACGAACACCGTGGCCAGCGCCACCCCCATCGCCTCCGCCCGCGCGCCGATGGCGGGCCCCACCGCCGCGATGGCGCTCCCCCCGCAGATGCTCGTTCCCGCCGTGACCAGCGCGGACGTGTCGCGGTCCACCCGCAGCCAGCGGCCCAGGAGGATGCCCAGCGCGAGCGTCGCCAGGATCCCCGCCACCGTCCACCCGATCCCGGCCGCGCCGGCGCGCACGACGGCGCCCAGCGGCATCCCGAACCCCAGCCCCACCACGCACGCCTGCAGGAGCAGCTTCGCCGCCTTCGCGCTCTGCTTCGCGAACGGGTTCCCCAGCGTCAGCGCCAGCCCGGCCCCCAGGGCGAGCGCCAGCGGCGGCGACGCCCACCGGGTGAGCGAGAACGCCGCGAGCAGGAGGAAGAGCGCCCGCGCCGCCGGCGACGGGGCGGAAGCGGGAACGGCGGCGACGGACATGGGAGCTCGCGGCGGGGGCGGGGGTCGGAGAACGTGCACAAGATGGCGCCGCGGCGCCCCGCCGTCGACCCCGGTGTCACCCGCGGGGCTTCCGGGCCGGCCTTCTTCCCGGCGGACCGACACGCCGTCGTCGGCTGCCCCGGACGGAGGCACCCGCCGGTCCCGCGCTCCTCGATCCAGGCGGTCGTGCGACGCCGCCCGGTGCTCGACACCGTTCCCGTCCAGGAGCGCGTGCTGAATCTCCGCGGCGGCGGGCTCGTAGTCATGCGGGACGCGCACCTCCGCGCGCCGCCGGAGAACGAGAACGTGGACGGCGCCACGAACGCGCCGCATCTTGGGAGCCATCACGACCGGGACCTCCCCTCCCCTTCCCCCTCGATTCCCCCCATGAGCGAGATCCAGACGCAGACCGAGACGCCGATCTACCAGGCGGACGAAGCACCGCCCGCCACGTACACCTTCCGGCGCAGCCTGCTGGACCAGGAGCAGACGTACACGCTGGAGGGCGCCGAGATGGTGGTTTCGGCCGAGGGGCGCGAGGTGGAGCGCATCCCGCTCTCGGCCGTGGAGGAGGTCTCGCTGCGCTTCCACCGCACGCGGATGTGGACCGCCCACCAGGCGTTCGTGAAGTACGGCAAGGGGCGCCGCGTGGTGCTGCAGGACCTGCACTTCAAGGGGATCGCCAACGCCGAGTCGCGCGCGGCCAGCTACTCCGCGTTCCTGCGCTCGCTGCACGCCGCGCTGGCGGAGCACGGCGGCGCGGTGCGCTTCCGGGCCGGCTCCGTCTTCAACTTCCTGGGCTCCATCGTCATGACGGTGGTGATGCTGGCCATCCTGGCGGGCGCGCTGCTCTTCCGCTCGTGGATCGTGGCGGTGCCCGCCGCGCTGATCCTCCTCCGGCTGGTGCCCATCATCCCCCGCTCGCGCCCGCTGAAGTACACCGCGGACCGCATCCCCCAGAAGCTCCTCCCGCGCGGTTGACGCGCGTGGGCCTCCTCTCGGCCCTGGCGCGTCCGTTCACCGCCACGCGCGCCCCTCGTGGCGGGAGACGTGGTCCGGGCGCTCGCCGTGGCCGAGGGTCCGCGGCCCGGGCGGATGGAGCTCGACGTGTACCAGGCGAGCTCCGTCGCGGACGACACGGCGAGCCCGCCACGATCGTGCTGGCGTGGGACACAATGGGCCAGCTCGTGGACGACAACATTGTTCAAGGCTCATACGGGGCGGCTCCTGGCACGTGACTTCCATCGTTCCCGCGGCCGGTGCCCTCTCGACCGAGGCGCACCGGTGCGCCCCGCCCCCAGCAGGGGACGGGTTCCCCGACAGCCAGGAGGACCGATGAAGAAGCTCAGCCTGAAGCTCGACGACCTGCAGGTGGCCTCGTTCGACACCGGCGAGACGGGCGAGGACCGCGGCACCGTGCACGGCCACGACCACTCGCGCCCCCCGCACGACACCTGCAGGAACACCTGCGACTGCATCACGAACTACAACACCTGCCTGGAGCCCTGCGGCACCACGCTCTGCGGCTCCGAGGTCGACACCGACTGCTGCTTCGTGATCTGACGAGGCTCCACCCCCGCTGAACGGAGCCGGCCGGGACGTCGCGTCCCGGCCGGCTCCGCGTCTCCCGCCGGCCAGGCAGGCCGCCCGGGACCGCCGCCGAGGCATCCCTTCTCCGTTAGCCCGCCGGCCCCCGCGAGCCCGCCGCCAGCGAGGGCTCCGCGACCACCGCCCCGAGGGTCCGCAGGTACTCCTCCACCGCGAAGCGCTCCGGGTCCATCACCACCTGCAGCGCGCACCCCTCCACGAACCCCGCCGCCACCGCGGCCAGCCCGTCGGGGCTCACTCCGGCGTAGCGCTCCGGCTCCGCCGCCACCACCTCGGCCGCCAGGGGCCGCAGCGCGTCGCGGTACCGGTCCAGCGCGCCGCGGATCGCCCTCTGCACCTCGGGGTGGCGCGTTCCCATCACCCAGAAGTCGAAGAACAGCTCCACCCGCGACCGCTGCGCCGGCAGGCTCTGCACGTCGCGCGCGACCACGGCCAGCAGCCGCTGGCGCGGGGTGGGGAGCGCCAGGTCCTCGTCCAGCGCGCGGGCCACGATGGTGCGCTCCAGCAGCCAGCCCAGCAGCGAGACGAGCAGGGCGTCGCGCGAGGCGAAGTAGAAGAGCACCAGGCCGCTGCTCACCCCGGCCTCGGCGGCCACGGCGCGCACGGTCAGCCCGGTCAGGCGCTCCCGGGCCGCCACCCGGTAGGCGGCGGACAGGATCGTCCCGCGGCGGCTCTCCTCCGGCTCCCTGCGTCCCGGCACGCTCCCTCCCATTGACCCGGCTCACGGCGTTCGCTAGCGTAAGCCTATTGAACGCACGTTCAGGCCGCAACCGGGAAAGGGCGGGATGAGCACCATCGAGCGCGAGGCCGCACCGCGGGCGGCCGCCACCTGGCTGGACGGAAGGCGGCTCCCCAGCGGGGTCGACCGGCCCATGCTGGAGCGCCTGGCCGGGCACTCCGTGGTGTCCCCCGGCCCCCGCGACGGCATCGAGGTGCGCGTCCCCTTCACCGGCGGAGTCCTCGGCACCGTGCCCCACGGCCGCCCCGAGGACGTGCGGCGCGCCGTCCGACGCGCCCGCGCGGCGCAGCCCGCCTGGGCCGCCACCTCGTTCGCCGAGCGCTCCGCCGTCTTCATCCGCTTCCACGACCTGCTGCTGGAGCGGCGCGACCAGGTCCTGGACCTGGTGCAGCTCGAGGCGGGCAAGGCCCGGCGCCACGCCTTCGAGGAGGTGCTGGACACGGTGGGCGTCGCGCGCCACTACGCGCACCACGCGGAAGGGTACCTCAAGCCGCGGCGGCGCGAGGGCGCCCTGCCCGGCCTCACCATGGCCTACGAGCACCGGCATCCCGTCGGGGTCGTCGGCTACATCGTCCCGTGGAACTACCCGTTCAACCTGCTGGTCACCGACGCCATCCCCGCGCTGATGGCCGGGAACGCCGCGGTGCTCAAGCCCGACCACCAGACCTCGTTCACCGCGCTCTGGGCGGTGGACCTGCTCTACGAGGCCGGCCTGCCGCGCGACGTCCTGCAGGTCGTCACGGGGATGGGTCCGGAGCTGGGGCCCACGCTGGTCGGCCTGGTGGACTTCCTGATGTTCACGGGCAGCACGACCACGGGGAAGCTGGTGGCGCGGCAGGCGGCGGAGCGGCTGATCGGCGTGTCGCTGGAGCTGGGCGGCAAGAACCCCATGGTGGTGCTGGACGACGCCGACCTGGAGGCGGCGGTGGACGGGGCCCTGCGCGGCGCGTTCGTGGGCGCCGGCCAGGTGTGCGTCTCCATCGAGCGCATCTACGTTCCCCGCGCGCGGTTCGCGGAGTTCGTGGGCCGCATGGCGGAGCGGACGAAGGCGCTGAAGCTGGGTCCGGCCCTGGACTTCGGCGTGGACGTGGGCTCGCTGACCTCCGAGCGGCAGCTCACCACCGTGCACGACCACGTGGACGACGCGGTGGCGAAGGGCGCCACGGTGATGGCGGGCGGAAGGGCGCGGCCGGACCTGGGCCCCTACTTCTACGAGCCCACCATCCTGACCGGCGTGGAGCCGGGGATGAAGGCGTACGAGGAGGAGACCTTCGGCCCCGTCGTGTCCGTCTACCCGTACGACTCGGTGGACGAGGCCGTGGAGCGGGCCAACGCCACCCGCTACGGGCTGAACGCCAGCGTCTGGGGGCGGAACACGCGGCGCGCGGTGCAGGTGGCGACGCGGATCCGCGCCGGGAGCGTGAACGTGAACGAGGCGTACGCGGCCACCTGGGGCTCGGTCGCGGCGCCGATCGGCGGGATGAAGGAGTCGGGGATCTCGCGCCGCCACGGGGCGGAGGGGATCCAGAAGTACACCGAGGTGCAGACGGTGGCGGTGCAGCGGGGCGTTCCGCTGGCGCCCCCGCCGGGGATCTCGGAGGATGCGTACGTGAAGGCCATGGCCGGGCTGATGAAGCTCATGCGGCACATCCCCGGCCTCCGCTGAACCCACCCACGGAGGCGCGCGTGCCGGTCGTCTTCTTCACGGGCTTCCCGGGCTTCCTGGGGAGCGAGCTCCTTCCCCGCGTGCTGGAGCGCGCGCCGGAAGACGAGGCCGTCTGCCTCGTCCAGCCCAAGTTCGCCGGCCTGGCCCGCACCCGCGCGGCCGAGATCGCGGCCGCGCACCCCGCGACGGCGGGCCGCATCACGGTGGTGGAGGGCGACATCACCGCGCCCGACCTGGGCCTCGGAACGGCCCGCGAGCTGAAGGCCCGCGTGCGCGAGGTCTACCACCTGGCCGCCGTCTACGACCTGTCCGTCGGGCTGGGCCTGGCCATGAAGGTGAACGTGGACGGCACCCGGCACGTCCTCAACTTCTGCAAGGACGCGCCGGGGCTGGAGCGGCTGCAGTACGTGAGCACCTGCTACGTCAGCGGGCGCTACCCCGGGGTCTTCACCGAGGACCACCTGGACGAGGGGCAGGAGTTCAACAACTTCTACGAGGAGACCAAGCAGCTCGCCGAGGTGGAGGTGCAGGCGGAGATGCGCAACGGCCTCCCGGCCACCATCTACCGCCCCGCCATCGTGGTGGGCGACAGCTCGTCCGGCGCCACGCAGAAGTACGACGGCCCCTACTTCGTCATCCAGTGGATCCTCCGCCAGCCCGGCGTCGCGGTCCTTCCCACGGTGGGGGACGTCGGCAGGACGGAGATGAACGTGGTGCCCCGCGACTTCGTGGTGGACTCCGTCGCCTGGCTCAGCGGGCGCCCCGAGTCGCGCGGCCAGGTCTACCAGCTCGCCGACCCGGCCCCGCTGAGCATCGACCGGATGATCCAGGAGATCGGCCGCGCCACGGGGCGCACCGTCCTGCGCGTGCCGCTCCCGCTGGGCGTGGCGAAGGGCGCGATCGACCGCGTGCCGGGCGTCTACCGGCTGATGCGCATCCCGTCCAGCGCCATCGACTACTTCGTGCACCCCACGCGCTACGGCACCGCGGCCACGCAGGCCGACCTGGCCGGGAGCGGCATCCGCTGCCCCTCCTTCGACGAGTACGTGGACCGCCTGGTGGAGTTCGTCCGCGCCCACCCGGAGGTGGGGTCCGCGGCAATGGTGTAGCGCTCCGGCAGTGGGACGTCGCGCGCGGCCGGCGGCGAGAGGGGGCACGCGGAGACGCGGAGAGCGCGGAGACGCGGAGGAAAACCTCCCGTCTCCGCGCTCTGGCCGCTCGTCCCCCGCCGGGGGAGGGATGCCGCCGGGCAGGACGAGGGTGGGTCGGGAACCGCCTTCGGCGCCCGGGGTGAGCCCGCTCACGCAGTTCTCCGCGTCTCCGCGTCCTCCGCGCCTCCGCGTGGAAGAACGAAGCCGGCCCCCGAGCGGGAGGCCGGCTTCGTCGTTCTGGAGAGCGCCGAGGCTACGGCTTCGGCGTCGCGGCCTCGAGCGCCTCCACGCGACGCGCCAGGTCGGCCAGCGTGCGCTGCAGCGCCTCGTTCTCTGCACGCAGCGTCTCGTTCCGTGCCCGCAGCGCCTCGATCTGCGCGGCCTGCTCGGCGGTGCGGGCTTCCAGCGCCTTGGCCGCCGCAAGCGCCACCCCGTCGGCGTCCACGGTGCCGATCACCTTGTCGTCGTCGCCCAGGCCGAAGGCGGCGCGGAAGTCCTGCGCCATGGGGCCGATGTGGCGGACGTTCGGCTCCTCGCTCTTGTAGCTCCAGCTCCCCACGGGGAGCGAGCGGAGCCGGGCCAGCACGTCCTCGCCGCGCACGTCCTGGAAGAGGTGCTTGCGGCTCACGTCCGAGGCGTTCGTCCAGGTGCCGTTGGTGTGCAGGTAGGCGCCGGTGCTCGTGGAGATCATCGCGCTGGTCTGGCCCAGGAAGCTGCCGCCCGTGCACGTGCCATCCGCCGCCGGCCCGCCGAACGCCACTCCGGTCCCGCCCCAGTCGCCGCTCTTGGTTGCCTGTTGCACGCCCGAAGTGGTGAAGATGAGGCGCATCCCGCAGCGCACCCGGAAGCTGGCGGAGTGGTTGGTGCTCGCGAACGTGGTGTCCGTGGTGTTGGAGCGGTCCGAGAAGACGAAGGTCCCCTGCCGCGCGTTGGTGTGGGCCATCTGGCCCAGCGCCACGGAAGTGTAGCCCGTGGCCGTGTTGTTCTCGCCCATGGCCACGGTGCTGCCGCCGGCCGCGACGGCGTTCCAGCCGAAGGCCATGGCGTTGCTGCCGCTGGCGCGGGCGTTCTGGCCCATGGCCATCGACCACTCGCCGATGTTGGCCGCGTCCCACTGCGTGCCGTTGATCTGGCCGGCGCGGAACGCCGCCTTACGCGGGTACCAAAGCATCCGGGTCCCGGCGCCCTCGGCGGGAACGCCGACGCCACTGATGTCGGCGTCGTAGGTGCCGGTCCACAGCGCGCCGCCGTCGATGTTCACGCGGAAGCGGCTGGCCCCCTGATAGCTCACCGCGAGCAGCGAGTCCGGCGTCTGGGCGGGCGCGGAGGAAGCCGCGGCGCCCAGGGCCAGGGGAAGGAGGAGCGAGGCGCGTCGAAGGAAGATCATGGTCGGTTCGGGTCGGGGTTCAGGGCACGGCGATGTTGAGGGCCCGGCCGTTCAGGTCGAGCGATCCGGTCACCGAGACGGGCCCGGTGGCCTTGGTCGCTCCCTGCAGCTCCGTGCTGCCGGTGATGCGCAGCGCCGGCACGGTGCCGCTGAGCCGGGTGGCCGAGCCGCTCAGGAGCAGGGTGCCGTTGCCGATGGCGCCGGTGGCGTCCACGCTTCCGGTCGACTCCAGCGTATAGTAACCCAGCCCCAGCGTGCTCCCGTAGCCCACCCGCAGCCCCGCGACCGTCGCGTTCGCGTCGAGCACGGGCATGTTCGAGGAGTCGAGGAGCGAGTCGGCGGGAACGGTCACGACGCTGCTGGCGGTGGGCGCTTGCGTGCCGTCCGACCAGTTGCCCGCCACGCTCCACAGCGTGCTCACCGCGCCCGTCCACAGCGCGGACAGCAGCGCCACGGTGGGCGACTCGTCCACCATGGGCGCCGACACGAAGACGGAGAAGCTGAAGGTGCCGACGGTGTTGTCCACGTCGAACTCCCACGTCTTCGCGGCGGAGATGTCGTTCGGCCGCAGGATCTCCACGTACTCGAAGTACGGCTGGCCCGTGGCCGTGAACGTCCGGGTGCCGCTGGGATTGCGCACCGACACCTGGCCCGTCCCCGAGGTGCGGTCGGGACCCTCGTGGAAGAACACGCGGATGGAGTCGGCGGAGGCCCCGTCGGTGGTGCCGATTGCGACCGACGACAGGTTCTGCACCGTCACGTCCGCGGTGAAGATCTCGGTCGTCGCGTTGTAGGCCAGGTTCGACGACGCCAGCTTCACGTACACGTCCTTCCCGCCGATGATGCGGTCGCCCAGCGACTCGCCGGCGGCGAGCGGGGGCAGCTGGCACGACAGGGTGGCGGCGCGCACGTCCGCCTCGCAGGTCACCTCGAGCAGACGCGCCGGCTCGGGGCCCGTCGAGGCGGTCGGCGAACGGTCGGTGCAGGCGCCGAGGGAGAGCAGGGCGAGGGCCAGGAGCCCCTGGGAAGGTCTCACGAGTGGCATCGGGATGCGGCGGGCCGGGACGGCCCTGGAGGGGGAGAGGCGGTTTCCGAGCGGAAAGCTAGCGGTTATGGCCAGCTTGCACAACGCCTTCGGGGCTCCGCCCGCGCGCGGCGGATCAGGGGGCGGGGCGCGGACGGCCCCGGCTCATGGAGAGGCCGGGGGCCGTCCGCGCCTGCATGCCTCGTGCTACGGCCTGGGCGCGGCCGCCGGCGCCGCCAGCGCCTCCAGCCGGTCGAGCCGCGCGCGGAGCTCGTCGTTCTCCCTGCGCAGGGCGGCGTTCCCCGCCTCCAGCGCCTCGATGCGGGCCCGGTGGGCGGCGGTGCGCTCGTCCAGCGCCTTCACCCCGGCCAGCGTCACGCCGTCCATGTCCACCGAGTTGATCATCAGGTCGCTTTCCCCCAGGCCGAACGCGGCGTGGAAGTCCTGCGCCATGGCGCCCATGTGGCGGATGGAACGGTCCTGCGTGCGGTAGTTCCACGAGGTCACCGGCACGGCGCGCAGGCGGCCCAGCACGTCCTCACCCTCCAGCGCCAGGAAGTTCTCCTTGCGGTTGCGGTCCGACACGGCGCTCCACCCGCTTCCGCCGGGCGCCACCTCCACGCCCGACGTCAGGCCCTGGTTCGTGAACATCCTGATGCCGCCGCAGCCGCGCACGACGAACTGGTTGTTGGCCGTCGCGTACACCGAGTCCGAGGAGAAGCTGGCGCAGGCGTCGCCCAGCACGATGGAGCCCTGGCGGTTCGCCGTCCGGGCGTTCTTGCCGATGGCCACGGAGAACTGGCCGCTGGCGCTGTTCTGCAGCCCGATCGCCACCCCGAAGTTCCCGTTGGCGATGCTGGGCCCGATGGTGACGGAATACAGGCCGCCGGCGATGGACGAGGGGCCCATCGCCAGCGCGTCGTCTCCCGTGGCCTGGGCGCCGCTTCCGATGGCGACGGCGCCCACGGCGCTGGCGGTGCCGTTAAAGGCGAACGAGCGAGCGCCGCTGGCGGTGGCGGCGTTGCCCAGGGCCACCGACTGGTAGCCGCTCGCGGTGGTCGAGAAGTTCGCAGCGAAGGAGAAGTCGCCGCTGGCGCGCGTGTTCTGCCCGAACGCCGCCGACCCGAAGCCCAGGCTGGCCAGGTTCCAGTACGTGGAGCTCACGCCCTCCACGTTCCCCGCCCGGAAGGCGGCCTTGCCGCCGAACCACATCATGCGCGAGCCGGCGCCCGCCACCGGCACCCCGCCCGTGCCCGCGGCGGCCGTGTTGCCGTCCCA
Organism: Longimicrobiaceae bacterium; assembly: GCA_030146875.1. GTDB lineage: Bacteria > Gemmatimonadota > Gemmatimonadetes > Longimicrobiales > Longimicrobiaceae > JASLAX01. Next base: position 14,387 of record JASLAX010000076.1, read on the forward strand.
GGTGCCCACGGCCGCCGCGCTTCCGTCGGTGTTCACCCGGAACCGCAGGGTGCCGCCGGTGGACACGTACAGGAGCGAGTCGGTCTGCGCGGACGCCGCGGCGCCGGTCCCCAGGACCAGGGCCAGGGCGACGAACGGGGCCCGGAGCTGGATCTTCATGTCGGTCGTATGGGTTAGGGAAAAGATCAGGGCTTCGCGATGGTCAGCACGTTCCCGCCGGTGTCCAGGGTGCCGGTCACGGTCACCACGCCGGTGGCGCGGGTGCTCCCCTGGAGCCGCGTTCCGCCGGCGACCTCCACCGCGTCCACGCTCCCGCGCAGGAGCGAGCCGGACCCGCTCATCCGGAGCGTCCCGCCGGTGATCTCGCCCACGGCGTCCACGTTGCCCGACGCGTCCAGGGTGAAGGTGCCCAGCTCCAGCGTGCTCGCCGCGCCCACGCGCAGGTGCTTCACGGCGGCGGCGGCGGCCAGCACGGGCATGTTCGCAGTGACCAAGTCGCCGGCGTTGGGCACCGCGACCGTGCTCGTGGCGACGGGGGCGGCGGCGCCCTGCCAGCTCCCGTCGGCCTCCCAGGCGGTGCCTGCGCTCCCCGTCCACACCCGGTCGGCGAGCGGGCCCGACTGGTCCATCATGGGGGCGGACACCAGCACGCTGAAGGTGAAGGTCGCCACCCCGGAGTCCACCTGGAACTGCCAGCCGCGCGGAGCGGAGATCTCCATGGGCTCCAGGATCTCGGAATGGAGGAAGTACGGCTGGAGCGTCGCGGTGAAGGTTCCGGTGCCGTCGGCGTTCAGGATCGACACGGACCCCGTGCCGCCCGTGCGCGTGGGCTCGCCGTGGAAGAAGAGCTTCACCCCCTCCACCGTGCTGCCGTCCGTGGTGCCCAGGACGTGCGTGGTCAGGTTCTGGATGGTCACGTCCACGCTCAGCACCTCGGTGGCCGAGTCGTACGCCAGGTTCGACGAGGCCAGCCTCACGTAGATGTCGTTGCCGCCGATGACGCGGTCCGCCGAGACGTCGCCGCCGGCCGGCGGCACGGTCTCGCAGCGCAGGTCGCCGGTGCGGACGGTGACCCGGCAGTCCACGCGGGCGAAGGAGCGGTCAGGAATCGGGACTTCGGGAAGCAGCGGCTCGCGGTCGGTGCACGCACCGAGCGCCACCAGGACCGGGAGCGCCAGGCCCCGCAGGCGCAATGTGAGTCTCATGGCCGTGGAACGGGAAAGCCGCCCGGAGGGGCGGCCGAGGGATGGTTGACGGTGAAGCGAAAATAGCGGCTCCTTACCTTACGCACAACCGCGACAGCGAATCAGCGTATGGAGCCGATCCGTTCCGGCCTGCGGCCATTTCACGATGCGGGGGGAAGGTCTCTCGCTCCCGTCCGCACGGCCGGCGGCTAGAAGGCTGTTGAAGAAAACCGTCCGGCGACGGGCGTGGATAAACTTCGAGACTCCGCAGGGGTCCGTGCTCTCCCCGACCACCGCTCGGTTCCCAGAGGGGAAGGGTGCCTCGGCCTACCTCCGACGGTGTGGACGG
>JASLAX010000122.1 GCA_030146875.1 Longimicrobiaceae bacterium
TGCGCCAGCGCGTGGGTCGAGACCGGCACCGTCCACTACGAGCCGGTCTCGATGCGGGCGTAGTTGAGCACCTCGTTGATGAGCCCGAGCAGGTGGAGCTGGCTCTTCTGGATGCGCCGCAGGTCCTCGCGCTGCTGCTCCGTCACCGGCCCGCGGATCCCCATCTCGATCAGCTCGACGTAGCCGCCGATGGCGTTGAGCGGGGTGCGCAGCTCGTGGCTCATCACCGCCAGGAACTGCGACTTGGCCAGGTTCGCCGCCTCCGCCTCGGCCCGCGCGGCGCGCTCGGCCTCGTGCAGGCGGGCGCGCTCCAGCGCCACCGCGCACTGCCGCGTGAGCGCCAGCAGGAAGCCGCGCTCCTCCTCGGTGAAGGCGCGCTCGTGGTCGAAGCTCCAGAGGAGCGCGCCGCGCGGCGGCCCGTCCAGCACCAGCGGCAGCGCCGCCCAGGCGCGCGCGGGCCCCCCCGCGGGCGCGGGGGCGCCGTAGCGCTCCTGCCACGCCCCCGCGGAGTCCACGAAGACGGCCTCGGCCGACCGCGTGGCCTCGGCGACGGGGAGCGGCGCGTCCAGCGGCCAGCGCTCGCCGGCCGTCATGCAGGCCACGTAGCCGAGGGAGGCCAGGATCTCGACCTCGGCGCCGTCCTCCACCCGCAGCGCGGCCACGCCGGCGCAGGCGCCCATGGCCACCACGCCGCGCGCCATCATCACCTCCGCCACCTGCTGCCGCGTGACCGCCTCGGAGAGGGCGACGGCCACCTCCTGCAGGCGCTCGGCGCGGCGGCGCGCGCGCTGCTCGGCGGCGTAGAGGCGGGCGTTGTCCACCGCCTGCGCCGCCCGCCGCGCCAGCTCCGAGGCCATCGCCAGGTCCGCGGCGGAGAAGCGCCCCCGGTCGCCGCCGGCCAGCAGGGTCACGGCGCCCAGCGTGCCCCCGCGCGCCACCAGGGGAGCGCAGGCGTAGGAGCGGATCCCCAGCTCGCGCAGAAGCTCCAGGTGGGCGTCGCCGCGGGCGGCGGCGGCCAGGTCGGCGTCGGAGACGTCCTCCTTCCGCTCCGGGCGCCCGGACGCGACCACGCGCGCCACCGGGCCGGGTCCCCCGGCCACCGGAGGGTGCAGGGCGGCGATCCGCTGCGCTACGGCCTCGCGGGCGGGGTCGGCGTGCGCCACCGCCACGCGCCGGATGGTGCCGTCCTCGTCCACCACGTCCACCAGGCAGCCGTCGGCCAGGAGCGGGACCACGCGGCGGGCCACGGCGGGAAGGGTGGCGCGGAAGTCGAGCGACGAGGCGAGCAGGTCCGACGCCTCCACCAGCAGGCGCGAGAGCTCCTCCGTCCGCTCGCGGGCGGCGCGCTCCTCCACGGCTCGGCGGCGGTCGGTGGTCTCCGCGACCATCGCGGCCACGCCCAGGGTCTCGCCGCCCGCGCCGTGGACCGGCCAGTAGTTGACCAGGAAGGAGACGTCGGCGCCGAAGCTCTGGCCGTTCACCTCCACGTCGCGCACGGCCTCGCCCGTCTCCATCACCCGCGTGAGCAGCGCCTCCACCACCCGGGCGGCCTCGGGCGCCAGCACGTCGCGCAGGTGGCGCCCCGCGTGCCGCGCGGCGGGAAGCCCGTTCATCTCCGCCAGCGCGTCGTTCACCCGCACGTAGCGCAGGTCGCGGTCCACGAAGCCCACGCCCACGGAGGCGGTGGAGAGGAGCAGGCCGGGAAGGACGCGCTCGCGCGCGGCGCGCAGCAGCGGGTGCTCCGCGGCGTCGGTGGAGGGGATCCCGTCCGGCCCGGCGAGCGCTGCGTCCATCGGGGATCGGGGCGTGGGGAACGTCGGGGAGCGTCCAGGGCCGCATCCCCGTACGGCGGGGCCCGCAAGGGGGGTGCCGGCCGCGGCGGGGGAGCGCCGCGGCCGCCGCGGTGCGTCAGCGCTCGAACATCGCCACCAGGCGCCGGTCGTCGGCCGAGAGGGTGGCCCTGTGACCGCCGGCGTCGGTCCAGGTCGTCCGGCCGTACCACTCCTTCGCGCGGATGGCGGCGCAGGGGTCGGCCTCGTGCGCCGGATCGCGCTGCTCCTCGGTGGGCGCGGCCCCGCCCACGTCCGCGCGCACGCCGGCCGCGACCGAGGCCATCAGCGGCCGGCAGTCCCCCTGGCCGGGAACGTCGACCGACCAGAAGCCGGCGACCAGGCCCTCCGCTCCCCGCAGGAACACCACCGCCATGGCGTCGTGCCCGTAGGCCTTTCCGCGGAAGTACAGGACCGTGTTGCCCCGGTCCGTCTGCTCGTTGGCGGGCGCGCCCAGGCGGGCGACCACGGAGTCCTTCGGCGCGCCCCAGCGGATGCCCGCGAAGCCGGGGACGTTCGGCGCCTGCGCGGAGAGCGCGGGCGCGGCGAGGAGCAGGGCCAGCACGGCGGGTGCGAGGAGTCGCATGGGCGGAACGGGGGAGGACGTGGACGGAGACGCGGGATGCGCCGGTTCCCGTGCATACCCCTGGCGGTGGCGAAGTGGTCCGCCCCGCCGTCGCTGCGTCCCAGTCCGCGGCACCTTCGCACGGCGGCTCCGGTGCGCGGGTCGATCCCCGGCTCGTGCCTCCGCGACGGATGCCACGCGGAGGCGCGGAGGACGCGGAGACGCGGTGGCGGGCCTCTCTCGCCGAAGCGGAGGCGGTGGAAGGGCCGGGCGGAGGGACGCATGAGGGCACTTCAACCATCCGCCGTCGAGCGTCATCCAACGAGAATGGGGGCAGGGGAGGCCGGCCTCCAGCGGTCCCGATGGAGCTCGTCCCGTGGACGGAGGCTCGGCCCGGCCGAGAGGAGGCCAGTCCGCGAAGGCGCAATACCGTTTACCTAATGATCTGCAGAGTGCGTCCCGGGAGGGTTCTCGACCTGTCCTTGCCCCGGCGGACGGGATATCGGCTCTGCTTTCGCTTCACTCCGCGCTTGACCTGCCGGCTGCGACGCTCTCCGACGTC
>JASLAX010000132.1 GCA_030146875.1 Longimicrobiaceae bacterium
ACCATCTCGCCCGCCGCCGGCCGGCGCGGGCGAGATGGTGGTGGGGCGCGGGCTCGCGCGCGTGCTGCCGCGCCGTGCGGACGCCGCGCGGGCGCGGGACGCCATCGCCGTGCGCCGCAGGCACCGCTGGGCGGGGCGCGCCGCCCTTCCCGTCGCCATCGTGGGCGTGGTCGCGCTGCTGCGGGCGGGCGACGAGCCGGCCGTGCGGGCGTGGGTCGGCGCGGCGTGCGCCGTCGTCCTGGCCCTCCAGGGCGTGGCCGTCGTCTCGCTGGGCCGCGCGGAGCGCGGGGGGCCGCGCTGGTTGGACCGCGCCCTGGGCCTCGGATGGGGAGATCGCCTCGTCGGACGGTGGGCGGCGGGCTTCGGCCTCGGCCTCGGGCTCACGGTGCCCGTGGCGCTGGCGTGGGCGGTGAACGCGACGGGCGGATGGGTGTGGCCGGCCGCGGCGGCGGGAACGGCGGCGCTGGCGTCCGCCGCGTCGCTCGCGGCGGCGGGGAGGTGAGCGTGGAGCCCACGACGCCGCCGCTCGCCGTCACCGGCATCGTCAAGGCGTACCGCCGCAAGGTCGTGCTGCGCGACGTCACCTTCGCCGTCCACCCCGGCGAGGCCGTGGCGCTGCTGGGGTCCAACGGGGCGGGGAAGTCCACGCTCCTGGGGTGCCTGACGGGCGACCGCCTTCCCGACGGCGGCGAGGTGCGCCTCTGCGGCGCCGACCCGTTCTCGGACCCCCGCCGCGCGGCGGGGTGTATGGGTTTTGTACCCGAGCAGCCGTTCCTGTACGGAGAGCTGACCGTGGCGGAGACGCTGCGCTTCGTGGCGGCCGCGCGCGGGCTCGACCTGGACGCCGCGGCGGAGGAGGCGGCGCGGCTCCTGCGGATGCTGGGGCTGGAGGGGGCCGAGGGCGCCCTGTGCCGCGAGCTGTCGCAGGGGATGGGCCGCAAGACGGCGATCGCCGCCGCGCTCCTGCACGCGCCGCGGGTGGTGCTGCTGGACGAGGCGCTGAACGGCCTGGACCGGCCGTCCGCCGGCAGGCTGACGGTCGAGCTGGAGGCGCGCCGCGCGGCGGGTGCCGCCGTCCTGCTCTCCTCGCACGACCTGGACTTCGTGGCCGAATGGTGCGGGCGGGGGATCCTGCTGGGGCCCGGCGGGGAGTGGAGGACGCTGGAGGGAGAGGCGTGGGAGGCCTGGCGGCGCTCGCCGTCGCTGGCGCAGGAGGGGTGAGGCGGCCCGGCCGCTCGCCCGTGGGAAACCGACAGACCGGATGGAGCAGATGAAGACGAAGAGGAGCTTCCTGGCCGCGGCCGCGCTGGCCGTGATGCTTTCGGCGTGCGGCGGCACCATGTTCCGCGAGCCCGAGATCGAGCTGGAGGGCGTGTCGCTCGGCAGCGTGGGCCTGACCGGCGGCACCCTGCTGGTGAACGTGCGCGTCCACAACCCCAACTCGTTCTCGCTGGGCGGCAAGCAGCTCAGCTACCAGCTCCACGTGAAGGAGTCCGGCCGCGGCAGCGACTCCACGTGGATGCCCTTCGCCGACGGCGTGTGGGAGAACGACTTCACCATCCGCGGCGGGCGCACCGAGACGCTGCAGATCCCCGTGGAGTTCACCTACTCCGGGCTGGGCGGCGCCGCGACGAGCATGCTGCGCAGCGGGCGCTTCGACTACCGCGCCTCGGGCACGGTGCAGGCGCGCACGCCGCTGGGCACGCGCGACGTGCCGTTCCGGAAGACGGGCACCGTTCTGATGCTCTCCGGCGCCGGGCGATGACGCTGGTCCGCCTCGCGGGGGTCGGCAAGCAGTACGGCGACCGCTGGATCGTCCGCGGGGTGGACCTCACCGTCTCCGCGGGCGACCGGTGGGGGATCGTGGGCCGGAACGGGAAGGGGAAGAGCACGCTGCTGGGGCTGCTGACCGGGGCCGTGGATCCCACCGAGGGCGAGGTCTGGCGGCACCCCGGCACGCGGTTCACGCTGCTGGACCAGAACCGGGGCGAGACGAGCGTGGCCACCGTGGCGGAGGCCGCGCTCGAGCCGTTCGCGGAGCTGGTGGCTATGGAGCGGCGGATCGAGCGGGAGTCGGCGGAGCTGGCCGAGACCGACCACGACTCGCCCGACGGCCAGCGGCTGATGGCGTCGTACGACCGGCACCTCGAGGAGTTCCGGCGCCGCGGCGGGTACGAGATGCACGCTCGCGCCGAGGCCACGCTGGAGGGCCTGGGCTTCCCGTCGTCCACCTGGGGCACGCCGGTCCGCGCCCTGAGCGGCGGCGAGCTGGGCCGCCTGCGCCTGGCGCAGACGCTGCTCGCCGCGCCCGACGTCCTGCTCCTGGACGAGCCCACCAACCATCTGGATCTCCGCTCCACCGAGTGGCTGGAGGAGTACCTGCGCGGCTACGCGGGGACCGTGCTGGCCGTCTCGCACGACCGCGTCTTCCTGGAGCGCCTCTCCGACCACGTGCTGCACCTGGAGGAGGGGACGGGCCATGCCTACACTGGCTCGTTCGACTCCTTCCTGACGCAGCGCGAGGAGCGCCGCGCGGTGCAGCAGAAGCAGTTCGAGCGGCAGCAGGCGTACATCTCCCGCACCGAGGACTTCATCCGCCGCAACCTGGCGGGGCAGAAGACCAAGCAGGCCAGGAGCCGGCGCACGCTCCTCTCCCGGCTGGACCGCGTGGACCGCGTCTCGGGCGACGAGCGGGCGATGGCGGTCTCCTTCGGGCAGGCGGCGCGGAGCGGGGGCACGGTGCTGCGGGTGGACGGAGTGAGCGTGGGCCACGGCGACCGCGTCCTCCTCCAGCCGTTCTCGGCCGAGGTCTCGCGGACGGAGCGGGTCGCCATCGTCGGGTCCAACGGCTGCGGCAAGTCCACGCTGATGCGCGCCCTGGCGGGCGAGGCGCAGCCGCGGACGGGGTCGGTGACGCTGGGGACGGGGGTGCGGCTCGCGTGGTACCGGCAGGACTTCACCCACCTGGACCCCAACGCGAAGGTGCGGGAGGAGGTGGGGAAGGCGGCGCCCTCGCTCACCCTGCCCGAGCTGCGCAACCACCTGGGCCGCTTCCTCTTCTCCGGCGACGACTGCGAGGCGCGCGTGGGCGACCTCTCCGGCGGCGAGCAGGCGCGGGTGGCCCTCGCCCGCATCACGCTGCAGCGCGCCAACGTGCTGCTCCTGGACGAGCCGACCAACCACCTGGACCTGGAGAGCCGCGAGGCGCTGGAGGAGTCGCTGGAGGGCTTCGACGGCACCATCCTGCTCATCTCCCACGACCGCGCCTTCCTCTCCGCCACCGCCACCCGCGTGTGGGCGTTCGAGGACGGCCGCATCGTGGACTTTCCCGGCGGCTTCGACGAGTGGCGCACGTGGACGGAGGAGCGCCGCACGGGCTCCCTCGCGGCTTCCAACCCCGCGGTGCGGACGACGGCGACGTCCTCGTCGGCCTCCGCGCCGACGGAGGCACGAACGGGCGGGCTCAGCAAGAACGAGCTGCGCCGCCGCGAGAAGGAGATGCAGCGGCTGGAGGAGCGCATCGCCGCGCTGGAGGAGCGGATCGGGCAGGTGAACGCCGCGCTGGGCGACCCGGCCGTCTACGCCGCGGGCGCCGACCCCGGCCGCCCCAAGGCGCTGGCCGACGAGCGCGCCGCGGCCGAGGCGGAGCTGGCGCAGGCGTACGAGACGTGGGAGCGGATGGGCGAGGAGCTGGCGGGCGTCTGACGGAGTGGGGCGGAGGATGGGGGAGGCGGCCGCGGTCTGTCCGCGGGAGGCCTCCCGCGCTACTTTTCCGGGGTCGGACGGTCCGGCCCCCCAACGTGAAGCACACGCGCATGAACGTTCAGCTCGTCGTCGTCTCCCTCCTGCTCGCCGGGTTCTTCGGCCTGCTGGGGATCGTCATCTCCGAGCCGAAGAACCTGCCCCGGTGGCTCGGCTTCGTCCTGGGCGCCATCGGCCTGCCGGGGTGGATCGTCCTCGCCCTGATCCCCAAGCGCGCGCCGCGGGGGACGGGGGCGCAGGGGTAAGCAGGCGTTCAGTTCCGGAAGAGGAGGCTCAGATGCGACTCTCCATCGAGATGGATCGCGAAGACGACGGCCGTTGGCTCGCCGATATCCCGGCTCTTCCAGGCGTCATGGCGTACGGCGATACGCGTGAGGAGGCCATCGTACGCGTAAAGGCGCTGGCGCTTCACGTGATCGCTGACCGGATCGAGCACGGTGAGAGTCCCGTCGGTGACTCCATCTCCGTGTCGTTCATCGCTGCGTGAGCGACTGGCCGGCGACAAAGGCGCGGCGTGTTCTCGCTGCCCTTCTCAGGATCGGCTGGACGGTCAAGCGGCAACGCGGCTCGCACCGCACCCTGTCACGCCAGGGCTGGCCCGACTACGTGTTCGCCTTCCACGACGGGGCGGAGGTCGGGAAACGAGCGCTCTCGAAGATCGCTCGCGAAACTGGCCTCCGACTGGACGATCTCTGAGGCCTTCTGATGTCCAATACGAACTCCGGAGCATCCCCATTCACAAGCCACTGATCGAGCTCGCGGAGCCCCGCGAACGGGCCATCCTGGTCGGCGCGCCGCCCAAGCAGCAGGCGCAGGCCGTCGCGGACGAGCACCTGGAGGAGCTGGGCCGCCTGGCCGACACCGCGGGCGTGGACGTGGCCGGGTCGCTCACGCAGCGCCTGGAGCATCCGCACCCGCGCTTCTACATCGGCGAGGGGAAGGTCGAGGAGCTGAAGCAGCTCGCGACCGAGCAGGATGCCACGCTCCTGATCTTCGACGACGAGCTGGGGCCCGCGCAGGGGCGGAACCTGGAGGAGGCGGTCGGAACGCGGGTGATGGACCGCGCCGAGCTGATCCTGGACATCTTCGCCACCCGCGCCCGCAGCGCCGAGGCCAGGAGCCAGGTGGAGCTGGCGCAGCTCCAGTACATGCTCCCGCGGCTCAAGCGGATGTGGACCCACCTCTCGCGCGTGCGCGGCGGCGTGGGCATGCGCGGACCCGGCGAGACGCAGCTCGAGACCGACCGCCGGATGATCAACCACCGCATCGCCAAGCTCAAGGGAGACCTGGAGCGCGTGGCGCAGCAGCGGGCCACGCAGCGGAAGGGCCGCACCGGCGTGTTCCGCGCGGCGCTGGTGGGCTACACCAACGCCGGCAAGTCCTCCGTGCTGCGCGGCCTCTCCGGCAGCGAGGTCTTCGTGGAGGACCGGCTGTTCGCCACCCTCGATCCCACCACGCGCTCCATCGAGGTGGGCGAGGGCACCGAGGTGCTGCTCACCGACACCGTGGGCTTCATCCGCAAGCTCCCCCACCACCTGGTCGCCTCGTTCCGCGCCACGCTGGAGGAGGCCACCGAGGCCGACCTGCTGCTGCACGTGATCGACGCGTCGCACCCGGGGTGGGAGGAGCAGCGCTTCGTGGTGGAGGAGGTGCTGGCCGACCTGGGGATGAACGAGCACCCCACGGTGCTGGTCTTCAACAAGACCGACCGCCTGACGCACGACGAGGAGGAGGCCCTGCGCGCGTCCTCCGCCTCGTACCGGGGCACGCCCGCGGTCTTCGTCTCCACCGTGGAGGCGGGGGCGCTGGAGCCGCTGCGAGAGCTGCTGCACGAGCGCGTGCGGGAGATGCGCCCCGACGTGCAGGTCACGCTCTCGTCCGAGGAGGGCGGGCTGCTGGCCGAGATCTACCGCGAGGGCGAGGTGCTGGAGCGCGAGGACCGCGGCTCCGAGGTCTTGCTGCGCGCCCGCCTTCCCGCCGCCACCCTGGGCCGGCTGCGCGCACGCGGCGTGATGGTCTACGGCGGGTGACGCACGGCCCGGGGCGGGTCGGGCACCTCCGGATCGTCGGCGCCGGGCGGGTGGGGCTCGCCCTGGCGACGGCGCTGCACCGCGCGGGCGCGGCGGACGCGCTGACCCTCTCCGGGCGGCGCGACGCCCCCCCCGCGCACCCGCTGCTGGACGGCGGCGCCCCCGCCGCGGCCTGGCTGGGCGCGTCGTACGCCGTTCCCGCGGACGCGGCGGGCGTCCTGCTGGCGGTGCCCGACCGCGCGATCCCGGACGTGGTCGCGCGGCTCGCCGATTCCGTCCTTCCCCCCGGCATCCCCTTCCTGCACGCCGGCGGCTCGCTCGACGCGGGCGCCCTCGCCCCGCTCCGCGCCCTGGGCCACCCCGTGGGCTCCGTCCACCCGCTCGCGGCCGTCGCCGACCCGGTGGCGGGGGCGGAGCGGCTGCGCGGCGCGTCGTTCGGGGTGGAGGGGGACGGCGCCGCGCGCGGCCTGGCGCTCGCCATCGTGGCCGCGTGCGGCGGGACCCCCCTGGAAGTCGCCGCCGGCGGGAAGCCGCTCTACCACGCGGCGGCCGTCTTCGCCTCCAACTACGCCGTGGCCCTGCTCTCCGTGGCCGAGCGGCTGATGGAGCGCGCCGGGGTGCCGGCGGAGTCGGCGCGCCCCGCCCTGGCGGCGCTGGTCGCGGGCGCGGTGGCGAACGTGGCGGAGCGGGGGCCGGCGGCGGCGCTCACCGGCCCGGTGGCGCGGGGGGACGACGCCACCGTGGCGCTGCACCTGGCGCGGTTGTCCGGCGACGAGCGCGCGTTATATTCGCTCCTCGGCCGGGAGGCCCTGGCCCTCGCCGCCGCGGCGGGGCTGGACGGGAACGCGGAGGAGCGGCTGCGGAGCCGGCTCGGGGAGGGGACGTGAGGCTGTACGTCAACATCGACCACGTGGCCACGGTGCGGCAGGCCCGGCGCACCGACGAGCCCGATCCGGTGCGCGCCGCCGTGCTCGCCGAGCTGGGCGGCGCCGACGGCATCACCGTGCACCTGCGCGAGGACCGCCGGCACGTGCAGGACCGCGACGTCCGCCTGCTGCTGGAGACCTCGCGCACCGGCGTGAACCTGGAGCTGGCCGCCGCGTCGGAGGTGCTGGAGCTGGCGGTGGAGTGGCGCCCCATGCAGGCCACGCTGGTCCCCGAGCGCCGCGAGGAGGTGACGACCGAGGGCGGCCTGGCGCTGGGCTCCGACGCCGCCCGGCAGTACGTGGCCGCCGCCGCCCGCCGCCTGCTGGACGCCGGGATCCGCACCTCACTCTTCATCGACCCCGACCCCGATGCGCTGCGCGCCTCCGCCGGGATGGGGGTGGAGGCGGTGGAGCTGCACACGGGGGAGTACGCCAACGCCCGCGGCGCCGAGCGGGCGGAGCAGCTCGGCCGGCTGGCGCGCGCGGCGGCCCTGGGCCGCTCGCTGGGGCTGGCGGTGCACGCCGGGCACGGGCTGACGTACGAGAACGTGACCCCCGTCGCCGCCGTGCCGGAGATCGAGGAGCTGAACATCGGCCACTCGATCGTCTCCCGCGCCGTCTTCACCGGCATGGAGTCCGCCGTCCGCGAGATGGCGGACATCCTCCGCCGGGCACGCCACCGACCACCACGGGAGCCCTGATGCCGCAGCCCCTGAGCGACTACTTCGCCCTGGAGGCCGGGGAGTACCTGGACCAGCTCGACGGCCTGCTGAAGGGCCCCGAGGCCCCGGACGCGTCGCAGCTCTTCCGGCTGGCGCGCGGCGTCCGCGGCAGCGCGCAGATCGCCGGGGTGAACGGGATCGCGCGGGTGGCGGAGCGGCTGGAGGAGGGCGCCCGCTCGCTGCGCGACGGCACCCTGGCGTGGGACGAGGAGGTGCGCCAGCGCGCCGTGCGCACGCTGGACGACATCCGGGTGCTGATGCGCGCCCGCGGCCGCTGGGGCGAGGCGGAGGAGAGCCGCGCCCGCGACGCGGTGGCGCGCTGGGGGGGCGAGGAGGCGCAGCGCGCGGCCGGCGCCACCCAGGCCGGGGACCAGCTCTTCGCCTTCGTGCGCCGCGAGATCACCGGCGTGGTGGCGGAGCTGGAGCGGGCGATGGGCGAACTGCGCGACTCCCCCGCCTCGCGCGAGCCCCTGCGCGCCGTGCTGCGCCGCATGCGCCCGGTGCGCGGCGTGGCGGGGATGGACCCGCTGGCCCCGATCCTGGAGGTGCTGGAGGGGATCGAGGAGGCCGTCCACGACACCGTCTCGCGCGCCGCGGGCGCCGAGATCGGCTCGCTGGACCTGCTCGGCGCCGCCGCGGAGGCCCTCCGCGCCGCCGGGACGACGCTGGAGCGCGGCGAGGCCCCCGGCGACACGCCCGAGCTGGAGCGCTTCCGCGAGGTGCGCGACGCGGGCGTGACGGAGGAGGAGGCGGCCGAGGAGGCCGACGTGGTCCCCGTGACCGCGCTCTTCCACGACGACGAGGGGCCGCACATCGTCTCCTCGCCGATGGCGCCGGTGGCGGGGTCCGTAGGGGTGGGGCCCGCGGCGGAGGTGGAGTCGTTCCTCCGCATCGAGGCCACCGGCTTCCTGGACCGCGCGGACGGGCTGGTCGCCGGCTCCGGCGTGCGGAAGAAGCGCTTCGCCAGGGTGGCGGCGCAGCTCGCCGACCTGGCCGCCAGCGTGCGCGACCTGGCCGGCACCTACGGCCTGCGCGAGGTCTCCGCCGCGGCCGACACGGCCTCCACCGCGCTGCGGGCCTCGAAGTCGCCGGACGAGGCGCGCGCGGCGCTGGCCGAGCTGCGGGGGTCCATCCCCGGCGCGGCTCCGCGCGAGGAGGCGGCGGCGCCGGCTTCCGACGGAGACGCGGCGGACGCCGCGTCCGCGACGAAGGCGAAGAAGGAAGACGCCCCCGACGCGGCGAAGGAGAACTCGGAGGAGGACGGCGTGGTGGACGTGGACTCGCTCGTGTACGAGCCGGCGGACGCGCTGCGGGAGGCGCTCTCGCTGCGGGAGCGGGTGGTGGCGCTGGCGGGCGCGGGGGCGGGGGGCGGGTCCCCGCTGGGTGAGGTTCTCGACGAGCTGTTCGGGCTGGTCGAGCTGGGCCTGAACGAGCGCCGAAGCGCCTGATCCCATGAAGCTGGACAAGAAGACGGCCGCGGGATTCCTGATCACCGCGGCCTGCCTGTGGTGGGCCTTTCGCGGGGAGGACCTGGGCGAGATCGCGCACGTCGTCGCCGGCGCCGACTGGCTCCTCCTGGGGCTCGCGGCGCTGGTCGCCACGCTGGGGATCCCCATCCGCGCCATGCGCTGGCGCGTGCTTCTGCGCCCCTTCGCCCCGGACGTGCCCTTCCCGCCCCGCCACGCCGCCACCGCCATCGGCTTCGCCGCCAACAACGTGCTGCCCGCCCGCGTGGGCGAGTTCGCCCGCGCCTTCGCGCTGAGCCGCCTGGCCCGGATCCCCATGCCGGCGGTGCTGGGCTCGATGGTCATCGAGCGGGTCTTCGACGGGCTGGTGATCGTGAGCCTGCTCTTCGTGGCCATGGCCGCGCCGTCGTTCCCCGACATCGCGGTGGGGGGAGCCGACCCGCGCATCTACGCGCGCATCACGGCTGGCATCGCGGGAACGCTGGGCTTGGTCCTCCTCGCCCTGGCGATCGCGCCGAAGCGGTCCGTGGCCCTGGTCGACCGAGTAGCCGGCGCCGTCCTCCCCGAGTCGTTCCGCCGCCCCCTGGTGGACTCGCTGCACGCCTTCGTGGGCGGCCTCGCGGTGCTGCGCTCGCCCGGGCTGATCGCCCTGTCCGCGCTGTGGGCGGTGGGGCAGTGGCTCTTCACCGGCGTCTCCTACCTGCTGGCCCTGCGCGCCTTCGGCATCGACGGGGTGTCGTACATGGGCGCCCTGTTCGTGCAGTCGGTGGTGAGCATCGCGGTGGCCGTGCCGGCCGCGCCGGGCTTCTTCGGCGTCTCCGAGGCGGCGAGCAAGCTGGCGCTGGCGCCGTGGGGGCTCGACGCCACGCAGGTGATCTCGTACGCCATCGGCTACCACATCGCCGGGTGGATCCCGGTCACGGCGCTGGGCTTCTTCCTGATGTGGCACAGCAAGCTGAGCTGGAGCGAGATGCGGAACAGCGAGGAGACGGTGGAGGAGGCCGTGGAGGCCGACCCCGCGCTCGGCGCCCCGCCGCCCGAGGAGCCCGCCGGCCGTGCGTGAGTCGGCGACCGCCGCCGCGCCCGCGAAGGTCAACCTCTTCCTGCGCATCCTGGCCCGGGAGGAGTGCGGCTACCACGGGCTGGAGACGCTCTTCTGCGCGGTCTCCCTCTCCGACCAGGTGACCGTCCGCCGGGGAGAGGCCGGGATCCGCCTATCCGCCGACGGCGGAGGCGACCTCGGTCCCCCCGACCGCAACCTCGCCGTCCGCGCCGCCGCCGCCTTCCACGACGCTCTCGGCGTCCCCCCGGCGGTCGACGTCCGGCTGGAGAAGCGGATCCCCGCCGCGGCCGGGCTCGGCGGCGGAAGCTCCGACGCGGCGGCCACCCTCCGCGCGCTCAACGCCCTCCACGGCGACCCCCTCTCGCGCGACGCCCTGCTCCGCATCGCCATCACCCTCGGCGCCGACGTCCCGTTCTTCCTCTGCGGCTCGCCGCTCGCCCTGGCCTGGAGCCGCGGGGAGCGCCTGCTCGCGCTGCCCCCGCTGCCACCGCGTCCCGTCCTCGTCTGCCACCCGGGCGTGCCCATGCCCACGCCCGAGGCGTTCCGGCGCGTGGCGGAGCGGCGCGCGGGCGGATGGACGCCGGACGCGCGCGCGCTCGACGTCTCTTCCCTCAGCTCGTGGGAGGCCGTCGCGGCGCTCGCGGAGAACGACTTCGAGGCGGGCGCCCTCGACGCGATCCCCAGCCTCGCGGAGGCGAGGGGGGCGATGAAGGCGGAGGGGGCGGAGATCGCGCTGCTCTCCGGGAGCGGCGCCTCGCTCTTCGGCGTCTTCCGCGACGCGGGGGCGCGGGACGCGGCGGCGGAGCGCGTCGGCGCGCTGGGGACGACGACGTGGAAGGCGGAGACGCTGAGCGCGGAAACGCCCGTCCGGCTTGATCTTTCGCCCGGCGAGACGTAAGTTTCGCGGTCGGCTGCCCCCTGGTGTAATGGCAGCACAGCGGTCTTTGGAACCGTTAGTGGAGGTTCGAATCCTCCGGGGGCAACTCAGAACATGTGGCACCCACTGTACCCGTGGTGTTTCAGCTCACTATCGGAAACCGTCCTCCAACAGGCTCACGACTCGTACTTTCACGGACGCCATCGGTAGCTCCTCCCCTTCGAAGCTGAAGTATAGCCGATTCCGCTGCGCGCCTTCCTGCCTCCCGTGACGCAAATATGGCTGAGCCTATCTTTGACCGATCTGATATTGGGCGTCGGAATTACGAGGAGGGGCATGCATTCGAACAGCGTGTAGCTGAACTCTATCGGTTGCAGGGCTATGAGGTTGAGCACGGTCGCCTGTTCTCGGGCCGTCAGGTTGACCTGTTTATCAGCCGCCGGCTTGGGGATTATAGTCTTCAGCGCGCCATCGAGTGCAAGGCTGGACGCGTCCGAGCTGAGGATTTGGACAGTTTTTATTCCAAACTGCGAGCGGTTTCTGCGGAGTATCCCCGGGTCGATGGTACAATCGTCAGCAATGACGGGTTCTCGGATGCCATTGCATCACAGGCGCATGCACTTGGTGTTCAGCTCACATTGTTTCGGGATCTTTCTGCAAGTCTCTTCGATGGCCACAAGTATGCGCACTGGCTCGTGAACGAATGCGAAAGCAATTCCCGGTATCCAATGTCGCTCTATGTCGAACCTACTATCGGGTATGAACCCGGGGGCACACCATCTCCTGCTCTGGAGATAGTTTCGGAGTGGTTACGCGATCCTGAGTGGAACCAGTTCACGTTGCTCGGAGATGTGGGTACTGGAAAATCGTTTCTCTCACGCGTGATCGCGTACCAACTCGCTAAGCGGTTCCAGCGCCGTCCGTTAGAGAATCCCCTGCCGATACTTGTAGACCTTCGCTCCGCGGACCGTCAGTTTAGCCTCGAGGGTTTGATTCTGACTCACCTCGCCCACAGCGGGGTGTCTGGTGTCTCGTTCGATGCATTTCAGTTTGCAGTGACTCAGGGTCATGTGGTTCTGATTTTCGATGGATTTGATGAAATGGCGGCTTTAGTAACACCACAGGTAACGCTGCGAAACTTCCACGAACTTGCACGCTCGGTACGTGGGCAAGCGAAGGTACTGCTAACCTGCCGCACTCATTACTTCAAAAGTCGTACTGAGGAGGAGGAGGTGATTCTCGGTCGTGCTAGTGCGTACGAGTCCGAGAATGCCCGTGAACTCTTTTGGGATTTGATTGCGCGTCGTGGATTCAGGATGGGATACCTCCAGCCTTTTGAAAGATCGCAGATCGAGGCCTATGTAAAGCAGGTGAAGGGCTCCGACGGGCCTGCGGCTGTCGAGAAGATTCGCCGTACATACAATCTGATGGAACTCTCCCACCGGCCGATGCTACTCGAAATGATCGTTAGATCACTAGATAAGCTTGGAGAAGGGGAGATCAACGCCGCCACTCTATATCAGGTTTACACAGACGCTTGGATACACAGGGATCAGTGGAGAGATGTGCTTTCTCCTGAAGCAAAACTCTCGCTCGTCACTGCGATTGCGCTTAACCTTTGGGCGGAGGAGAGAACGTCGATTCATTACACTGAGTTGGAGGGTTGCTTACGGAGCGAACTTGCTGGCCGCATTCAGGATCCGCGTGAATTCATTGAGATCGATCATGAGATCCGCACGGCCAGTTTCCTGACGCGTAACGACTCGGGAAACTACGGATTCGCGCACAAATCTTATCTAGAATTCTTTGTGGCACGCCACATTTCTTCAGCTTTAACAGCGGGGAACATAGATTGTCTACGTGGCCGAAGACTCGCTCGTGAAATAGTTTGGTTTATGCGAGATATGGTCCAGTTGTCAGTTGTTGAAGAACATTTAGAGAAGGTGCTATTAGGACCATATGTGTCCTCAATCTCGGAGAACGCACTCATTTGCCTCTACGAGTTCAGACGGGCGCAAGCGCTAGGCGCGCGAGTTGAAGGGTCCGAAGCCGGTTCGCCTCCGCTCCGAGTTCCACTTCCAAAGGAAATCAATTTAACAGGGGCCCAGCTCGATCAGGTTAATCTTGAGGGGGCCGTTATGGAAACGGCTCACCTTAGAGGCGCGTATCTGGCGCAGGCTTCGCTAACCGGTGTCAGCATGATCGGGGCAGATCTGTTTGGAGCTGTTCTGGACGGAGGGGTGTTCGTCGGAGCGGAACTTCGGTCCTGTAACTTTGCACGTGCCTCGTTGAAGGCCGGCAACTTTGGGGGTGCGGATCTCACTTGGTCCGACTTCACAGATGCCAACTTGTCTGACGCCTACTTTCTCGAGGCAACGCTAAGCCACGTGACGTTCGATCGTGCCGACTTACTGGGCGCGTTGTTGCCTGATTCGAACGGTGGCGGTGTTGCTGAATATTGGACGGTAATCGAGAACCTTCGCCCGTGGATGATGCGGATCGCGAGGGTAGTTGATCCTTCTGGCCGTCTCGACCCCGATGACGCCGTGTCCGAGATCTCCTATCAGCTTTTACAACCTCAACAATTGCGGGCCTTTGTAGCAGAAGATGAACTCGCGCGCAAAAATCGAATCTTTGCACTTCTCAGACGGCACGCTAGTGAAGATCGCTACGCGTCTCGGAAGCGAGTTTCTCTGGAAGGTATTACACCCAGCGAATTAGCGCTGGCTTATGAGGATAGTTATGGTCAGTCGCCCACTGCAACGGGTCTTAACGTAGGTGGCCCCTTCTCAAGCGCCGACGAGCGTTGGCTGAATCGCATTTATAGCGACAAAGTTGTCGAATACTTGGAGCACGTTCTATCTCCTGAGACAGTTGAGATACTCTATGATCGTTTTGATCGTGAGTTGCCGGTCCGGGAGATTGCTGCCAACCGTGGCGTTTCGCCGAGTACGGTCCAGCGACATCTGAGGAGGGTTCGGCAAATTGCTAGTGAATACATGCGGGTAGGCGGTGATTATGCTTTGGAGGTAAAGCGGTTGTGATGAGTTCCAAAATACCATTGTACTTGAGCCCTGATGGCGGGTGCTCTGGATAGTGCGCCTGATAGACGCTTCACCACCGAGCCTCCACCCCGCCCCCTCGGCGGCTGGATCTATCCGCAGCCTCCTTTCCATTCGGCGCGCTAGTGTTCTCACTGGGGAGCCAACAGTGTCTCTACCACCCGCAACGTTCTCTGGCGGAGACACGGTGTCAGTAGGCAGAAAACTCGCAGCCCGGAGGATTCGGCGACCCCGCTTCTCACTGCTGTCACGATCCTCACCCTCCGCACATCTACCTTTCTGGAATGCGGGGGGTCGGGCGGCCAACGGGGACCGGGGCCGATCCGGCGAGGTGGATTGGCAGGCGGCGAGAAGTCGTTCGTCCGCATCGGGATGGGCGCCCTCCTGCCCCGCCCTTGTGGCCCTTCCCCGCAACGACGATCTTTGCAGCCGGGAACGGGAGACACCCGCTCCCGCCCCGCCCGCCCCCCGCGCGAGCCCCCCATGCGACGCTTCCTCTCCGCCGTCGTCCTTCTGCCCCTCGCGCTGGCGCTCCCGCCCGGCGCGGCGCGCGCGCAGGAGACCGCCGCCATCACCGGCACCTTCCACGTCATCTGGCGCGACGCCGCGAGCGCGGCCCGCGCGGACGACGAGGAGGTCCACGTGGTGGTGGACGACCGCGGCCGCGCCACGGAGCTGCGGATCGACCCCGCGCGCCTGCGGGCGCTGGGCGGCGCGCTGGCGCTGAACGGCCGCCGCGTCACCGCCGCGGGCCGGCTGGCGGCGCCGGGGCGGGACGCCGCGGCGGAGACGGGCGAGCGCACGCTGGACGTCTCGTCGCTGCGCGCGCTGGAGGCGGCGGCCGTGGACGGCGACCCGCTGCCGGCCGTCTCGGGCAGCTCTCCGTACGTCACCATCCTCTGCCGCTTCGGCGACTTTCCCGCCACGGACTCGCGCCCGCTCGCCACGTACGAGCGCTGGATGGCCTCCACCTTCCCGGGGGCCGACCACTACTGGCGCGAGGCGTCGGAGGAGCGCGTGAACCTGGCGGGGAGCGTGGTCGTGGGCTGGTACGTCCTTCCCCAGCCGCACGCGTACTACTTTCCCGAGGGTAAGATCTCGCACGGTCGGCTGGTGAGCGACTGCCTGGGGCTGGCGGACGCGGAGGTGGACTTCTCGCGGTTCGTGGGCGTGAACATGCAGTTCAACCGCGACCTGGGCGGCTACTCGTGGGGCGGGACGTGGCACGTCACCCTCGACGGGCCCGGCCGGCGGATGGGGATGACGTGGATGGCGGCATGGGCGACGCTGGCCACGTACACGCACGAGATCGGGCACTCGTTCGGCCTGCCGCACTCGTCCGGGCCCTACTCGCAGGTCTACGACTCCCGCTGGGACGTGATGAGCGGCGGGTCGTTCCCCCACCCCGGCGAGGGGACGTCCATCGCCAACCACACCATCGGCTACCACAAGGACCGGCTGGGCTGGGTGCCCGAGGCGCGCCGCTACGTGGCCGCGCGGGGGCGCACCGACACCATCACCATCTCCCGCATCGCGTCGCCGCCGGGCGACGGCACCTACCAGCTCGCGGTGCTGCCGGTGGGGGAGACGGGGGTGTTCTACACCGTCGAGTCGCGCCGCGCCGCGGGCTACGACGCCGGGCGCCTGCCGGGTGAGGCGGTGGTGCTGCACCGGGTGGACGGGGCCGGCCCCGGGAGCCCGGCGCGCGTGGTGGACCCCGACGGCAACGGCGACCCCAACGACGCAGCGGCCATGTGGACGCCGGGCGAGACCTTCAACGCCGAGGGGATCGGCGTGGTCGTGCTCGCGGCCACCCCCGCGGGGCACCGCGTGGTGGTCTCGTTCCCCGCCGCGCCCACGTTCCTCTCCGCGCACGACCGCCCCACCGCCCTGATGGGCGCGCAGTACCGCGACCAGCTCCACGTGGTGGGGACGATCGGGGCCGTGGAGTGGTCGCTGGCGGGGGGCGAGCTTCCGCCCGGCGTGGTGGTGGACCGCACGCTCGGCGAGCTTCGGGGCATCCCCGAGCGGGCCGGGAGCTTCGAGTTCACCCTGGCCGCGACCTCCGGGGCGGGCACGGCCACGGCCGCCTTCCGCCTGGGGGTGGGCAAGCCCGCGCTGGAGTCGGAGCGGGTGATGCGGTCGCTGCTGGACCGCGACGGAGCGCTGACGGCGGACGAGCTCCGCTTCCTGGACCTGCTCGGCAACCGCAACGGAACGCTGGACGCGGGCGACGTGCGCCGATGGCTGATCGACTCCGGCACCGCGGTCCCCGGTGCGGCCGCGCCGGCGGACCCCTCGAAGGCCGCTCCGCCCGCTCCCCCGGAGGCACCGTGACCCGCTCCTCCCGCGCGGCCTGCGCCGCGCTCGTCGCGCTGACGGCGGCGCTCTCCGCCTGCGACCGGCCCACCTCGTCCGGCGGGCCGCGCCCGGCGACGCTGACCGTGCGCCTGGAGTCGCCGCGCGCGGACGACCACGCCCTGGTCCTGTCCCTCAGCGGCCCGGAGGCCATCTCCGCCGTGCAGGCCGCGTCGGGGGAGTACGTGGTGTTCGCGCGGGCCGCGGGCACGGCCGCGCGGGTGGCGGTCTTCGGGAACGTGAAGCCGGGCGACGTCCTGCGCTTCACGGTCCCGGACGGCCGGAGGGCGAGCGAGTTCACCGCCACGGTGGTGGAGGTGATCGACGGGGCGGACGCGGTCGCCGGCCAGTCCGGCTACCGCCTCACCGTCCTTCCCTGACGCCCCGCGGGCGCCGCGGAAACTCCGCGGCGCCCCACTCCCGTAGTGGTGTACGAGAGCCGTTCCGCCGCCACCCCCGCCGCCCGATCCGGATGACCGCCGCCGCTGGACCCGCCCCCGCCCCCTCGCCGCGCGACATCATCACGCAGGACGCCTTCGCGGTGGCCCCGCACCTGCTGGGGCTGCCGCTGGCGCGCCCCTGGCGGCGATTCGCGGCGATGGCGCTGGACCTGGCGATCGTGGGCCTGCTGGTGAACGTGGGCGGCAAGTTCCTGCTGGCGGCGGTGGCGGTGTATGTCTTCCTGCGCATGGCCCGCCACGCGCCCGGTGGGCGGCTGGTGCCCCGGCCGGTGCGCATCGCCCTGAAGGCGACCGCGGCGACCCTCGCCTTCGTGCTCGCCCTCTCCTGCTACAACAAGGTCTTCGACCGCGGCGAGAAGGGCGGGGCGGGGGAGCGCGCGGCGCGGAGCGTGGCCTGGGTCGTGGCCCCCGGGAACGGGAAGCTCGCGGACGTGATCGCCTTCGGCGCCGACCTGAGCGCCATCAAGAACGCGACGAACGAGGCGGAGGCGCGGCGCGCCGCGGTGAGCTTCGCCGGGATCGTGGGCCGCAACGGCGCCTCCCCCGCCGAGGTGCGCGCGGCGCTGGAGGACCTGGCGGGAGAGACGGACAACGAGGTCTCCCGGGCCGCGCTGCTGGCCCACGCGCGCGAGCTCCAGGGGAAGGAGCCCGCGCCCCCCGGCCCCGACTCGCTGGCGGCGGCGTACGCGGCGGCGGTGGCCGCGCGCGACAGCGTGGCGGCGGACACGCTCGCCGACCGCGTGGGCGCGCTGCTGGCCGCCGACACGGTGAAGGCGCTGCAGACCCGCGTGAGCGACCTGCAGGAGGAGCGGAACGGGCTGAAGGGCGAGCTGGAGGATGCCCGGGAGAAGGTGAGGGAGGCGGAGGAGGCCGCCTCGCGGTTCGGCATCGTGGGCGCCATCAAGTCCATCGCCGACGACCTGGGCATCGGCTTCGGGTGGACGGGCCTGTACTTCACCGGCTTCCTGGCGTTCTGGAAGGGCTCCACCCCCGGCAAGCGCATCATGGGCATCCGCGTGCTGCGCCTGAGCGGCGCCCCCATGACGCTGTGGACGTCGTTCGAGCGCTTCGGCGGCTACGCGGCCTCCATCGTCACGGGGCTGCTGGGCTTCGCCCAGATCTGGTGGGACCGCAACCGCCAGGGGATCCACGACAAGATCGTGGAGACGGTGGTGGTGTGGGAGGGCGGCTCCCGCGTGGCCCCCGAGCCCGCGCCCGCCGCCGCCGCGGCCCGCCGCCCCTTCGAGCCGCGGCCGTTCGAGCGGCGTCCCTTCGACGCCCCGACGCCCGCTCCCCGCCCGCCCGAGCCCGTGCCCCGGCCCGATTCTTGACCGTCTCCGGCGGCCGATCCCCACCGACCGCCGGAGATGACGACCCGACCCGTCCTGGCCAGGGCACCCCACGATCCCGACCGCGCGCCGCCGCTCCCCGCCTTCGAGGTGATCCCGGGGACCGGGGAGCACCCCGACCTCGCCCACTGGCGGGGCAACGTAGGCGATCCGCTGGCGCTGGACGTCGCCCCCCCCGCCCCGGAGGGGGTGCGGGAGGTGGACGTCCTGTCCTGGAACCTGGCGGTGGGCACGGCGCGCCTGGAGGCGCTGCTCGCCCGCCTTCGCGACGAGGACCCGGGCTTCGGGGGGCGCGACCCCCGGCGCCCGCTCGTCGTGCTGGCGCAGGAGGCCTACCGCGCCGACGCCACCGTCCCGGAGCGCCCCGCGACGCCCCACCACGGCGGGTGGCTCGTGCGCGCCGGGCAGACCAACGTGGCGGACCTGGCGGTGTCGCACGGCCTGTCGCTGCGCTACGCCCCCTCCATGCGCAACGGCGCCGAGCGCAGCGACCGCGGCAACGCGGTCCTGGCCAGCGTGGGCATCCGCGCCGCGCACGCCTTCACCCTCCCCTACGTCAAGCAGCGCCGCGTGGCGGTGGCCGCCGACCTGGAGGGCGTTCCTGGACTGACCTTCGTGAGCGCCCACCTGGACACCTGGGGCCGCCCCCCCGGCGACCGCGGCCCCTTCTGGGGCTTCGGGACCGGGCGCGCCGCGCAGGCCGCCGAGCTGGGGCGCCGGATCGTGCGCGCGGACGGCCCCGGCGGCGTGATCGTGGGCGCCGACCTGAACACCCCGCTGGGCCCGCGCGACCCCGCCGTGCGCGCCCTGGTGGGGGCGGGGTTCACGGAGGCCCGCCGGGTGGGGCGCTGGGGCCACACCTTCCACGGCCCCGTGCGGCTGCACCTGGACCACGTGCTCTTCCACGACCGCGAGCGCCGCATCGAGTCGGTGGAGGTGCGGCGGCTGGACGAGCACGCCGGCGACCGCTCCGCGCGCGTGTTCGGCTCCGACCACCATCCCCTGCTCGCCCGCGTCCGTCTCGCCGCCCCGGAGGTCTCTTGAGCGACGTCCTCTCCCCGCCCTGGTGGTTCCTGGCGCTGGCCGTGATCGGCGGCATCGCGCTCGTCAGCGTGATCGTCACCCTCTTCTTCGCCCTGGGCCGCCGGCCCCAGCGCTTCACCGCCACCGAGGCGCCCGAGATCGGCTCCCCCGACTTCCTGAGGGGCATCAGCGGCACCGTCAACGCGCCGCTGATCGAGGGCGGCAGCGCCCGTCTCCTCAACAACGGGGTGGAGATCTTCCCCGCCATCCTGGGCGCCATCGAGCGGGCGGAGCGCACCGTCAACTTCATGGCGTACATCTGGGAGCCGGGGAAGGTGAGCGACCGGGTGCTGGACGCGCTGTGCGAGCGGGCGAAGGCGGGGGTGCAGGTGCGGCTGATGCTGGACGGGATGGGGGGGATGCGGACCCCCGACGAGGGGATCGAGCGGCTGCGCGCGGCGGGCGGCAAGGTGCAGTGGTTCCGGCAGTTCCGCCTGGGCAAGCTGACCCGCTTCCACAAGCGCAACCACCGGCGCGCCATCATCATCGACGGTAAGGTGGGCTTCACCGGCGGTGCCGCCGTGGGCGACAAGTGGATGGGCGACGCGCAGAACGAGAAGCAGTGGCGCGACATCATGGTGGAGGTGCGCGGCTGCCTGGCGGCCAACCTGCAGTCCGCCTTCACCCAGCTCTGGGCCAGCGTCTGCGGCGAGATCCTGCTGGGGAAGGACTTCTACCCGGGCGAGGAGCAGGCGGCGGAGACCAGCGAGGCGCTCTCCAAGCACGTCAACGTCATCTCGTCGCCGGCTGACGAGGCGCACCCGCTGCGCAAGTTCTTCTGGATCTCCTTCGCCTGCGCGCGCGAGCGCATCTGGCTCACCTCGCCGTACTTCGTGCCCGACGACGACACGCGCAAGATCATCGCGGAGCGCGCGCGGGCGGGGGTGGACGTGCGACTGCTCCTTCCCGACCACCACACCGACGCCGAGCCCATCCGCCGGGCCAGCCACTCCTACTTCCAGGAGCTGATGGACGCGGGGGTGCGGATCTGGGAGTACGGGGGGACGATGATGCACACCAAGGCGCTGGTGGTGGACGGCCGCTGGTCCATCGTGGGCTCCGCCAACATGGACGTCCGCTCCAAGGAGCTGAACCAGGAGAACGTCATTGGCATCCTGGACGACGGCTTCGGGCGGCGGATGGAGGAGACGTTCGAGCAGGACCTGGAGCAGGCGGCCGAGATCGACCGAGAGGCGTGGCCGCGCCGAGGGATCGGCCGGCGGATCGTGGAGCGGGTCTGCGTGCTCTTCGCGGAGCAGTACTGATGCGCCTTCCGTGGAGGCGCGACAGGGCCCGCGCGGGGCCGGGAGCCCCGGCGCGGGGGCGCTCGTCCCCGGACGGCGCGCCCGGCTGGGCGCGGCGGAGCTGGCTACGCCGCCTGGTGGCCGTGCTGGCGGTCTTCGGCATCTTCAGCGTGGTGGGCACCGCCCTCTCCCTCTTCTCGTTCCTGGGCCGACGCCCCGCCGCGGTGCAGGCCACCACGCGGCACGCCCTCGACTCCGAGGCGTTCCTGACCGCCCTGGCGGGGGCCACGGCCTCGCCGGTGCGCACCGGCGGGCGGGCGCAGCTCCTGAACAACGGCGACCAGATCTGGCCGGCCATGCTGGGCGACATCCGCCGGGCCACCGAGTCCGTCGACTTCATGGTGTACATCTGGGAGGAGGGGCGCGCGAGCCGGATGGTGACGGACGCGCTGGTGGAGCGGGCGAACGCGGGGGTGCAGGTGCGGGTGCTGCTGGACGGGCTGGGGGCGATGAAGGCGCCGGACGAGGACCTGGACCGCATGCGCGCGGCGGGGGTGCGGGTGGCCACCTTCCGCCCGCTGCGGGTGGGGCTGATCACGCGCTTCCACCGCCGCAACCACCGGCGCGCCATCGTCGTCGACGGCGACGTGGGGTACACCGGCGGCGCGGCCGTGGGCGACAAGTGGCTGGGGAACGCGCGAACGCCGGAGTCGTGGCGCGACGAGATGGTGCGGGTGACGGGCCCCCCCGCGCGCAGCCTGCAGGCGGCGTTCGCGCAGATCTGGTCCGGCCTGACCGGCGAGATCCTGGCGGGCGAGACCTTCTACCCGCCCGCCCCGGCCGCGACGGGCGGGGGGCTGGCGATCACCCGCCACGTGAACGTCGTCTCCTCGCCCGCGCCCGACGCGCACCCGCTCCGCAAGGTGTTCTGGATGAGCATCGCGTCGTCGCAGCGGCGGCTGTGGATCACCAACCCCTACTTCGTCCCCGACGGGCACCTGCGGACGCTGCTGGCCGAGCGGGCCCAGGCGGGGGTGGACGTGCGGGTCCTGGTGCCCGACGGCCACACCGACGCGGCGGTGATCCGCTGGGCCAGCCAGCGGCACTACGAGGAGCTGCTGCGCTCCGGCGTGCGCATCTGGGAGTACGGCGGGACGATGCTCCACACCAAGTCGCTGGTGGCGGACGGGACCTGGAGCGTGGTCGGGTCGGCGAACATGGACGTGCGCTCCAAGGAGCTGAACGAGGAGAACGTCCTGGGGATCCAGGACGCCGACTTCGCGGCGCAGCTCGAGAAGGCGTTCGTGGGCGACCTGGCCCGGGCGAAGGAGATCCGGGTGGAGACGTGGGGGGAGCGGGGATGGTGGCCGCGGACCCGCGAGTGGGTGGCGGCGGTGTTCGAGGAGCAGTACTGAGGGACGCCCGGGCGGATCTCGCCGGCGGTACTCAGGTCGATCCAGGGGCGGCGTGCGCCACCGGTGGCCGAATGGACCCGGGTCCGCCCTTTCGGTCCGGGGCTCGCGCGGCTATATCCAGGGGGGCCCATTCGGCCCTCGCGCGCATCTGCTCTGCTGAACGCGTTTCGAAACGAGCGGCACGCGCGCTCCATCATCCCCCTGGAGGCGAGCAATGAACAAGCTGACGCTGGACCTGAACTCGCTGTGCGTGGAGACGTTCGCGACCGCGCCGCAGCTCGAGCAGATCGAGGCGCAGTTCATCCTGCAGCCCATCTCGCGCCGCAGCTGCATCGAGCAGTGCACCACCTCGTGCGTGCCCTGACCGCTCGCGGCTGAGGACGACGGAAAGGCCCGCCGGGGATCGCTCCCCCGGCGGGCCTTCTTACCGGGCGGTTGAAACCGCGGCAACAACCACACGAAGCCCGCCTGCGCGGGCTGTCCTGCTCGCGATGTGGGCCGCCGCTCCGTCCACGAAGCTGATGCTGGCGGAGCCTCGTGGGGGCGCTCAACGCCGATTCATCTCATCGGGAGGAGGTATGCGGACTCCGTACAGCCAGATCTACGTTCATCTCGTCTGGTCCACGTGGGACCGGGCCCCGCTGGTCACGGAGGAGCTTCGGACGCCGGTGTTCGCCTGCTTCCAGGCGGAGTGTCACTCCCTCGGCGCGGAACTCCTGGCCGTGGGCGGGATGGAGGACCACGTCCACCTGCTCGTGCGCTTCCCGACCACCGTCGCCGTGGCGGACCTGGTGAAGCAGCTCAAGGGCGCATCGACGCACATGGTCACCCATCGCTTGGCCCCCGGCACCACCTTCCGCTGGCAGGGAGGCTATGGTGCGTTCACGATCTCCCGGGGTCACCTGCAGAAGGTGCGCGACTACATCCGCGACCAGCAGCAGAGGCATGGCGAGGGTCTGATCGACCCCGTCATCGAGCCGCCAAGCAGCCCCTCCGAGCCACCGCCTCCGTCCTGACCGCAGACGCGCCAACGTCAGTCGCGTCGGACGACGATCGCGGTCCTACCGCAAGCACGTCAGCCCGCGCAGGCGGGCTTCGTGTAGTCGTTGCAGCGGTTTCAACCGCCGGTGAGGGGCCTGGTCACCCTCCCGCCGCGCGCCTTCGCTCCACCGCCCGCCGCCGCAGCCACCCGCCGACAACCACCATCGGCGCGGCGAGCAGCAGGGCCGAGAGCTGCATCCACACTTCGCCCTCTCCGGGGCGCAGGGCGAGCGAGAGGGTGGCGAGGGAGGCCAGGAGGAGGGCGAGAGCGATGGGGGCCGTCAGGTCGGGGCGGCGGGAGACGGCGGCGGCGAGCCATCCCCCCGCCAGGCCCAGCACGGCGGCAAGCGCGATGGCCGCCGCCTTGAAGCCGAAGGTGGACTCGTCGCTGTACGGGTCCACCTGCCGGGCCGCGAAGAGCAGCGCGGTGCCCACGCCGAAGAGGGCCCAGCCGGCCAGGATGCCCAGGATGGTGCGGATCATGTCGAGCGTGGCGTCGGTCGTCGGAGTGCCGGTGGAGGTCAGCACGCGGCGCGCGCCCACGGCGGGTCGAGCGCAAGGATCCGGGCGTGGACGGGGCAGTCCGGCTGGTGCGCGCCGGGAAGCCAGCCAGTGGACATCAGGAACTCGTTCACGATCTCGCCGCCGGTGAAGCGGAACGTTTTCCTGAACACCTTCACCCACTCCTCGCGCGACCGCGGGTGGTGCGCGTCGATCCACCCCGCGAAGGAGCCGTGCGTCTCGCGCAGGGCCACGATGCGGCGGGCGTTCTCGATCACGGCGTCCACTTTCAGCCGGTTGCGAACGATGCCGGTGTCGGAGAGCAGCCGTTCGCGCTCCGCCTCCCCGTAGCGGGAGACGACGTCCGGGTCGAAGCCTTCGAAGGCGCGGTGGAAGGCGTCGCGCTTCTTGAGGATGGTGAGCCAGGAGAGGCCGGCCTGGTTGATCTCCAGCGCCAGCCGCTCCAGCAGCTCGGCGTCGCCTCGGAGCGGAAATCCGTACTGCGTATCGTGATACGGGCCGTGGAAGGGGTGGCCGCGGGCGGCCTCGCAGTACGTCGCCATCGTGCTCGGGAGCGGGTGGGGCAGGGAGGGGTCTCGCGGCGCGGGGGCGCCGGGCGGTAAGCTTAGCGACCGGGCGCGCGCGGCGCACGGGTCCACGTGGCGGAGGGGAGCGGATGGCGCAGCGGCCGGGAGACCGATGGGCGGAGCACGTGGTGGCGCCCGAGGAGGCGGGACGGACCCTGGAGGAGCTGCTGACGGGCTCGATGGGCGTCTCGCGCCGGGCGCTGCAGCGCCTGACGCGCTCGCGCGGCATCCGCGTGGACGGCCGCCCGGGGTTCCTCGCGCGGAAGGTGCGCGGGGGTGAGACGGTGGCGGTCCGCGTGGCCGCCGACGAGGAGCCGGGGCTGGAGGCGGTGGCGATGGACCTCTCCATCGTGCACCAGGACACGGACTGCATCGTCGTCGACAAGCCGCCGTTCCTGCTCGTCCACCCCACCTCGCCCGCGCAGACGCGCACGCTGGCGCACGGGATCGCGCACCACCTGCAGGCGGGTGGCGTGCGCGCGAAGGTGCGGCCGGTGCACCGCATCGACCGCGACACCTCGGGGCTGGTGCTGTTCGCCACCACGGCGTCGGCCCACGCGGCGCTGGACCGCCAGCTCCGCGAGCGCACGATGCGCCGCGAGTACCTGGCGCTGGTGGAGGGTGAGGTACAGGGAAACGAGGGGACCATCGACGCGCCCATCGGCCGGCACAAGACGGATCCCACCCTGCGCGCCGTGCGCCCGCAGGCCGGTGAGCCCGCCGTCACCCACTTCCGCGTGGCGGACCGGCTTCCCGGCGCCACGCTCGTCGCCCTGGAGCTGGAGACGGGGCGCACGCACCAGATCCGCGTCCACATGGCCCACGTGGGCCACCCCGTCTTCGGCGACCGGCAGTACGGCGGCCCCGCCGTCCCCACCCTCCGCCGCCAGGCTCTCCACGCCTCGCGCCTCTCCTTCGCCCAGCCCACCTCGGGCGAGGAGATCGTCTGCGACGCGCCCCTCCCGCAAGACCTGGCCGCCGTCGTCGAGCGGGTGCGGAGCGGGACGGCGTCGTCGTAGCCCCGGGCGAGCGGAACGCGGGAGGGGCCGGCATCCGCTGGGATGCCGGCCCCGTCGCTCCAACGAGCGGGCCGAGCTATTCGCGTGTTATCCGAATCTGCCAGAGTCCCGGCTCGCGTGAAGCATGGAAGCACGCGAGGATCACTACGTCCGAGCCGTGCACCTCAAAGATGATCCGTATGAAAGCGTCTCACCACGACCCGTCGGGCGTCGCCATCCACCACTTGGTAGAGAAAGGGATTCCGTCGCAGGACCGCCGTCGCCGCCCGAAACCCGCGGAGGAACTCGCGGCCGAGCCCCAGTTCCTGCGCTTCGTACCACTGCACGCATCGGACAGGTCAGCTTCCGCTTCAGGACGTATGACCAGCCGATAGAGGCGAGCGGTCACCCCAAGGATTGCTCGATCCGTGTGAGTGCATCCTCCAGCGGAACCGCATCCTCCGGTCTCTGCCTGTGCGCCTCCGAGCGCCGGCGAATCTCTCGCCGCTGCCCCTCGGTGAGCGGGAGCGTCTCCGGCCGCTTCTCGGCCTCTGCGGCGATGCTGTCCCAGAGATCCTCGACGAGCTGGATACGCTCGGGGATGCTCAGGTGCAGGAGATCTGAGAGCTTGATCGTGTCCATGTACCGAACGTAGTCGTGTTCAAGCTCGTCATCAAGCCGTTCCAGCAAAACGCAGAGGGGCCGGCATCGCTGCGATGCCGCCCCCTCCGTCCCAGTGTTGGGCGACGAGCTGAGACGCTGAGCTCGCGGAGAACGACGATGCGGTTACCGCGAACTCCGTGAACTCTCTTTTCGAACTCCGCGTCTCTCCCTCGTCACCGGCCGCGCGAGAAGTCCCCCGCGGAACCCGGCCCGGTTCTCCGCGCCTCCGCGTAAGACGTCACGCAATCAGATCGTCGTGACGACGAACGTGGCGCGGTACTCCGATTGCGCGGGGCCGTTCGTGGTCCGCTGCGGCTCCAGGCCGAGCAGCTCGATGCGGTACGCGCCCACCACGACGGAGCGGGGCTCGAGCGCGGTGTTGAGCGTGTAGAGGTCCGCCACGCCGGCCGGAACCATGCGCGCCGTGATCTCCACGCCGGCGTTGCCCTCCCAGATGCACGTCACGCCCACGGGGCAGCGCGAGTCCTCGGTCACCTGGACGAAGCGGACCTCCAGGTCGGTGCCGGCGACCACGACCACGCCGTCGGGCGCGAGCGTGAACGGCGTTCCGAGCGTGGCGGCGGGGACGCGGCGGACCACCACCACGGCGCGGTAGTCACGGAGCGGGATGCGGGAGAGCGACGCCTCGGGGCGAAGCTCCAGGAGCTCGACCTCGTACCCCTGGTACAAGGCCGTGGTCGGACCGACGAGCGTGTTCAGCTCGAGCGTGGCCGGCGAGGCGCCGTCCCGGGAGATGCGGACGCGGATGCGGGCGTTGCCGGACGTCTTGCAGGTGACCTCGGCCGGGCAGCGCGAATCCTCCACCACCTCGGCCAGGGTGAGGCCCAGGCCCTCGTCCACGATCGGGGTGGACTTGCCGGACCGGATCTCGAACGGGTGGTAGAGAACGGCGGAGCCGGGAGCCGGCTTGTAGGCGCGGGGAGTGCCGGGAACGCTCGCGACCGGCGAGGCGGCCTCGCAGGCGGCGAGGGCGGCGGCGCAGAGAACGAACAGCAGCGTGCGCTTCATGGAGATGGTGTCTTCCGTCTGGTGTGGAATGTCGGATACGCATTAACCGACGCTTCGTGCCGGATGATCCGGCGGCCGGAACATAGCGGAGGTGAAGTAGCACGGCTATTGAACAGACGGCCGTTCGAAAGACACGGGTGTTTACGGGCCATTGCCGGCACGAGAAGGGGCCCGCCGGCACCGGCGAGCCCCGCGTCCCCCGGCCCACGGGGGCCTTCCAGCGACCGGGGCGGTGGCGTGGACGGGGGCGGCCCGGGCCACCGCCGGAAGCGCCAGGGGGAGGCGCCGCGTCGCGGCGCCTCCCCCCGACTGTCACGGAAACCCGCCTCCTCGGCCTCTGGCGGTCTCCCGAAGCCGCGGACGCTCTCAGCGGATGGCCGCGAGGTACTCCTCCGTCTCGCGGGAGAAGCGCGCCGTGATCTCCGGATGCCGGCGGTAGAGGGCGACGTAACGGCGGAAGAACTCCACCGGCGCCTCGTCGAACAGCCGGCCGATGCACGCGGCGCCGCAGTGGCGGTCGAACGCCTTCGCCATCTCGTAGCCCACGAAGTAGAACTCGGGGTTGTCGCCGGAGAAGCCCTCGTCGCTCGCCGCCCGCCACGTCGTGGTCCCGTCCCGCAGCCCCTGCAGCGTGCGGTCGAACCGGGCGAAGTTCGCGGCGACCTGCTCCGGTTTGGCGTTGCGGACGTAGCGGGCGCGCCAGCGGTCGATGTTCGCTCCCGTGGCCGCGGTGCGGGTGGGGTCCGCCACGAAGTTCGCGGTGCCCTCCACCAGCGTCCCCATCAGCAGCCGTTCGACCGGCGGGAGCCCGTCGTCGGTGATCCACGACGCAAAGTGGCCGGACCGCCGCTGCGCCGCCATCTGCAGGACGTGATACGCCTCGTGCCCCGCGTTCAGCGCCAGGCCGTGCGGATCGCCCTCGGCACGGACCAGGTTCGCGTAGAACGAGGTGCGGCCGTCCTCGAAGGCGAACCCGTCCGAGACGCCGCCGGCCACCAGGTAGACGTCGATCCGCATCGGCCCGGTGCCGGGGCGGTACGGCTCGATCCGCGCCAGCGTCGCGCGCACGATGCGGCTCTCGTCGGCCCGGATCGCCGCGACCAGGGCGCACACCCGCGCGCGCTCCCGCCACGCGTCCGAGAGCTGGAAGTAGTCGTTGTGCTCGCCGCCGCGCTTGGTGCGCGCGAAGTGCCGGATCTCCGCGCGGAACTGCGGCACGCCCACGCCGGGGACGAACCGGCTCACGTTGTCGACCATCGCGCGCACGCCGTGGATGCGCAGCAGCGAGTCCACGTCCGCCGCGGAGAGCGAGTCCCGCCCCAGCGCCTCGACGATCGCCTCGGCGCCCGCGTAGTCGAAGCGCATGGCGACGGGAGCCGCGGTCGCCGCGCCCGGAGCGGGCTGGCACTTCGCCGGGCCACCGCCGCCGCACGCGCAGAGAAGCAGGCCCAGGCACAGGGCCGCGATGTTCTTCATGGGAAGGATGCGGATCGTGGTTCTCATCTCGGCCCGTCGATGAAGGACTCGACGGTCGGCGCGACGAGGGAAAGCTACCCCGATCCGCCAGACACGAACAGATTCAGCTACCCCGGAATTCCACCTGTACAGTCGTCCCCTTAATCGATGGGGAGGACCGGTCAGCCTCCGGCCCGCCGTGCTCGCTCGCGGACCATCGAGACGTACATCTCCTCCACCTTGGCGCGGGCCCAGGGCGTCTTCCGCAGGAACTTCAGACTGGACGACACGCTGGGATCGCTGGTGAAGCAGCGGATCGCGATCCGCTTCCCCATCGTCTCCCAGCCGAGGTTCGCCTCCAGCTCGGTCAGCATTCGCTCCAGCGTCACGCCCTGGAGCGGGTTTCGGGGGTCTGGATCAGTGGTCATATCGGACGATCGTAGCGCGGCAGAAAATGTCTTGAAGTTTCCATGGGTATGCGCTCCCCGTGCTAGGAATCGTGTCCATCGGGTGCAAATTGTAATCGTTGAATAATACCTCCGCTAATGGGAGAAGGGCTGGGCGTCCTAGAGCACATTGAAGGCATGTGGGGGTACGTTAAACGTGGTTTCGAACAAAGCACTAGCACCAGTTTCGATTTCTGCGGATTGATGCTGCTGACCAAAGTAATCGAAGTCAAACGTAAACGGACCGTCCTCTATTTGCCACTGCCGGATGAGGCCGTAGAGCGCATTCCATGAAAAGAACTTGTTCGCGGTGTCATATAATGCCGATTCCTCGATCCCATCAAACAGTATCGGCCGCACTTCCCCGCTCTCGTTTCGGACGAACATCGGAACATGCCGATTCAGGAGCCTCAAGTTCTCGTCCACACTCCCATCCTGTTCAGCTCCCAGAGAACTCCAAACCCCCGGCCAAGTGAAGAACTGAGGCGCGGAAAGCTTGTCTATTT
The DNA here is from genome assembly GCA_030146875.1 of Longimicrobiaceae bacterium. Taxonomy (GTDB): domain Bacteria; phylum Gemmatimonadota; class Gemmatimonadetes; order Longimicrobiales; family Longimicrobiaceae; genus JASLAX01. The sequence goes on from JASLAX010000132.1 coordinate 29,045, forward strand.
GCATCTGGACGAACCGAGCCGCGAACACGCGGACCGGTAGGTTTTCCTTCGAGAATCGACTACGAGAGTGCTGTGCCATGAGCTGCCCAAAGCCATCCGAGACCTGCGGCCACGTCGAGACTTTGCTAGCAGCTACAAGGGGACTGGGCCACATCGCCGCCTGACAGAGCTCCTCGCTGAGTTCAACATACTCTGCACGTGAGTACTTTTGCACAGCAGTCTTCATGCTCGGGAACTTGTCGCGGACTAGCTGGCAGAGCCGGATAAAACGTATGCCGGGATCAGTGTCGAGGACAAATGCTTCCGGGAACGTGAGTGGCAGAGGGAATCCTTCTGTCGGATTAATCGCAATATCGCAAAGCAGAAGAAACAATCCGACGAAAGGGCTTTGAGGCGAATCAGGCCAGGGTTCGCCTAGTCCGCGAAGCATACCTTTGAAAGCCGTGCCGTAGATCCCATCAAGCATTCCTCGAAGTTCTAGATCTGTCCACCCATTCGTAAGGCCATGGACCCTCGAGAGAAACTGTATCTGATTGAGACGCGCTTGACCTTCGAAGAGGGCGAGAGCACCAAACTCAGGGAGCCGAATCGGCTCACCGTAAGCAAAATTAGGCACTTTGCGCGCCGTCAACTCAGCAAACGCGCTCTCCCAACGCCTGGGATCCTGGACGCACGCAAGATCGGGGTCAGCAACTCCTGAGAGGAGCCACAGCAACGCACTCCAGGTAACTTTGTAGCTATGGCCTACGCTTTCGAAGTACCGGCTCTGGATAAAGCGATCTGCTTTCTCAGGTTCGAGCATGATGTAGCGGAGGTGCTCGATATCGTGCCAGTTATTTAGTGTAATATTGAGTGCCCGTTCGACGCTCGTACCGGCGTAGCTCCCGGCGTAATCAAGGTGGTACTGGCGCAGGGATTTGACAGGAGCTATTTCCGAAAGCAATTGCTTAAGGTAGCGGTGGTTTAGATGAGCTTGTGCTGGATAGCATAGACTTAGGGCTAGCCCGGCTGTAGATCCAACGTGCTGCCACCAATGAATCGTTTCATGCAAGTAGGTTGACTGCGCGTCTACAGCCTCGGGCGACGTAGTTCCTGCTTTGTAAACACCAGTTCCGAGTTCGGAACGCGCATTCTGAAACTCCGGGTGCAAATGAACTACACAGGTCATTGGATCATAAGAGCCACGCGTGCCTTGGCGGCCGTATATCTCTGATGGGAGCCGCCAATCTGCGCTTGGATCGTTCTTCATATAGCTCTCGCTGCTCCAAAACAAGTTTCGAATATCGGCTCTCGTCTAGTGTGGCCACGATACCGTCAGTTCTGAAATGGAACAAGAACCTTCGGGCGGGTTGTGTCTGGGGAGCGTCGTGCAACTACGCAACCACCCCCCTGCACCCACCCCCGGCGCACTTCCTGCACCGCCCCCGCCCCCGCCGGGCCGGTCCTGCCGCACAGCCAGCGCCCGCGTAGATTGAAGCTCCGCCCCCGGGCGCGGACCAACTGACCACGCAAGACCGAGACAGGGAGCCCCGCGTTGAGCGCCGACCCGCTGTGGTACAAGGACGCCGTCTTCTACGAGCTGCACGTCAAGGCCTTCCAGGACTCCGCGAACGACGGGGTGGGCGACTTCGGCGGGCTGATCCAGCGGCTGGACTACGTGGCCGGGCTGGGCGTGGACGTCATCTGGCTGCTCCCGTTCTACCCTTCGCCGCTGCGCGACGACGGGTACGACATCGCCGACTACTACGGCATCCATCCCAACTACGGCACCGTAGACGACGTGCAGCGCTTTCTGGACGAGGCGCACAAGCGCGGCTTGAGGGTGATCGCGGACCTGGTGCTGAACCACACCTCCAGCGACCACCCCTGGTTCCAGCGCGCGCGCCGGGCGCCCAAGGGCAGCCCCGAGCGCGACTTCTACGTGTGGAGCGACGACGACACGCTCTACAAGGAAGCCCGCATCATCTTCACCGACACCGAGCCTAGCAACTGGACCTGGGACCCGGTGGCCGGGCAGTACTACTGGCACCGCTTCTTCTCGCACCAGCCGGACCTGAACTGGGACAACCCGGTGGTGAAGGAGACGATGTTCCAGGTGATGGAGTACTGGCTGGAGCGGGGGCTGGACGGCTTCCGCGCCGACGCCGTGCCGTACCTGATCGAGCGCGAAGGCACCAACTGCGAGAACCTGCCGGAGACGCACGACGTGCTGAAGGAGTTCCGCGTCCGCCTGGAATCGAAGTACCCCGATCGCATCCTGCTGGCCGAGGCCAACCAGTGGCCCGAGGACGTGCGGCCGTACTTCGGCGACAGCGACGAGTTCCACATGGCGTTCCACTTCCCGCTCATGCCGCGGATCTTCATGGCGGTGCGGCAGGGGATCCGGAAGCCGATCGTGGAGATCATCGAGCGCACCCCGGCGATCCCCGACGACACCCAGTGGTGCATGTTCCTGCGCAACCACGACGAGCTCACCCTGGAGATGGTGACCGACGAGGAGCGCGACTACATGTACCGCGAGTACGCGGCCGACCCGCGGATGCGCATCAACCTGGGGATCCGCCGCCGGCTGGCGCC
>JASLAX010000145.1 GCA_030146875.1 Longimicrobiaceae bacterium
CCGGCGGGGGCTCCGCACCCGCGCCGGCGGCCACCAGCGCCAGCGCTCCGGCGCCGGCCGCCAGGGCGACCCCCCGGGCGGCGCGGCGCCGGCCGGGCGACGCCACGAGCGTCCCGAAGCGGCCCAGCGCCCAGAGGCCGAACGCCATCAGGGTCAGCGCGGCGAGCAGCGCCGTCACCGCGCCGGTCCCGGCCTGCCGCCCGAGCACCCACGCGAGCCAGACCACGGTCGCGAGCAGCGGAAAGGCGAGCGCCTGCCGCAGCGTCACCATCCACGCGCCGGGCCTGGGCAGCCAGCGGCGCACGCCCGGCACCGTGGCCACGAGCGCGAGCGGCCACACCAGCCCCATGCCGAGCGCGGTGAACACGACGACCGCGCTCGCCGCCCCCCCGGCGATCCCGTACGCGACCGCGGCGGCCAGGAAGGGCGCGGAGCACGGCGTGGCGAGCGCGGTGACCAGGACCCCGCCCAGGAACGCCTCGGCCGCCGGTGGCGTGCGCCCCGCCGCGGCCGAGAGCGTGCCGCCCAGCGGGGCGAGCTCGAAGACGCCCGCCATGTTGAGCGCCGCGGCGAACACCACCAGCGCGAGCGCCCCCACCATCGCGGGGCTCTGGAGCTGGTAGCCCCAGCCGACCTCGGCGCCGGCCGCGCGCAGGGCGAGCAGCGTCCCCACCAGCGCCCACATCGACACGAGCACGCCCGCGGCGAAGAGCAGCGCGTGGCGCCGCGCAGTCCGACCGTCGCGCGCCGCCGCCTCGGCGACGCCGAGCGCCTTGATCGACCGCCCGGGCAGGACGCACGGCATCTGGTTGAGCCGCGTGCCGCCCTGGAGCGCGAGCAGGCCGGCCGTGGCGAGCGCGAGCCATCCGCCTCCGCCCAGGCCGCCGGCGCCGGCGCCCCCGCCCGCGGACCCGTCGCCCGGCGCGAGCTGCGCCATCTCCACCACCGGCGCGTCCACCTCCACCGCCAGCCCCTCCCCGCCGTCCAGACCCGCGAAGAAGAGCACTCCCTTCAGCCGGGCCGGCGTCCCGCTGGCGTACCGGGAGCGCGCGATCCGGAGCTCCAGCGCGCCGCCGTCCACGCGCACCGCTGCCGGCGCGGCGTGGTCGATGACGCCGGTGGAGTCCACGAAGAACCGGACGCGCTTCGCGTCCGCGCCCGCGAGCAGGCCCGACCCCTCGGGCGGGCGGACGCGCAGCACGACCGCCCCCGCGTCAACCGCCGAGCGGAACACCCAGTCGGCGGCGCGCACCGGCACGCGCGCCTCCTCCGCGGCGAACGCGCGGGCGGCAGCGGTGTCGGCCCTCGCGGCCGCTCCCACGGGCAGCGTCAGCGCCAGGTCCACCTCGTCGGCGATGCACTCGACCTTGCACACCACCCACGTGACGGTGCCCGCGAGCGTCGCGGTCGACCCGGCGACCGCGGTGCGCGGGTCGTGGACGTCGGCGAGCAGGTGCACCTCGCGCTCGTAGCCGTAGCTGGCGAGCGGCGGGGAGACGATCAGCTCCGGCGCCGGCCACCGGAGCGGGGCCGCCGTGAACCCCTCCGGGAGCCGCCACTCCACCGATGGCGGGCTCCCCACGTCGCCCGCGTGCCGCCAGTACGCATGCCAGCCCGGGTCCGGGCGGAGCCGGATCGCGACCGCCGCCGTCTCGCCCGGCACCAGCACGCGCCCCGCGCTCCGCAGCTCGATCTCCACGGGCCGGCTGGCGGTGGCGGGCGCCAGCGCCCGCGGCCCGGGCGACTGCGCCAGGGCGCACGACGGGAGGATCGCCGCCGCGAGGACGGCCAGGAGAATGCGATGGTGGATCATGGAGATGATGATCTCGTTTCGGGTGCAGCCGCTTGAATCACGGGCAGCGGTCGAATCGTCGTTCCCGTACGGTAATCCCGGATCCGGTAGGCCGTGAGCCCATCACCGGTGGATGGTAGATGGGGTCCGCCGAACGGCGGGCGACGCTCTCCCACACACCCTCTCCGCGCTCCCGTCTTCATCGCCGTCGACCCGCGCTCCCCGCCCCGTGACCGGCACTCCGACGGTGCGATCGCCCTCCGCCAGGCAGAGCGGCCCTCCCGTGATCCGCCCGCCTGGACGACGAATCCTCACACCTCTGTACTACGCCGTGTAGTAACAAGGGGCGGACGGGAGCCTCTCCGGCCTCGGTCCGCGGACGCCGCTACCGCCGCGGCGGGACGAGCCGGGGCGCGTTTTCGCGAAGCTCCGCGCGCAGCTCGGAGCTCACGTCGGAGCTGTGGTAGGTCCAGAGGAACGTGGCCGTCCACAGCAGCGCCGCGACCGTCAGCGCCCGCCGCGCCGCGGTGAGCCACGCGCGGCGCGGGGCGGGCTGATAGTCCATCAGCCGGCGGACGCGCACCTCCACGCTCGGACGGGTCCGGAGCAGGGGGTGGGCATGGATCCAGCGCGCGCCGGTCCGGCCGGGGAGCGCCCGCTGCAGGCGCCACACCTGGACCAGCGAAGCGGCGACCACCAGCGGGTTCTGCACCGCCTCCACGACCCGGTCGTCGCAGGACAGCTCGCGCCGGAAGACCACCCGCGGCCAGACGACGGACCGGAAGGTCCAGAGCAGGGCAAGGACCACCGCGGCGAGCATCCCGGCCTGGGCGAAGCCGAACGGCAGCCGCATCTGGAAAGCCAGCACGTACAGCGCGGTGGCCTGCAGCAGCACCACGAGCGCGCCCAGGGGCAGAAGGCTGCCGAGCCAGGCGCGCAGGCCGTCGCGCTGCCGCACGTGGACGAGCTCGTGCACCAGCACCGCGCGAAGCTCGTCCGTCCCGAGCGAGCGGACCAGGACGGGTGCCAGGAAGACGGCTGGCCGGAACGAGCCCGTGGTGAACGCCAGCGGGCCCTCGTCCGCGTGCCGGTGCAGCGGTGGCAGGCGCTTCAGCCCCACGCGCGTGCCCGCCTCGCGGTACAGCTCGTACAGCCCGGCGAGCTCGTCGCGCCCATAGACCGGGGAGCGGCGGCGCAGGCGCCGGTCGGCCACGCAGTGGGCCCCGATCCGCGCGACCGCGCCCGCCATCAGGAGCAGCGTCAGGGCGCGGGCCACGTCCACGGGCGCGCCGCAGAGGCCGGGGACGACCATCAGGACCTCCACGCCCCAGAGGAGCTTGGAGTACGCCGCGAAGAGCCATTCAAGCATCGGAATCCGCTCGCCTCCGCTTCTCCTCGATCGCCTTCGCCAGCGCCTCGATGGCGGCTTCGTCCTGCTCGCCCATGTGCTCCACGAGCTGGCTCATGGCGGGGGCGGTAAAGTCGTCCAGCAGCTCGCTCAGCACCGTGCCGAAGGTGCGCCGGGTGAACTCCTCCTTGCTCGCGGCGGGCGCGTACACGTACGCCGCGCCGTCCTTCCACTTCTCCAGCAATCCCTTCTCCGCCAGGCGCGACATCACCGTCATCACCGTGGTGTACGCGACCTCCCGGTCCGCCGCGGCCAGGCGCTCGTGGACGTCGTGGACCGTGGCCCGGCCGCGCGCCCAGACCGCCTCCATCACGTCCGCCTCCAGGTCGCCCAGGATCTTGCGGAGCCCCTTCTTCCGGGGATCGAACGTGAAATGGTAGCGGTTCAGGTCCATGGGATCGGCGGGACGGGGGTTCTTACGACAGCGTGTAGTAGGGTAGTGCCGTCGGGACGCGCGGTCAAGGTTCTCGTGCGGTCCGGCCGGCACGGGGATGTCGCGCCTTCCGCCCCCACCCCCGGGTCCCTTCGTCAGGGACGCGCCGCTCCCCGCCGCTCGGCCTCCCGGAGCTCCCGGATGCAGTCGCCCCTGTGCGCGACGCTGACCCCGACATCGACGAACGCCGTGTCGGGTGTCACCGCGAACACCTGGAGCGTGACGTTCTCGAGCCCCGCGAGGAGAGCGGTCGAGCTCTCCCTCCAGAGAGCCCCATGGTAGCGCTCCCTCGAGTGGACGCTGCGCATCCACTCCTCGGGCCGGGTCAGCGTCGGGAACAGGCCGACCGATTCCGAGAGCTCCCCCTCGCCGTACACCGCCTGCAGCGAGTCCCGCGCGGCGGCCAGGGCGCTCTTCGCCTCCGTCCCATCGGGCCGGCTCCGGAAGCGTGGGGTGGCGGCCGTGATCGCGCAGACGCCGCGCGTGGGAGAGACGAGCACCCTGTACCCCTCGAAGGGGGGGAGCGGCGACGGCACGTGCGTGAGCTTCCACCAGCCTGGAAGCCAGCCGCCGGGGGTGGCTCCGAACCGCTCGCGGAGGGTGGCGAGCGGCGTCCCCAGCGGAATGCCGAACGGCTCGGTGGGGACGCGCTGCTGGGCCTCCAGGCGTTCGGCCCCGGCGGCGGCCAGGACGGCGACTGCGGCGAGCACGGCAAGACGCATGAAGACGCTCCTCGTCCGGGATGAAATGCCCTTCCTCTCGATCGCCATGAGCTGCGCGGCGCACGCGGACACTAATCGCGAGAGGAGCGTTCGCGCCAGCCGGCTTCGCAAGCTCGTCGGGCCGGCTGCGCATCGTCCCGCGGCTGCGAGACCGATGCGCGCAACGCCCGCCGCGTTCCCGGCCGCCGCATGCATGCGGCGGCGCACCCGATCGCGGAGTGCTTGCGACGTTCGCCGCCCGCGCGTACCCTGCCCGGCGACCGCCTGTTTGCCGCCGCCCCCCCGCCGGAGGAGACGATGTTCCCACGACCGCTACGGCTCGCCACCCTTTCCGCGCTGCTCTGCGCCTGCGTGCCCCCGAAGGCCGTTCAGCAACCGGCGCCGCAGCCGGTGCAGCAGCCGGCGCCGGCGCCGGGCGTCGTGGAGCGTACGCTGCGGGCCGCCGCGGGGGGCGCGGAGATCCCCGCGGACCTGGTGGTGAGGTACAGCGACATGCACGGGATGCACGGCGGCACCACCATCTCGCTCACGGCGGACGGCAAGGTGGAGTCGAGGACCGTCGATCCCCGCACCGGCTTGTCGGAGCGGCGGGGAACGATCCCCCCCGACTCGGTCCGCGCCGTCATCCAGCTCCTGGTGGAGCTCGCCGCGTGGGAGCAGCGCACGCCGCCCAGGCGGCCCGTGCCGGACGAAAGCGCGGCGGGGCTCACCATCCGGGCCGGGGGCGAGGAGGCGCGCATCTGGGAGTGGTACAACGAGATGGGCACCAACGCGCGCCTGAGCCGCGTGCTCGCCAGGCTGCGCTCCTTCGCGACGGAGGATCCCAGTGCGCCGCCGCCGCCGAGCTGAGCGGGGCGGCGCTCCCCGCCGGCGCGCCTACTCGGGCTCCACGACCGGCCGCACGTTGTCGACCGAGACCCGGTCGATGTAGTAGCCGTACGGATCGACGCCGGCGTGCGTCGGCTTCCGCTCGGTCACGAACCGGAGCGCCTGCGCTCCCGACCGAAGGGGCCGGCGCTCCACGACGATCGCGTCCCTGGCGCCGAAGCCGGCGAGGCGCGGGTTCGCGGTGAAGAGGCCCACCTCGATGCGCTCGGCCAGCGTGGTCTCCGTCTCGGCGCCGCGGGCGTCCACGGAGTGCTTCTTCGCCTCCACCGGCACGGTGACGTCCCACCTTCCGTCGGCGCGCCGCACGGCGGTGGGCGCGGTGACCTTCAGGTCGTAGAGGACCACGCGCTCGAAGAGGTCGGTGATCAGGTCCTGCTCCTCCCCTGTCCGGGCCTCCGCGCGCAGGGCCTGGATCAGGTCGAGCGAGCGGGGGTACGGCGCGCCCTTGAACCGGTAGCGCCGCAGCAGGCTCCTCAGCGCCCGGTTCATCCTTTCCTCGCCCAGGCGCTCCTGCAGCAGGTACATGGCGAGCGCCCCCTTGTGGTAGCCGATCCAGTCCTCGGTCTCCACGCGGGCGAGGGGCGGCTCCTCCACGGATCCCGCGGAGCGCCACCCGAGATAGCGGTGGAGCAGGTACCGCAGGCCGCGGCGGAGCTCCTCCTCGCCGCCCAGCTTCTTCAGCATCATCATCGCGGAGTACTGCGCGAGCGTCTCGGTGAGCACCATCGAGCCCTGCACGTCCGCTCCGGTGATCTGGTGCGCCCACCACTGGTGCGCCAGCTCGTGCGCGGTCGTGCCCGTGACGTGGTCGATGGTCTCGGGGTCCCTGAAGTCGGCGATGAACCCGTACGTCTCGGAGTACGGCACGGTGCCGGCGAAGGCCTGCGCGAAGTTCTGATAGCCCGGGAACTCCACGATGCGCACGTGGTCGAACGGGTACGGGCCGAAGCTCGCCTGGTAGTAGTCGAGCGACGGCGCCAGCGCGTCGAGCATGCGGTCGACGTTCCACGTGTGCGCGGGGTGATGGTAGACGACCAGGTCCACCCCGGCGTGCCGGCGGCGCCTCTCGGCGTAGCGGGCCGACTGGACCGAGAACTTCTCGCGGATCGGCGCCTCGGACACGAAGCGGGCGACCCGCCGTCCGCCGCGCACCACGTCCGAGACCCTCCGGCCCGGGGCGATGGGGGTCTGGTCCGCCGCGGTGGACAGAGTGATGTCCGCCGTCGTCCATCCCCCCTGGTCGGTGGCCTTCGCGGTCGCGGAGCGATCCTCCGGCCTGGGCCTTCCCCCTCGCTCGGGGAGGCCGAAGGCGCGGCGCGCGGCGGGATCCCACAGCGTGCCGTCGTGGCTCATCCCGATCGTGGGCGCGAGCTCGTCCCTGGCCAGGAAGGTGCCGTTCTCCACCAGCCGGGTGTTCGGAGCCCCGTTGCGGAACCCGCGGTGCCAGCGCCGCGTCTCGAAGGTCAGGACGCGCTCCTCGCCCGGCCGCATCGGCGAGTCCAGGCGATAGATGCGGTAGTCGAACTCGCCGTCGTCCACCACCAGGCGCGCGCCGGCGATCGCCGCGCGGGTCAGCTCCAGCTCGTCGTCCACCAGCCGGACGTGGACGTCGGTGATCGGCCGCGGCGTCAGGTTGCGGAGCAGGTAGCTCCCCCGGGTCACCGCCCGCCGCTCCCTGGGATACAGGTCGACGGCCACCGTCATCTTCTCGACCGCCGGCTGCGGCAGGTCGGCGTACCGCCAGTACTTCTTCTCGAACGCCGCCTGGTGCTCCAGGCCGGCCAGCGGGGAGCGGTACCCGTTCAGGACGTTGATGTTGTAGTACGCGTACGCGCCGGTGCCGGCGAAGGCCAGCAGGGCCGCGCCCGCGACCCACCCCGCCGCCCCCGCGAGCCGCCGCGGGGCGGCGGCCAGCCTGGGCCGCAGCCGTATCTCGGTGCCGCGCCGCCACAGCAGGTGCGCCGCGAGGAGCAGCAGCACGGCGAACGCGCCCCAGTACGCGCGGACCGTCCACGCGCCCACCCAGAACGGGCCGGCGCCGTTCATGTCGCTCAGCGGCATGCCGGGGCTGGCGCCGTAGTTCAGCAGGTCGTGGTCGACGGCCTGGTTGAGCTGCTGCCAGACCAGGAAGGCCGCCATGACGGCCCAGCCCACGGTCTTGTGGGGGCTGAGCGCCTGGACGAAGACCGCCAGCGCGGCCAGGAGCAGCACGTCCCAGGTCGCCGGCAGCACGTACCAGAGCAGGTACTTGCCGGGCTCCACGTCCGTGAAGCCGGCGGCGAGCTGGAACCCCACGGCCGCGGCCATGTTGACGAGCACCATCGCCATCAGCACCAGGGCCATCGCCAGCGTCTTGGGCACGACGTACGCCCAGCTCGGCATCGGGGTGGCGTCGACGATCTCGTGCATCCTGCGGTCGCGCTCGCGCCACACCAGCTCGCCCGCGTAGAAGATGGCGACGACCAGCAGGATCATCTCGAACGCCCCCCGGATCTCCGGGATCAGCGTCAGCGTGGTGGGATAGGTGGGCCTTCCGGCGGCGCCCCGCGTGGTCAGCACGTAGAAGGTGGTGAAGAGCCCCCACGCCATCACCACGATGAAGGCGGGGCTCAGGACGACCTGCCGGGCCTCGAACCGGGTGCGCATCCAGAGCAGGGCGCGCAGCGCGCGGGGGCCGTGCGCGGGAGCGGGAAGGGAGACGGCCCCCCCGGCGCGCCGGGGCTCGGCGGACGACGCCTCCGCGGTCCTCAGCCGCTTCCGCTCGCGCCTCGACATCCCCCCGTCGGCGAAGCGGTACGCCCCGCAGGCGAGCGCCAGGGCGAGCGTGGCGATCCCCATCCACAGGAGCCGGTTGTACAGGAAGCCCCCGGCGAGGTGGGGGAGCATCACGTTCTGTTCGGCCACCGTCCAGTAGCGCACGGCGTCCTTCAGGGCGCGCCCGGCGAACGGCTCGGCCACCGCGACGGCGGTATGGCCCACGAACCCGGTCTGCAGCACGAAGAAGCCGGCGACGAACCCCACCACGCCCAGGTACGCGGCCATCATCGAGCGCGTGAGCGTCGCCAGCGCGAAGAGCAGGGCGGCGTGGATGAAGAGGTTCGGGAGCCCCACCAGGAAGTAGCCGTAGAGATGGTCGGCGAGCCGGATGGGCCCGATCTGCGCCGCGGGCGCCCACGGCATCACCGACCCGAGCACGAGGGCGAGCGGCAGCACCAGCAGGCAGAGCGCCGCGGTGGCGAAGGCGCCCCCGAAGCGGCCCAGCACGTACTGGAGCCGGGTGATCCCCGTGGAGCGCACGATCGGGCCGAAGCCGGTCTCGTCGTCGCGCAGCACGGCGCCGGCCACGAACGACGTGGTCACGAGCATGAAGAAGGCCGAGAGCACCACGTAGTTCCGCAGCGTGGCGTAGGCCGCGTTCTTCAGCAGGCCGCCCTCGTTGCCCAGGTCGAAGCCGTCCACGCTCGCCCCGGCGAAGAGCAGCGCGAAGGCCGCGGCGGCCGTCAGCCACAGCAGCGGGTTGCGGAGCAGGTAGCGGATCTCGAAGCGGGCGACGTCCAGGAGCATCTTCATGGCGCGCCTCAGGCGGCGCGGCGCGTGCGCGCCAGCGTGGAGAAGTAGACGTCCTGCAGGCCGGCGTCGGCCGGCGCGAAGCCGTCGCCCGGGTCGGCGTGGGACAGGACGTGCAGGATCGTGCGCCCCGCGTAGAGGCGCGTGGAGATGATCTCGTACCGCTCCTGGTGGCGCGGCAGCTCGCTCCGTTCGATCGTCTTGGACCAGATGCGCCCGCGCGTGTCGCGGACCAGCTCCAGCGGCGCCCCCTCGAGCTGGATGCGCCCCCCGACCAGCACCGCCATCCGCGGACAGAGGTCCGACACGTCCTCCACGATGTGCGTGGAGAGGATCACCACCACGTTCTCGCCGATCTCCGCGAGCAGGTTCAGGAACCGGTTCCGCTCCTCGGGGTCCAGGCCGGCCGTGGGCTCGTCCACTATGATGAGCGCCGGGTTGCCGATCAGCGCCTGCGCGATGCCGAAGCGCTGGCGCATGCCGCCGGAGAAGCCGCTCAGCGCCTTCTTCCGCACGTCCCACAGGTTGGTCTGCTGGAGGAGCGTCTCGACGGTCGCCTTCCGGTCGGCCGGCGATGCGATCCCCTTGAGCACCGCCAGGTGGTCGAGCATGTCGTACGCGGAGATGCGCGGGTAGACGCCGAAGTCCTGCGGCAGGTATCCCAGGGTGCGCCGCAACCGCTCCGGCTCGGCGACCACGTCGATCTCGCCGAAGCGGATCGCGCCCGAAGTCGCCGTCTGCAGGGTGGCGATGGTCCGCATGAGCGTGGACTTGCCGGCGCCGTTGGGGCCCAGCAGCCCGTACATGCCGCGGGCGATCGTGAGCGACACGCCGTCCAGCGCGCGCGTGCCGTTGGGGTAGACGTGGCTCACGTCCCGAAGGCTCAGCACGGCGTGTCCGCCGGCGCTCCAAGTGGTCGGTTCGTTCATGGTGGGGTCTTCCGGCTCGCGCAGCATCATGGGGGGATTCCGGGGTGCGGGTGGGGGCGTCGACGTGCACTGTACGTCCCCATCCGGCTCCCCGGGAGCCGATCTTCGGTGAATGGCAGATCGGGGCGGCCGAACGGCGGGCGGCGCATCTCGCGGGGCGCGCGCCGCGCCGGCATCTTCATGCACGGCCGTTCCGGCGCACTTCGGCGTGCGGGAACGGCACCCCGACGAACGCGATTCCCCGGATGGCCCACCCGTGATCAACCAGTCCTCCACCCAGCCTGCCCGCAGGGAAACCTGGGAGCCGGGGGAGCCCGCGGCCGCCTTCGCCGGGTTGACCACCGGGGCGCTCGTCGCGTACCTCCTGTACCGGTTCGTCCGCCGGTTGTCGTGGGAGCGCCCCTTCCGCCCGCGGTTCGTCCTGCTGCACCTGGCGGCGGCGCCCGCGTTCGGGCTGCTGTGGATCGGCCTTGCCATCGCCGTGGAGAGCCTGTTCACCGGCAGCCTGCTGGAGACCCGGACCGGCCGGCCGCAGCGGCTGGTGGAGCTCCCCGGCCTCACCCTCTTCATGTACGCCGTGGTGGTCGGGATCGCGTACTCGGCAGAGAACCGGGCGCGGGCCGCGCGCGCCGAGGCGCACGCGGCGCGCACGCAGCTCGCGGCGCTGCGGGGGCAGCTCCATCCGCACTTCCTGTTCAACGCGCTGCACACGGTGGTGCAGCTCATCCCCATGGATCCCGTACGTGCGGCCGAGGCCGCGGAGCTCGTTGCGTCCCTCCTGCGGACGACGGTGGAGGAGGAGCGCGACGAGGTGACGCTCGGCGACGAGTGGACCTTCGTGTCGCGCTACCTGGAGGTGGAGCACATCCGCTTCGGCGACCGCCTGCGCGTCCGCGCCCAGGTGGACCCGGACCTCCTGGACGAGCGGGTCCCTTCGTTCGCCCTGCAGACGCTGGTGGAGAACGCGGTGCGCCACGGCGCGGCCCATCGCGTGGCGCCCACGGAGATCGTCGTCACCGCCGCGGGGTCGGACCGGGACCTGACGCTCTCGGTGCGCGACACGGGCGACGGCCCGCCGCCCGCCCCGCTGGTGGACGGGACGGGGACGGGGCTGTCGCGCCTGCGCGAGCGGCTGGCGCTGCTGTACGGCGGCGCGGCGCGGCTGACGAGCGGCGCGCGCGAGGAGGGGGGATGGGAGGCGGTGCTGGTGGTCCCGCGCGGCCGGAGGAAGCCGTGAAGGTCCGGACGCTCGTGGTGGACGACGAGCCGGTGGCGCGCGCGGGCCTGCGCGCGATGCTCACCGCGTTCGAGTGGGTGGAGGTGGTGGGCGAGGCGGCCGACGGCGAGGCGGCGGTGGAGGCGATCGACCGCCTGCGGCCGGAGCTGGTGTTCCTGGACGTGCAGATGCCGGGGCTCTCCGGGACCGAGGTCCTGCGCCGCATCGAGCGGCAGCCGTTCGTCGTGTTCACGACGGCCTTCTCGCAGCACGCGGTCACCGCCTTCGAGCTGGGCGCGGCGGACTACCTGCTGAAGCCGTTCGGCCCCGCCCGCCTGGCCGCGGCCATGGAGCGCATCCGCGCGGCCATCGGCGAGCCGGCCGGCGTGGGCGTGCTGGAGCGGCTGACCGGCGCGCTCGCGGGCGGGCCGATCAGCCGTCTGTTCGTGCGGGTGGGGGGCAACCTGGTGCCGCTGCCCATCGCGGAGGTCCGGTGGTTCGAGGCCGACGGCGACTACGTGGTCGCCCACACCGAGCGCACGCGCCACCTGCTGCACCTCCCCCTGAGCCGGCTGGAGGAGCGGCTCGACCCCAAGCGCTTCGTGCGCGTGCACCGCGCGCACGTCCTGAACCTGGACCACGTCCGCGCGTTCAGGCGCGACGAGCGCGGGAACCTGGAGGCCGAGCTCGCCGACGGACGGCGGGTGCCGGTGAGCCGCGCCCGGGCGCAGGAGCTGAGGAGCCTGGGCCTCTGATGGGGGATCGGCTGAGCGGCGGGGAGCCCGCTCGGCGGTCCGCCGCTTCCCTCCGGAGGTACGGCAAGCGTCGGCGATGGGGAAAGCAGAAACGGGCAGCCAGCTGGGGGCTGCCCGCTTCGTCGCTCCGGAGTTGCGTACTCTGATCTGCGTCGGCGCTACGCCCGCGGCCCCGGATCCACGACCAGGGAATCCCCCGACTCGGCCTGGATCTTACGTTCCTTGTTGCGGGCGTCGATCACCTTCCGGTCCGGCAGAGCGTAGATCATCTGCAACTCCAACATGTGGTACGTCATGGCGCCGCGGCTCAGCCCGTTGCGCGGGTAGTTGATCCATCCTTCGGCCTCATCGCCGCCTCTAGATCCATATCCCTCCCTGATCTTCTTCGCAGACCTTTGTGATTCGGAATTCCCAGTAATCGAAGACGAGAAAGAAGTATTGAAAGAGGAATACCACATTGGGCGTGTCGTCATACCATATCTTACCATTCCGTGTGTGGGCGGCATAGATCGGGCGCATCTCAAAGCTCAGGTGATAGCCCGATGGGACGGTGGTGACCGGCGTGGGATGAACGATGCTAGAACCTCCGTGCAAGCGGTACAATAAGTCGCGCTGTTCTGGGAACCCGTTCAGGGAGGGAGAGGAGTCGAAGTTACTGTCGAACTGGTGCTCGCTGCTCATGACGGGGCCGGGCGGCAAGCATGTCCCGGCAGCTGTCCACGAACCATAGGCCGGCTCGACCGTATTTGCCTCCTCGATCATCGTCCATTTCCGCTCGTCCAGAGCGAACACGAACAAGCCGCCGCCCTCCACATCTACGGTCGCCCGAGCACCGTCGTCGGAGGTGGTCGAGGGTCCCGCGTGCTTCCAGGCGTGGGTAACCTCGTCGAACACCCGCAGCGACAAGCTCGATCCGGACCGGGACCGCGCCGCGAGCGGGATCGAGATCTCAACGGGCTGATCGAAACGGATCTTCCCGGGAGTTACGTAGAATGCACCTACTGCAACCATGTTATCTCTCGTATGGACTATTCCTGGACCCGATTGGGGGAGCGTCGTGATCGACACGGCTGCCGGACTCGTTAGTGCTGCCCTTGGAACTCGGATTGATGCGCCATTCGGAAACGTGAAGGTCCCTCCGTCTGCGGTGAAGCTGACGGAAGTCGTGAGCGGAACGAGGTGCAATACTGGAACCTGCAACAGGCCGGTACCGACATCAAACTCTCGATGTCCAGCAGCGAAGCCGGGAGCCTCCACTCGGATCACAAGATGGGCGCGCCCAGCGACCGACCGGTCTTTACCGAGCCGATAGAACCCTTCTCGATCAGTGAGGCTGGTGCCAAACCCGATCACCTCCACCTGCGCGCCGGTCACGGGAGCGCCCGTGACCGCATTCACGATCTTGCCGACAATCGCCCAGCGGGTGCTTCCGGCCGACTGCTCCTCCAACGTCGTTGTCCTAAGGAACTCGCATCCCGTCTGCCAGATGGCAGCGATACCGACAACCAACGCCATGAGCTTACCGCGACAGGGATGCAGGAAGGGACTTATAGTTAGCCTTCTTCAAGAGTGGTCGATAAGCTCTGCTTGGCCGTATTCTTTCTACAAAAAATAACCCATAAGGATCTAACAATAATCATACTGCATTGGAAGACCGTCAAGGGAGATCTCCCACCTCTCGCGTGGCAATTTAGATGGAGTCGAACCGATAACCCGTCCCGCCATTGCGGTTCAGGCTCGAATGCTGATCGTATCAAGAGGGGCGGTTACGTCGGTCTGTGCCACGCGAGACTCGCCGGAGGATGCACGTGAGGGTCGCCTACTTGGCGACCCTCATGCTCCTGATGGTTCTGGGAAAGAATGGGCCGACTGGGACTCGAACCCAGGACCAACGGATTAAAAGTCCGCTGCTCTACCAACTGAGCTATCGGCCCGACGGGCGTGAAGATAACGCACCGGGGGACCGCGCTCAACCATGACGGTGCCGCGTGGCCTCCGCGATCAGCTCCGCGGGAGGATCACGATCTCCCGCCGCGCCGTGGCCGCGGAGCCGAACACGCCGTACGCACCCTGCAGCGCGTCGCCGGGGCGGCCGCGCGTCACGCTCTCGCCGCGCAGGCTGAACTCCGCGTAGGCAGCGTCGTAGGCGGTGACCAGCACCGGCGCGATGACCGAGTCCCAGGCGACCGCCGGACCGTTCTGCCCGGCGCAGTAGACGTCGTCGATCGTCGTCGTCCGGCTGCCGCTGGGCTGCCCCACCGCCGGCGACAGGGAGCGGGCGGCGACGTGGCAGCGCACGTCCGCCAGCGCCCGCCCGCCGGAGTACGCGACCCCCTCGCCCAGGGACGGCGCCACGCGCGGCGCGTCCGCCGTCTGCCACTCGATGCGGAGCTCCGCGCCGTCGCCGAAGGACGAGAGGGCGACCCGCTGCCGCGCCTGCGGCCGGACGATCGTCGGCACCTCCGGCACCACGGTCGTGCCGGTCGCCGTCTGTCCGGGCGCCAGAAGGACGTGCAGCGTCCAGCGGGAGCCGGGGCGCACGGGCTCCGCCAGCCGCGCCACGTAGCAGCGCGGCTCCTGCGCGCCGAACGGCGCCCCCTGGCCCATGAAGCAGCCCAGCGCCGAGTCGGCCGGAAGCTCGTGCAGCGGGATCATGACGCCCCCGCTCTCCACGCGCACGGTGGCGCCGGGCGGGATGGGCTCGTCGCCCACGCGGCGGAGCAGGGTGACGGCGAAGGTGGTGTCGCCCGCGCGGACCACGCCGTGGACGGACAGCGCCGGCTCCACGAACGTCAGCGGGTCCGGGTCGCGGACGCAGGCGGCGGCCGCGAGCAGCAGGGCCAGGGCGAGGAGGCGGCGCATCAGAAGGTCCACTCGAAGCCGAAGGATGGGACCACGGGAAGCTGAGGACCGTACTCCAGGCGCGCGCCCTCCTCGGGGTTCCACTCCGAGACGGCGTAGAGCACGTTCCGCGAGCCCAGCGCGTTGATCACCTGGAAGTAGGGCGTCAGGGTGCCGGACGAGCCCAGGAAGCGCGGGTGGAACTCCCGCTTCACCGACAGGTCCAGGCGCCGGTACGCCGGGAGCCGCCCGCTGTTGTGCTCCCCGTAGACGGTGAGCATCCCGTCCGGGATCCAGGTGCCCGTGCGGTCGTCGTAGGCCAGCCGCGGCGTCTGCGACACCACCGGGGTGAAGGGCTGGCCCGACGCCCACTGCACGCGGGCGCTGAGCTGGCTGTTCCGACCCAGCGGCCGCACGGCCGAGGCGTCGATCGTGTGCGGGCGGTGGAAGCGCGGGGTGAAGTCCTCGCCGTGGGCGCGGCGCGAGGCGTCCACGTAGGCGTACGAGAGCGTGTAGACGCTCCGGCCCCGCCGGCTGACGCCGTGCAGCTCCACCCCGCGCGCCGCGCCGCTCCCCGAGAGCGAGTCCGATGCGACCAGGAGCGGCGTGTCCAGCGGGTTCCCCTCGGGCCGGGCGATGGTCAGGCCGTCCAGGCGCCGCGCGAACAGGTCGGCCCGCAGCGTGGTCCGCCCCGACGCCCACTCCACCCCCAGCGTGACGTCCTCCGACGTCGACGGGCGGTCGGGCGGGGCGGCCACCAGCAGGTCGAACGCGAAGATGCTGGTGAAGAGCGACTCCTCGTCGCGCAGGCTGCGCAGCGTCTGGGCATACCGGCCCGCCCCGGCGGTCAGGGCGAGCTGCGGCGTGATCCCGTAGCGGGCGCCCAGGCGGGGCAGGAGCAGCGTGGCGCCGTCCTCCACCGTCAGCACCCGCATCCCCAGCCGCCCGGTGAGGCGCTCGGAGGCCCGCCACTCGTCGCTCAGGTGCAGGGCCACGCTCCGGGTGCGGTCCACCCGCTCGATGTGCGGGAGCAGGCGGGCCAGCTCGTCCTCGCTGCCGCGGAACACGTCGTGGGCCAGGCGGTAGCCGTTCACCTCCACGCCCGCGCTCCAGCGGTGCGCGGTGCCGTAGCGGGTGACCTCCAGCGCCGCCATGGCGTTGCGCATGGTGCTGAAGAGCGGGCGCTCCTCGGGGCGGCCCGCGCTCTTCACGATCAGCTCGCCCGCGAAGCGGCTCACGGCCGCGCGCGCGTCCACCAGCCACGCTCCCCCCACCGTGCGGCGGTAGCGCGCCGCCAGCGCCCGCGTCCCCCAGTCCCACGTCAGGTCCTCGTCGTCCCCCTCCGAGCTCTCGGACCAGTCGTCGGGCATGTCGAACCCCTCGTCGTTCAGGTAGCCCGAGACCGACCACTGCCCGGCGCCGCCCGCGGAGCCGGTGAGCTTGAGGTGCGCGTCCGTGAAGGCGAAGGGGAGGTGCCCCTCGATCAGCCCCGCCCCGTCCGCCGCGCGGGTGACCAGGTCCAGGTACGTGCGGCGCACCGACAGCAGCATGGTACCGGCGCCGCCCGGGAGCGGCCCGTCCACGCTCGCGCGCGACGAGATCAGCCCCACCGCGCCCGTGGAGCGCCAGCGGTCGCGCCCGCCGTCGCGCGTGTGCATGTGCACCGCGCCGGAGAGGCGGTCGCCCGCGCGCGCCGGCAGCGCCCCCGTCGCCACGTCCACCGTGGCCAGCGCGTCGGGGTCCACCGCGGCGAACAGGCCGCCCAGGTGGTAGGGGTTGAAGAGGGGAACGCCGTCCAGCGTCACCAGCGTCTGGTCGGGCGTCCCCCCGCGCAGGTAGAACGCGGTGGAGAAGTCCGACGCCGCCGCCACGGAGGGAAGCGCCTGGATGGCGCGGAAGGCGTCCGCCTCGCCCACGGCGGGGGTCGACTTGATGGTCTCCGCGTCCACGCGCGTCGTCGCCGGGCCGGCGGCGTCCATCCCGGGGAGCGGAGGCCCGGCCGCCGCCGTGATGCCCTCCAGCCGCAGCGCGGGCGGGGGCAGCGCCAGGTCGCGGCTGACCGAGGCCCCGTCCGCCAGCGTGACCTCCACCGATGCGGTGTCGCGCCCAGGGGCGGACCCGCGGATGCGGTGCCGGCCGGCGGCCAGCCCGGCGATCACGTAGTAGCCGCGGGCGTCCGCCACCACGCGCCGGTTCAGCGCGGGGACCTCCACCGTGGCGTGGGGCACGGGCTCGCCCGAGGGGTGGGCGCGCACGGTGCCGTTCACCGTGCCGGCGGCGGTCTGGAAGAGCAGCAGGGCACTGGCCAGGAGCACGGGAAGGCGGGGGAGGAGGGGACCGGAAGGCGTGCGGCGGAGGCCTCGGACGCCGGGGTGTGCGGGACGACGGCCGACGGGTGGGGCGATGGGCCCGCGTGGGACACCGGAGAAACGTCCGAAGTTCCGGAGATCGCACATCGTCGGAGCCGTCCGAACGCGAGCGGCGGCGCCCCGGGATGGGACGCCGCCGCTCCGCCTCCGACCGGACGCCGCTACTTCCGCGTGATCCGCATCCCGTTCGCGGCGATGCCGTCCCTCGGAGGGGCCGGCGCGGGCGAAGGGGCCTTCTCCTTCGGCGCTTCCTTCCGCGCCGGCGCGGACGGCGTCGGCGGACGCGGGGTCGACTTCTCACGCGGCGCGGTGGACGACGGGGGGGGACGCTCGTCGCGGCGCTCTCCCCCGCCCTTCGCCGCGCCGGGCTCCGCCTGCTTCTTCATCGACAGCGCGATCCGCTTTCGCGGCACGTCCACGGAGAGCACCCGCACGCTGACGCGGTCGCCCACCTTCACCACCTCGGCCGGGTCGCGCACGAAGCCGTCGGAGAGCTGGGAGACGTGGACCAGGCCGTCCTGGTGCACGCCCACGTCCACGAAGGCGCCGAAGGCGACCACGTTGGTCACCGTTCCCGGCAGCACCATCCCCTCCTTCAGGTCGCCGATCTCCGTCACGTCGTCGCGGAACGAGGGCGCCTCGAACGCCTGGCGTGGGTCGCGGCCGGGCTTCCGCAGCTCCGCCAGGATGTCCTCCAGCGTCGGCAGCCCCACGCCGTCCCCCACGTAGCGGCGCGGCTCCACCCGGCGGATGGCGTCCTCGTTCCCCACCAGCGAGTCCAGCGGCACGGAGAGGTCCGCCGCGATCCGCTCCACCAGCGCGTAGCGCTCGGGGTGCACGGCGGACGAGTCCAGCGGGTGCGCCCCGCCGCGGACGCGCAGGAAGCCCGCGGCCTGCTCGAACGTCTTCGGCCCCAGCCCGGAGACGCCCAGCAGGTCGGCGCGAGAGCGGAAGGCGCGGCCTTCGTCGCGATGGCGGACGATGCGCTGCGCGACCGTGGGGCCGATGCCCGCCACGTAGCCCAGCAGCGCGGCGGACGCCGTGTTGACCTCCACCCCCACGCGGTTCACGCAGCTCTCCACCGTCTCGTCCAGGCGCCGCTTCAGGCGCGTCTGCGAGACGTCGTGCTGGTACTGGCCCACGCCGATGGACTTGGGATCGATCTTCACCAGCTCCGCCAGTGGGTCCTGCAGCCGCCGCGCGATGGAGACGGCGGAGCGCAGCGTCAGGTCCAGCTCCGGAAGCTCCTCGCGCGCCGCGTCGGACGCGGAGTAGATCGACGCGCCGGCCTCGTTCACCATCACCACCGTCGGCCTCTTCTCCGCCGGAAGCTCGCGCACGGCCTCCCTGGCCAGCCGGTCGCTCTCCCGGCTCGCCGTGCCGTTCCCCACGCCCACCAGCTCCACCCCGTGCTTCTCCACCAGCGCCGCCAGCTCGCGCTTCGCCCGGTCCTCCTGGTGCAGGTAGACGACGCCGGTGGCCAGCACGGCGCCCGTCCGCGAGACGACGGCGAGCTTGCACCCCGTGCGGTAGCCGGGATCCACTCCCAGCGTCGTCCGCTCCCCCGCCGCGGGAGCGAGCAGAAGCGCCTCCAGGTTGGACCCGAAGATGGCGATGGCCTCCTCGTCCGCGCGCGTCTTCAGCTCCATCCGCACCTCCACCTCCACCGACGGCGACACCAGGCGGCGGTACGCGTCCTCCACCGCCAGCCGCGTCTGCTCCGGCGCCCTGGACCCCGCGGCGAAGCGGCGGACCAGCGAGGGAACGATCTCGTCGTCCGGCACGGTGATGCGGGCGGTCAGGAACTCCTCCGCCTCGCCGCGGCGGACGGCGAGCACCTGGTGGCTCTTCGCCCGCTTCACGGGCACGGAGAAGTCGTAGTAGTCCTGGAACTTGGACGCCTCGCCCGCCTTCCCGCGAGCCGCCCTGCTCTCCAGCGCGCCGCGCTCGCGCATCTGCTCGCGCACGTAGGCGCGCACCGCCGCGTCGTCCGCCACGCGCTCCGCGAACACGTCGCGCGCGCCCGCCAGCGCCTCCTCCGCCGTCGCCACCCCCTTCTCGACGTGGACGAAGCGGGCAGCGGCCGCGAGCAGCTCCGCGTCCGTCGTCCTCCCCGCGATCAGCAGCTCGGCGAGCGGTCCGAGCCCGCGCTCCACGGCGATGGTCGCCCGCGTCCGCCGCTTCGGCTTGAAGGGGCGGTACAGGTCCTCCAGCTCCGCCTTGCTCCCCGTGCGCTCGATGGCCGCGCGCAGCTCGGGGGTGAGCTTCCCCTGCTCCTCCACCGACTTCAGCACCGCCGCGCGGCGCTCGTCCAGCTCGGAGAGGTACTCGTGGCGGTCGCGCACGTCGCGGAGCTGCACCTCGTCCAGCTCGCCCGTGGCCTCCTTCCGGTAGCGGGCCACGAAGGGGATGGTGTTCCCCTCCAGCAGCAGCTCCAGGGCGGCGCGGACCTGCGGGGCGCGAAGGCCCAGCTCCGCGGCGATCTTCTCGGCGTACGTCGACATCGTGTGTGGTGCGGGAGGTCGGGAGTCTGGCTCTGAGCGACATGCATGCAGTCGCCGTTGAAAAAACCGATGAATGAAACGAGGCCTCCTAGGCCGCTGAACCCCTGAACAGGGGGTAATCCTCAAGCACGCTGCCCATCTCCTCTTCACCGTCAAACAGCCACGGGTTTCCGAGCAGGTATCCTCTGCGGAGGATTTCATTCTCGACGTACTCATCTTCCTGCACAAAATGCAGAAAATGAATCCGTTCACGCATTGTTTCTGCACCGCGCACCGGGTTCCCTTTCTCAAACAAGCCCTGAATGGGCCGCTCCTCCCCTGGAGGTCCCCACCAATGGAGCATCCACTCTCGGTCTTGCGGGATGCCGGCCTGTCCATACGCGATCTGCCGAAAATCCGAGATATCGCCCCCACCGTCTAGGTAACCGCGGGTGTCGACCACGATCACATGATACCGGCCGGGCGAGACTGTCGGAAACTTGGTTGGCCTGTCTCGGGCGTACGCCTTTTCCGCTATGAGTTCGCCCATCCGGATCATCTCGCCCTCCGGCGTTTGATGCGGATCGGAGTTGAGCGAGGTGAAGTGCTGCTCGTAGATATCACCGCGTTTTCTCATGGCTCTCTTCGCACCTTTGCTGGTGCGGATACTCACACACTCGATCAACCATTCCGTTTTCTGGAGCAACCGGAAGTCCACCGTGGACCTCCCGACGCCCGCAGCGAACTCGTATTGAGCTCTAGCTCCAGCGCCGTGAATGGCATAGGCGTAGCGCGCTTCGAAGAGAAGAGGCTTGTTCTGCGAAATGATCCCACCTTGACGCCGAATCCCATTGAGGAGCGGTGCAGCCCAGTTCGCACTCCCAAGCGCCTCCATTGCCCGGTACGTGAACTCTACCTCAATCGAGGAAAGGTGATCGGACCACATGTGAATGGTGTCGTCTGAAGATTGCGATTTGGCGTCAGGCGCGGGGGAGGACGAGCGTGAACGTCGACCCGCCCTCGTCGCCGCAGCGGACGGTGAGGTCGCCGCCCATCCCGCGGGCCAGGTCGCGGGAGATGGCCAGCCCCAGGCCGGTGCCCTCCTGCACCGAGGAGAGGCCGCGCCCGAGTTGCACGAAGGGCTCGAACACGGCCTCGCGCTTGTCGGCGGGGATCCCGGGGCCGGTGTCGGCCACGTGCACGCGCACCCGCTCGCCCTCCGCGTCGGCGGAGACGCGCACCTCGCCGCCCTCGGGCGTGAACTTCACCGCGTTGGAGAGCAGGTTCAGCAGCACCTGCCGCACCTTCTCCCCGTCCGCCATCGCGGCCATGCCGTCGTCCACCGCCTCGCAGGTGTAGCGGAGGGAGCGCGCCGCGAGCTGCGGGGCGACCAGCGCGTCCAGCCCCTCCAGCATCTCGGCCACCGGCACGCGCTCGCGGAGGTACTGCACCGTCGCCGCCTCGATGCGCGCGTAGTTCAGCACGTCGTTGATCAGCGAGAGCAGGTGCCGCTGCGCGCGCTGGATGCGCTCCAGCGCCTCCTCCTGCGGCGGCGCGACGGGGCCGTGCACCCCCATCTGCAGGAGCTGCGCGTACCCGCCGATGGCGTTCAGCGGCGTGCGCAGCTCGTGGCTCATCACGGCCAGGAACTCGCTCTTGGCGCGGTTGGCCGCCTCCGCCTCCTCCCGCGCCGCGCGCGTCTCGGCGAAGAGGCGGGCGTTGTCCACCGCCACGGCGGCGCGGTGCGCCAGCTCGCCCGCGAGCGCCACGTCCTCGTCGCCGTAGCGCCGGCCCGACGCGGCCGCGATCAGCGTCATGGCCCCCAGCACCCGCCCGCGCGCGGCGAGCGGGACCATGATCACCGAGCGCATCCCCACCTGCAGCAGGATCCGGCGGTGCTCGTCGTCCTTCGCGGCCGCCGCCACCATCTCCTCCGTCACGTCGGAGATCAGCAGCGGCTCGCCGCTGCGGAGCACGCGGCCCATCCCCTGGTCGGACTCCAGGTCCGGTGGGTAGCGGCGCCCCAGGTCCCAGGCCTCCTCCTCGCGCGTGGGGTCGACGTGCGCCAGCGCCACCCGCTCCACCTTCCCGTCCGCGTCGCGCAGGTACACGGTGCACCAGTCGGCCAGGCGGGGCACGAAGAGCCGGGAGACCGCGTCCAGCGTCTCCCGCGGCTCCAGCGAGGCGGAGAGCACGGCGGACGCGGACGCCAGCAGGTGCGCGGCCTCCTCCTCACGGCGGCGGGCCGTCACATCCTTCCACACCGTCGCCAGCCCGCCGCCGGGGAGCGGGTAGCAGCGCAGCTCCGACCAGGTGCCGCTCCCGGGATAGAACTCCTCGAACGCCGCCGGGGCCCCGGTCTCCACCGCCCGCCGCATCTCCCACTCGAAGCGCGAGCCCACCAGGTCCGGGTACTCCTCCCAGAGCACTCGGCCGATCAGGCGGTCCCTCCCCTCCCGCCCCGCCGCGCGGAAGACCGCGGCGGCGGGCTCGTTGATGTAGCGGAAGCGCCACTCCGCGTCGTGCACCACGAACGGGTCGGCGATCCCCTCCAGGATGCCGCGGGTGGTGCGCTCCGCCGCCTCGGCCGCCTCGCGCGCCGCCACCAGCTCGCGGTTCGCCGCCTCCAGCGCCGCGTTCAGCTCCTGCGCCTCGCGCACCCGCTCCTCCAGCTCCACGCGCCGCTCCTCCAGCAGCGTGGCCTGGTCCTGCATCTCGTCCGCGCGCGCCTCCAGCTCGGCCCGCACCTCCTCGCCCTGCGCGTGCAGCCGCGCGTTCGCGATCGCGGACGCGGCGCGGCGCCCGACCTCCTCGGCCAGGTCGCGGTCGCGCTCGTCGTGCACCCGCCCGGACGCGCCCATCAGGAAGGTGAGCGCCCCGAAGGTCTCGCCCTTCCACGCCAGCGGCACCGAGAGCAGCGAGCGCCCGCCCAGCGCCCGCATGACCCGCGCGTGCTCGGGGCCGGATGCCGCGGCGGCCATGGCCTCCTCGCCCCACTCCGGCAGCAGCTCCGTGCGGCCGGTGGAGATCACGCGCCACACGGGGTTGGCGGAGCGCCCCGGCTGCGGGGGGTGGCGCTGCGCCTCGCGGAGCAGCGCCGCGTCGTGCCCGGGCGCCTGCGCGGCGGCCACGCGGCGCAGCCCGGTGCCCTGCCGCACGTCCACGAAGCAGAAGTCGCCCAGCAGCGGAACGGCCAGCCCGGCCACGGCGCGCAGCGTCTCCTCCACGTCCAGCGACTCGTGCAGCACGCGGCCCGCCTCGGCCAGGAAGGCGGTGCGCTCCTCCGCCTCCACGCGGTCGGTCAGGTCCACGTGCACCAGCACGACGGACGACACCTCCCCCGCCGCCCCGCGCACGGGGTAGAGGTGCGCCTGCGTCCAGGTCACGCGCGCGCCCCCGCTCAGCCGCGCCGCGTCGTAGCGCAGCGGCGGGAGCACCACGGGCTCGCCCGCGAATGCGCGGCGCACCTGGGGCAGCAGCCCCAGCGCGCCGAGCTGCGGGTCCCGCAGCACGCAGTAGTCGGGGGGGATGTCCGCCAGCCGCAGCTCCCAGAGCCGCTCGAAGGCCCCGTTCACCAGCACCAGGCGGCCGTCGGGGTCGTAGACGACGGTGCTGAGGGGGGACTGCTCGAAGAGGGCGCGGGCGAGCCCCCCGGCCAGCGCCGGGTCGGCCAGGCCGTCGGCCGGGAGCGGCGCCTCGGGGTCCACGCGGGGCTAGCGGTCCTGCGTCCGCGCGCCGCGCGAGCCCAGCCGCGCCCCCGCGCCCGCCGCCGCGATCTGCAGCAGGAGCAGCCCCGCCGAGGTGGCGGGGGAGAGGCCGCGCCAGGCGGTGGTCCCCAGCGGCTCGCCCAGCAGGGCGTTGGCCAGGAACCAGACCAGCAGCGAGAAGAGGCCGATCCCCACCCCGTGCAGGATGGGCGCGAGCCCCACCCGCAGCCCGGTGAACCACCCGCCCACGGCGAAGCCCAGGGCCACGGCGGCGAAGACGGGGAGCGGGCTCCCCTCCTCGGCCCCCAGCAGCCCCGCGGCGATCATCGCGAAGACGGCGAGCGCGGTCGCCGCCGCGGAGAGGAACCACCCGAAGGCGACCCAGGAGGGACGGACGTTCTGCAGGTGCTCAGTGTGCATCGGCGGCCAGTCGGGAGATCTGGATCATCTCGTCCAGGGAGTACTGCACGGGCTGGAAGGAGCGCCGGTGGTGCGCGGTGGGGCCGTGGCGGTCCAGCGCCTCCAGGTGCTCCGGGGTGCCGTAGCCCTTGTTGCGCTCCCACCCGTAGGCGGGGTGCCGCAGCGCCAGCCGCGCCATCAAACGATCGCGCGTCACCTTCGCCAGGATGGAGGCGGCGGCGATGGAGTGGATCTTCGCGTCGCCGTCCACCACCGCCGTCTGCCCCTCGATCCCCAGCTCGGGAACGGGCAGACCGTCCACCAGCAGGTGCCCCGGGGGGCAGCGCAGGCGGCGGATGGCGCGCTGCATGGCGAGAGCCGTCGCGCGGCGGATGTTGATGCGGTCGATCTCGTCCACGCTCGCCGCCCCCACCCCCCAGCAGACGCAGCTCGCGGCGATGCGCCCGTACAGCTCCGCACGGCGCTCGTGCGTCAGCTTCTTGCTGTCGTCCACCCCCTGGATCCAGCACCCCTCGGGAAGGATGACGGCGGCGGCCACCACGGGCCCGGCGAGCGGCCCGCGGCCCACCTCGTCCACGCCGGCCACGTGGGGAACGCCCTGCAGCCAGAAGCCGAACTCCGCCGCCAGCAGCTTGCGCAGGCGGGCCGGAGTGGGCTTCCGGACGCGCTTCGCGCCCTTCTTCGCGGGGTTCTTCGGTGGGGGCATGAGGGGAGGATACAAAGACCGCGGGGCGCGCACAACCGGCGCGCCCCGCGGGCGTTCCTGCGATGGAGCCGCGCCCTAGCGGGTGCGGCGCTCCTTGATGCGGGCGGCCTTGCCGCGCAGCGCGCGCAGGTAGTACAGCTTCGCGCGGCGCACGCGGCCCTGACGGACCATCTCCACCGACGCGATCATGGGGGAGTGCAGCGGGAAGGTGCGCTCCACGCCGATGCCGCCCGAGATCTTGCGGACCTTGAACGTCTCGGAGACGCCGCCGTTCTTGCGGCCGATGCAGACCCCCTCGAACGCCTGGATGCGCTCCTTCTCACCCTCGCGCACCCGCACGTTCACGCGCACGGTGTCGCCCGGCTGGAAGGAGGGCAGGTCCGTCCGCATGTACTCCTTCTGGGTCTCGATGAACGGGTGCATCTCTGTATTCCTCGTTTTCGTGATGGAGTGGAGAGGTTGGGCGTCCGCTCCCCCCGCCCGCGGGCGGGGACGGATCCGTCCCCAACGTCAGCTCGGTCCCGGACGCTCGGCGAGCTCCGGGCGCCGCTCGCGCGTCAGGCGCTCGGCCTGCTCGCGGCGCCATGCGGCGATCCGCGCGTGGTCTCCCGAGAGAAGCACCTCGGGGACGCGCATCCCGCGATACTCCGCGGGACGGGTGTAGCTCGGCGGGCTCAGCAGCCCGTCGTAGAACGAATCGGTGGACGCCGACTCGTGGTCGGAGATGGCGCCGGGAAGGAGCCGCACCACGGCGTCCAGCACCGCCAGCGCGGGGATCTCTCCCCCGGAGAGCACGAAGTCCCCCAGCGAGACCTCCTCGTCGGCCAGCCCCTCGGCCACGCGCTGGTCCACGTCCTTGTAGTGCCCGCAGAGCAGGGTCAGCTCCTGCTGCAGCGACAGGCGCACCGCGTCGTCGTGGGTGAAGCGCCTGCCCCGGGCCGACATCAGCAGCACGCGCCCCCGGGGGCGGTCCTCCCCCTCCGGCGCGATGGAGCGCACCGCCTCGAAGAACGGCGCCGGCTTCATCACCATCCCCGCGCCGCCGCCGAACGGGTAGTCGTCCACCGTCCCATGGCGGTCGTGGGCGAAGTCCCTCAACCCCACCAGGTCGTACTCCACCAGCCCGGCCTTCGCGGCCCGCGCCGGGATGCTCGTTCCCAGCGGCCCGTGGAAGAACTCGGGGAAGAGCGTGACCACGTGGATGCGCATCACAGGTCCAGCAGCCCCGCCGGCGCCTCGATCTCCACCACCCGGGCCTCGCGGTCCAGGCGGCGGACCATCTCGCGGACGAAGGGGATCAGGATCTCCTTCCCCCCCGGCGCGCGCACCCCCAGCAGGAAGCCCGAGGGCGCCTCGTACAGGTCCTTCACCTCGCCGATGGTCCCGTCGGGGCCCTCGACGCGCATCCCCACGATCTCGTGGTAGAAGACCTCGTCGTCGGCCAGCGGCGCCGCGTCGGACTGCGGCAGCAGCAGGGTGCGCCCCCGCACGGCGTCCTGGGCGTCGCTGCGCCCGGAGTGCTCCTCCGTCTTCAGGAGGTATCCCTCCTTGAACGGCCGGGCGCGCTGCACGGTCAGCGTGCCCTCCACGGGGCGTCCCTGCACGTCGCCCAGCCGCAGGACGCGCCCCGGCCGGAACACCTCGGCCGGGCGGTCCGTCTCCAGCCGTACGAAGAGCTCGCCCTTGATCCCGTGCGGCTTCTGGATCCAGCCGACGATCAGGAGCGGCCCGGCGGGCGCGTCCATCCGCTCGGCGTCAGACGCCGGCGGCCTCGTCGTCCGCGGGCGCCGCCTTCGGCTCCTCGGACGTCGCGTCGGCGGCGGGCGTCTCCTCGGCCGAGGCGGCCTCGGCGGCCGGCTCGGCGGTGGAGGTCGTCTCGGCGGCGGGGGCCTCGCCCTCGGCGGCCGGCGCCTCGGCGGCGGCGTCGTCGCCGCCCGTCACGCGCTCCACCACCGACTCGGCCACGTCCTTCGCCTTCTCCACCACGCTGCTGGCGGCGTCCGTGACCTTCTCCACCACGCTCTCCACCGCGGCGCTGCCCGCGGCCGCGGCGGCCACGCTCGACACCGCGTCGGCCGCGGACGAGGCGACGCTGGCGGCGGCGCCCGCGACCTTGCCGGCGGCGGACTTCGCGGCGGAGGCGGCCTTGCCGGCCACGCCCTTCACGGCCTCGGTCACGTTCTCGGTGGCGGAGACCTCGCGGAACACGCCGGCGCGGCGGAAGAGCGAGTGCACGGTCTCGGTGGGCACGGCGCCCTTGCCGATCCAGGAGAGCGCCTTGTCGCGGTCCACGACCAGCGTCATGGGCTGCGTGGTCGGGTTGTAGTGGCCGACGGTGGTGACGAAGCGGCCGTCGCGCGGCATGCTGCTCTCGGCCACGACGATACGGTAGTGCGGGGCCTTCTTACGGCCCATGCGGCGCAGGCGGATCTTGAGAGCCACGTGTGTCCTCGGTGGTGGTGCGGTGGCGTCCAGCGCGGGCCGGCCCCCATGGCCGGCGCCCCTCGCGGACGATCTGCGGGGCGTGGTGCCCCGGCTCGGAGGCCGGTCGGCCTCCGTCTTCTGCTATCTCGGTCCGAAGGGCATGCGGGGCATCCCGCCCCCGCCCCCGCGGGGCATCATCCCCGTCAGGCCCTTCATCTGCTTCATCAGCTTCTGCATGTCCTTGAACTGCGTCAGGAGCTGGTTGATCTCCGACACGGGCCGGCCGGAGCCGCGCGAGATGCGCGCGCGGCGCGGGCCGTTGAGCGTCTCGGGGCGCTTCCTCTCCTTGGGCGTCATGGAGAGGATGATGGCCTCGATGTGGCTCATCCGCTTGGGGTCCACCTTCACGTTCTTCAGGACCTTGCTGTTCACTCCCGGGATCAGCTTCAGGAAGTTCTCCAGCGGCCCCAGGTTCTGGAACTGGCGCAGCGCGACCAGGAAGTCCTCCAGGTCGAACCGCCCCGTCCCCATCACCTTCTTCTCGAGCTTGGCGGCCTGCTCCTGGTCGAAGGCGCGCTCGGCCTTCTCGACGAGGGCCACCACGTCGCCCTGCTGCAGGATGCGGCCGGCCATCCGCTCGGGGTGGAAGTCCTCCAGCCCGTCCAGCTTCTCGCCCACGCCCAGCAGCTTGATGGGCTTCTGCGTGACCCCGAAGATGGAGAGCGCGGCGCCGCCGCGGGCGTCGCCGTCCATCTTGGTGAGCACCACGCCCGTCACGTCCAGCGCGTCGTCGAAGCCCTTGGCGACGTTGGCGCTCTCCTGGCCGATCATGCCGTCCGCGACGAACAGGATCTCGTGGGGCTGCAGCGCCTCCTTCAGGCGCTTCAGCTCGTCCATCAGGTCCTCGTCGATCTGCAGCCGGCCCGCGGTGTCGAAGATCACCACGCGGTCGCGCTCGTGCTTCGCCAGCTCCAGCGCGCGCTTCGCGATGCCGACGACGTCGGTCACGCCGGGCTCGGCATAGACGGGCACGCCCACCTGCTCGCCCAGGGTCTGGAGCTGCTCCACGGCGGCGGGCCGGTAGACGTCGCACGCCACCAGCCGCGTCTGGCGCATCTCGCGCTTCATGCGGCGCGCGATCTTGCCTGCGGTGGTGGTCTTCCCCGAGCCCTGCAGCCCCACCATCATGATGACGGTGGGCGGGATGGGGGCCAGCGCGAGCGAGGCCTTCCGCTCGCCCAGCATCACCGTCAACTCCTCGTGCACCACCTTCACGAGCTGCTGGCCGGGAGAGACCGACTTCAGCACGCGCTCGCCGAGCGCCTTCTCCTCCACGCACTTCATGAACTCGCGCGTGACAGCGTAGTTGACGTCGGCCTCCAGCAGGACGCGGCGGATCTCCCGCAGCCCCTCCCGGATCATCGGCTCGGTCAGCACGCCCCGCTGGCGCAGACCGGAGAGGACTCCCTCTAGCTTCTCGCTGAGCTGGTCGAACACGGTTCCCCCGGAAAGCGGAAGCACCGCGCCCGGGGGTGGAGCCCCGGGGCGCGGGTGCGACATAGCCCTATATGATAGCGCCGGGGCCGTGTTTCGACAACCCGTGGTCCGCGGAACTACGGGGTCTCACGCGGAGGCGCGGAGAACGCGGAGGTGCGGCGGCAGGCTCTCGTCCCGCCGTCCGCACCGTCCGGCCGACGCCGCCAGCATCGCGGGCGATCCGGCGCCCGCCGCCACCGTCAGTGCGCGGCACGAAGCCTGGCCGGCGCGCCTACCGTCAAGGTTCAGCCGCGTGCGGCCTCACTGCAATCCAATCTACCGAGATCCCGGGCCGCACGCCGGCTGCAACCGGTAGTTCGGCGTCACCTGCGGGACTGCCACCTCGATGGGTGACGACGGCCATGCAGAACCGCGATGACGGAAATCTGCCGACGCAGGATCACGAAGAAGATGGTGTAGGGGAAGCGCCGCAGGACTGCCTTCCGGATGTCGTCTGCCACGACCGGAAAACGGTCCGGCGATCGCTCGATGGCCGCGAGTTGGACACGAACTGCTCGCAGGAATTCATGACCAAGGCCGGCGCCCCGCGCCTCGTACCAATCGAACGCGTCCTCAAGATCGCTACGCGCCTCGCGGCGAATGAACAGGCGTGGTGAAGCCTCGCTCACACGCCGCGCGCATCGATACGGTCCAGCACCGTCTCCCACGGCTCTCCCGGATCGCCGTCCGCAGCCAGGGCAGCGCGGCGACGGCGAAGCTCATCGAGCTGCTCATCGGCAGGTAGAACCGCCTCGCGCTCCCGCGGATCGAGGCTATCCCACAGCTGCTCCGCGAGTTCGATCCGCTCCGCGGGAGTCAGATGGCTGAAATCGATGATGGAGTTGCTCATACCACAAATCTGTTGGAGACCCCTGCATTGCGGAAGGGCTTCGGATGACGCCTAACCTAACGACCCAAGGGTCAGGGGTGCGGGGCCGGCGCGCAAGCCTTGCGTCCACCCGAAAACATGCCGGGCCCCGCATCAGCCGATTGTTAGCCAGCACTGACGCGAAGATCACGCACACGTGGCATGTGCGGATCCATCCACAACACGCGATCAAAAGCCGAAATGTAGCTGGCGCTGGCCGCCTCGTCTGAGAGTTCGCACGCAGCCCCTCGCGTCAAATTGTGCACGAGAACGAGCCAGAGAGCGTCACAGCGCCGCCGTGCCGTTGGTATGATTCGCTGCTTACGACTGAGCTCAGCTTGCACGTGCTCCGGCGAGATGCTTACTACCCACCCAGTGTGGTCCGGCTGCCAGAGCCGATCCGTGCCATCGACGCTGGCGTGAGCCCATGCCTTGACGATCTCAGCTGGGAGCAGGTCCCACGGGATCTCCACCGGCCCCTCCTGTATCGACGTCGGCATTCTCACCGCGAGGACGGCTTCCGCGAGTTCCTGCGCGATCCGAGGAACGGCCCTCTTCCTCAGCCGCGCATGTGGCCCAAAGAAAGCCGTAAGGTACAAAGCTGGCCCATCCAACGCAGAGTAAATCCGTTCCGCACGCTCCATGATACGCCG
The DNA here is from genome assembly GCA_030146875.1 of Longimicrobiaceae bacterium. Lineage (GTDB taxonomy): Bacteria > Gemmatimonadota > Gemmatimonadetes > Longimicrobiales > Longimicrobiaceae > JASLAX01. Next base: position 29,718 of record JASLAX010000145.1, read on the forward strand.
CTTGAGGCTTTGGACCTCTTGGAACGGAGGGCCGCCATTGCTGGCAGGGTGGTGATACTCGGTAAGCTCAACGCCAAGACGGTTTGGAGCTTCGCCGAGGAGAAAGTCTGGAGGCTCCGCTTCGACAGGTTCCCCCGGAGGGAGTTCAACGCAGCTGCGAAGCAGTGAGAGGTAGCGTCGCTCGCGGTCTTTGTCGGGCATACACTACACAGTAGGTGGGCTGGCTGATACTGCCTAGGTAGATGTAATTCCGACAAGCGCAAGTATCTCCTCACTTAATCGAGGCGCGTTAGCGGACTCCTGACCACTCGTAGCTGGAGGAATCTGGAATGGTCGGACCGTCCCGATTCCAGATAACAAGCGTCCACCGCAAAGGAACCAAAGGGGGAGGGAATCTCCGCCCCCCGTTCCTCCGCGTTCTCCGCGCCTCCGCGTGAACCCAGGCCGTTGTCGTTCAGCCGACCCCGACCGCGGCGCACGCGCGCTCGCTCCATCCCGGGATCGCGTCGAAGACTCCCAACGCGAGCGGCACCTTCCCGAAGGGCGCGGACACCTGCACGCCCTGGATGATCGGGAGCGCCGCGGCCAGCATCTCCTGGGCGATCCGCGATCCCTCCGCCACCGCGTGCTCCTTGCCGCGGTCGCCCGCGATGCGCATGCGGTCCAGGATCTCGCGGGGCACCACCACCCCGGGCACCTCGTTCGCCAGGAACTCGGCGTTGCGCAGCGACACCAGCGGCCAGATCCCCGCCACGATGGGGATGCGCAGGCCGTCGGCCTCCATCCGCGACACGAAGCGCTCGAGCTGGCGCAGGTCGAAGACGGGCTGCGTGATGGCGTACTCCGCCCCCGCCTCCACCTTCCAGTAGAAGCGCCGCATCTCGTGCTCGAAGTCCTCCGCCCCGGGGTTCACGCCCACGCCCACCACGAACGACGTCGGCTCACCCAACGCGCTGCCGCCCGGGTCCAGGCCCCGGTTCAGGCGCGACACCAGGTTGGTGAGCCCGATGGCGTCGATGTCGAAGACCGCCGTCGCGTCGGGATAAGGCCCCATCTTCGGCGGGTCGCCGGTGATCAGGAGCAGGTTCCGCAGCCCCAGCGCCTGCGCGCCGAGGAGGTCCGACAGCATCCCCAGCAGGTTGCGGTCGCGGCAGCAGTAGTGGACCACCGCCTCGATCCCCACCCGCTGCTGGATCAGCACCGCCGTGGCCAGCGCGCCCATCCGGCTCTGCGCGCGGGGGCCGTCGGGCACGTTCACGCCGTCCACCCCCGCCTCGCGGAGAAGCTGCACGCCCTCCAGCATGGCGTCGGGGTTGGAGCCGCGCGGCGGCACGATCTCCACCGTGGTCAGGAACTCGCCTGCGGCCAGCTTGGCGCCCCAGCGCGAGCGCCCGGCCAGCGGCACGGCATCGCACCCCGTGCCGCCCTCCTCCTCCGGGGCGGCCACGGAGACGCGCGCCTCCTTGCCCGGCGCCAGCATGCGCAGCGCGCCGGCCATGCGGGAGACGTGCTCCGGCGTGGTCCCGCAGCACCCGCCCAGGAAGCGCACGCCCTTGCGGATGAAGCGCGCCGCGTACGAGGCGAAGTACTCCGGCGACGCCATGTACATGGTGCGCCCGTCCACCTCGCGCGGCAGGCCGGCGTTGGGCTGGATGGAGACGGGCCGGTCGGTGAGGCCCACCAGCCGCTCCGCCGCCGCCAGCATGTCGCTGGGACCTACGCTGCAGTTCAGCCCCACCACGTCCGCCCCGCACGCCGTCAGGCGCTCGGCGGCAAGGGAGAGGTCGGAGCCGTACGGCGTGCGGCCGTCCTCGCGCACCGTCACCTGGGCCACCACGGGAAGGTCGCAGAGCGAGCGGACCGCCTGCACGGCCTCGCACACCTCGTCCAGGTCGGCGAAGGTCTCCAGGAGGAACAGGTCCACCCCGCCCTCCAGCAGCGCCTGCGCCTGCTCGCGGAAGAATTCACGCGCTTCGGACGTGGAGGTGGGGCCGTAGGGCTCGATGCGCAGGCCCAGCGGCCCCATCGCCCCCGCCACGTGGACGCGGTCGCCCACGGCCCCGCGGGCCAGGCGGGCCGCCGCGCGGTTGATCTCCGCCAGGCGGTCCTCCAGCCCGAAGCGGGCCAGCTTGGGTCGGCTGGCCCCGTAGGAGTTGGTCTCCACCACCTCTGCGCCGGCGCGCGCGTACGCGCGGTGCACCTCGGCCACCATCTCGGGCTGCACCAGGCAGAGTTCGTCGTAGCAGCGGTTGATGTACACCCCGCGGGCGTACAGCATGGTGCCCATGGCGCCGTCGAAGAGGTGCGGGCGTCCGTCGGCGATCAGCTCGCGAAAGTCGGGCATCGTTCGGTCTCCGTCTTCAGGAGGCGGAGAAGTACTTCGCGGCCGGGTGGTGAACCACCAGCGCGGCCGTGGACTGCTCGGGATCGAGCTGGAAGCCGGCGGTGAGCCCCACACCGATCGTCTCCCGCACCGGCAGGATGCGGAAGAGCGTCTCGTGCTGCTCCACATCCGGGCACGCCGGGTACCCCCAGGAGTAGCGCAGCCCGCGGGGCTCCCCGATCCCCAGCTCCCGCCGCACGCGGCGGTTCACCAGCTCCGCCGCGCCCTCCGCCGTCTGCACCGAGAAGCCGTGCAGGAAGTAGCCCTCGGTGTAGTCGCCGCCCGCGTTGCGCTGCGCCACCACGTCGGCCGCGCGGTCGCCGCTGGTCACCACCTGCAGGACGAGGACGTCCTGGGGCCCGTCGCCGTTCAGCGGGCGGAAGTAGTCGGCCAGGGACAGCCGCTCGCGGTCCTCCTGCCGGGGGAAGGCGAAGCGGCCGATCTCCTTCGCCCGGTCGGCGGGGTCGAACACGACGACCTCGTCCCCCTCCCGCCCCGCGGGGAAGTAGCCGTACACGGCGCGCGGGCGCAGCCAGCCCTGAGTGCGCGCCTCGCGGGTGTAGCGGGCCAGGCGCGGCTCGAAGTCCTCGCGCACCAGGCGGTCCCACTCCTCGCCCTTCAGGTTGCGGGCGCCCCACTGCATGCGGTACAGCGTGTTGCGGTCGATGCATTCCACCACGTCGTCCACGGGGATGGGGTCCAGCACCTTCCAGCCCCAGAACGGCGGCCTGGGCGCCTCGACCGTCTCCACCGACGACGCGGCGGACCCGGGCCGCAGCTCGGCCGCCTTCGCCCGGTTCTTCGCGTACTCCTCCGACCGCCGCAGCATCTCCCGGTTGTGGTCGCGGACGAACGACTCGCCGTCCTCGGCCGTCAGGCGGTCCATCACCGCCAGCCCCTCGAAGGCGTCCTTGCAGTAGAACATCCCGCTCGGGTACGGCATGCCCTCGCCCACCAGGAGAGGGTACGCCATCCCCCGCCGGTGGAGCTCCTGCGCGCAGAGCGGCATCTGCTTGGACGTGGAGACGAGCAGCGCCGAGAGCCCGATGGCGTCGGCCCCCACCTCCTGGGCCTTCTCCAGGATGACGT
>JASLAX010000164.1 GCA_030146875.1 Longimicrobiaceae bacterium
GTGGGGGCGGGGGGGGTGGGTATCCTGGGGGTGGCGGGGCTGCTTGTTTCCGGGTTGTACTACCTGTGGGGCGCGTTCAAGGTGGGCGGGTGGTGGTTCATGCCGTCCGTGGGGGTCGCTAACGGTTTCGCGACCGGCAGCGTGGAGGCGCGGGTGGGCTACGCCTTCACCGACGAGGACACCGACGCGCCCTTCGTGGACGCCGAGGGCGGCTCGGGGGGCGTCAACACGGCCGTCCACGGCAACTACTGGGGCAGCGGCGGCACCTCTCCGGAGCTGCAGGGCATCGCGAGCTACAGCTGGGGCTCGGAGTACCTCTGGTCGCAGGTGCAGGCCGCGGTCCCGGTGCTGCAGCTGGGCGCCGGCCGCGTGAGCGTGGGCGGCGAGGCGGTGTGGCAGGGGCAGCTCGCCGGCGACGACCGGTACAGCTCCAGGCAGCTCGGACCGCTGGTGAAGTGGAGCACGGGCCACGACAGCGCCATCACGCTGGGCGGGGGCTGGAAGGACAGCAACTCGCGCGAGCCGACCTGGTACGCGCGCATCGGCCTGGTGAAGTACGGGATCGGCTTGTAGGCGCGAGCCTCGCCGGTTCCGGGTGGGGTCTCCTGGGGGGGAGATGTTCGGGTAGGATCGGGACGGTGCAGGACGGTGTCGGCTTGCAGGCGCGAGCCTCGCCGGCGCCGGTTGGGTCTCCCGGGGGGGAGATTTTCGGGTCGGGCAGTTCTCCTTGGATGGGTGGGTGGGAATCCCCGTGCAGGGTCGGTGGGCCCCTCGCGGGGGCGGCGCCCCCCGGAGCTTCGGCTCCGGGGGGCTCGTCGCGTCTGCCTCTCTCCGCCGTGAACGGCAACGGCGGGTCTCACGCGGAGGCGCGGAGAACGCGGAGTTGGGGCGGCGGCTTGCTGCCCGTCCTCGTCCACCCGCGGCGGAAGGGCCACCGACTAAAAGAGAGGGGAGTTCAGGGAGTTCGGGGAGTTTTGGGTTTGTTCCGTCGTTTCCCCGAACTCCCTGAACTCCTCACGCTCCCTCCTCTTCCTGTACTCTTCCGCGCGAGAAGTCCCCGCGGGAACGACGGCGAAACCGCCTTCACGCAGAGACGCGGAGGACGCGGAGACGCGGAGAACAACAGGATGGAGTGGGACCGCACCGCCCCGATCCCCCGCCTCCCCGACGGCTGCCACCGCGCTGGCGCTGGACGAGAGGCGAGGACTCGCCCCCCGCACCCTCCGCGTTCTCCGCGCCTCCGCGTGAGACCCCGCCGTTTGGATGCAGACGCGCGAAGGGCGCCGGCGGAAACCCCGCCGGCGCCCCCTGCGTCGTCCACGAGACCGCGCTACCGCGCCGCGGCCGTGCGGGGCGGCGCCGCCGTTCCCGGGGTGGCGGGAGGCGCGGAGGCGCGGAGGAGCTGGGTGAAGGTGTCCGCGGCCTCGGTGCCCGGGTAGGGCTTGTCCCACTGCGTGCGCGGCGCGATCACCGCCACCGGGTGCGGGAGGCGGCGGACGGCCTGGAGCGCGCGGCGCGCGGCCTCGCGGTCGGCGCCGGCGACCGGGACGTGCGTGAACGGCACCGAGTTGGCCGTCAGCTCGCGCTCCAGCTCCGCCTGCCACGCCGCCTGCCTGGGGTCCGCCGGGTCCAGCAGCGAGACCACGTGCGCCACCTGCCCGGCCAGGAAGTAGCCGAAGAGCTCCGGCTGGTTGGGGTAGGGCGTCAGCCACACCCCGGGCTCGGGCTGCGTCACCGCGCCGCGCTCCATGGGCTCCTTGCGGTCGGCCAGGGTGCTGGCCGCCATCAGCTTGTCCCCCGCCTTCACCTCGGCGCCGGCGCTGGCGATCACGTGGCGGGCCACGTTGGTGCGGTCGCGGCCCAGCCCGCAGTGCACGTAGTACTTGCCGGTGGCCGTGCGGGCGAGCTCGCGCAGCTTCTCCAGCGAGCCCTGGTTCTGGCTCACCCAGGGGAGCATGGGCGCGTGGACGAACTCGATGTCCAGGTCGGCGGTGTTCCGCTTCTCCTCGGCGATGCTCTTGGGCTCGAAGGGCATCACCGCGGGGTGCTGCAGCGAGACCACGCCGGTGAAGCCGTCCCGCTTCAGCTCCTCCAGCCGCGCGCGGTCGGGGTACGGCCCGAAGACGAACTCCGCCTTCCCCGCCGTCAGCTCGCCCCCGGGGCCGCCGCCCATCGCCGCCAGCATCCGCCCCGGGTCCATCCACGCCCACAGGCACGCCGCCGCCGCCAGGGTCAGGCCCGCGGGGATGCCCAGGCGCGCCGGGCGCGACCGGGCGCGCCAGATGCGGCCCGCCACCCACCGCGCCAGGAAGAGCGACCCCACCACGTAGAGCAGGATCACCCCCTTCATCGCCAGGTCCTCGCTGCTCTGCGCCCACCCGCTGCTGCGCATGGCCCCGGTGATCCACTTCAGCGGCCCCACCAGCAGCAGGGTGCCGCTGGCGAAGCCCACCATCAGCCACACGTACAGGAAGGTCCCCACCACCGTGGGGCCGCCGGGCCGCCGCTTCGCCGCTTCGTACATCTCTCTCCGCTCCGTTCGCTCAGACCGCCGGGCGGGCGCCGGGCGCCCGCCTGGCCACCGGCGCGGGCGCCACCGTTCCCGTCCAGCGCAGGCGCGGCACCCGCCTGCGCTCGCCCACGCGCGCCACGCCGACCGTGTAGCGCACCCCGATCGGCGTCTCCACCGCGCGCGAGAACACCACGCGGCCGGTGCGCTGGATTTTCGTGCCCGGCACCCGGAAGCGCAGGGTGGAGCCCGGGGTGAAGGGCCGGTCCATCACCAGCCGCGCGCCGTTGCGGCTCATCTCCTCCAGGAACGCCGCGTGCTCGCGGCCGTGCCCTCCGCTGGCGCGCCGGTCCACCAGGGCCACGCGGGCCGGGAGCTGCACCCGCCGGCGGCGCTCGGTGCGCGCGTTCCGCATCCACTCCACCACCCGCGCCACGAATGGGGTGGAGAGGTGGTACTGCGACTGCTCCAGCGGCACCGCGTGGTGCGCGCAGTGCAGCTCGATGGCGTCGCGCACCTGGATGGAGATCCCCGCGAAGCGCACCCCGTAGCGGAACATGGCCGCCGCGGCGCCGGCCACCGCGTCGGCGTGCAGCACCTCGCCCTTCACCTCCACCGTGCGCGTGCTGAGGGGAAGGGTGAGCCGCACCTCCGCGCCCTCCGGCACCTGCTGCGAGCTCCGGAACGCCATCCCGCTGGGGTTCAGGTTCTCCGTCAGGCCGATGAAGGGGCGCGTGCGCCCGCCGCCCTGGCCGCGCACCCGCACCGTCACGGGGAAGCGGTCGCGGAAGCGGTGGTCGGCGCGCTGCTGCCGCACCCGCAGGCACAGGCGCACCACCGAGGCGGCGAGCAGGAAGTCCAGCGCCGCCCACGCCAGGTTCGCCTGGAACGCCGCGGACCTCCATCCCGGCACGCCGTAGTCGATCCACCCGAAGCGGTGGGCCGCCGTCGCCCAGGCCACGGCCACCACCGTCAGCACCATCAGCACCACCTGCGGCGCGTAGGTGGAGAACGGCACGTGGCCGGGGCCCTTGGGCGTGACCTTGAAGCGCAGCGGCTTGCGGTTGAAGATGTTCAGGACCGCCAGCGTGTAGGTCCAGAACTTCACCATGTGGTACCGCTCCGAGACCCACGCGTTGCTGCGCCCGCGCCCCAGCGCCGCCGCCAGGGCGAACGACAGGGCCAGGAAGGGCAGGAACCGCATCAGGAACTCGGCGTTCATCGCCCGGATCGGGAGCGTCCCGGTCAGGAAGTAGACGAGGGGGGCCAGGTAGAAGACCAGCTTCTGGGGCCCCACCCCGTAGGCGGTGAGCGAGCCGAAGTACGAGATCCGCTGCGCCGGGGAGAGGCCGGGGTAGGTGAGCGGGTTGTACTTCCGCAGCACCTGCATGGCCCCCTGGCCCCAGCGCAGGTGCTGGGTGTGGAAGGCCACCGCCGAGCCGGCCGCCAGCCCGTAGGCGAGCGACTCGCCGTAGAAGGCCGAGCGCCACCCGCGGGCGTGCAGCTTCAGCGACGTCTCGATGTCCTCGGTGATCGAATCCGTGGAGAAGCCGCCGATCTCGTCCAGCGCGGAGCGCCGGATCACGGCGCACGAGCCGCAGAAGAAGGTGGAGTTGAGCGAGTCCTTCCCCGGCTGCACCACCCCGAAGAAGAGCCGCTGCTCCTCCCACAGGCGCTGGCCGGACTCGTTCACCTCGTAGGTGAAGGCGTCCAGGTTGTAGAAGTCCTGCGGCGACTGCACGAAGCCCATCCGGGGGTCGTCGGCGAAGAAGCCGAGGAGCCGGTCCAGGATGTGGGGAAGGGGAACGTGGTCGGCGTCGAGCTGCAGGATGAACTCGCCGCTGGTGTGCTTCAGGGCGTGGTTCAGGTTCCCGGCCTTGGCGTGCTCGTTCCCCTCGCGGCGCAGGTAGCCCATCCCGAGCTGCTCGGCCATGGCGCGCAGGTCGTCGCGCTTGCCGTCGTCCAGGATCCAGGTGGCGTGGGGGTAGCGGATCGCCCGCGCGCCGATGGCGGTGCGGCGGATGATCTCCAGCGGCTCGTCGTAGCAGGTGATGAACACGTCCACGCTCATCCCCGCGGGCGGCGACACGGCGCGCCGGTGGCGGATGCGCCAGACGGACATCACCATCACGAAGGCCGTCACCAGCCCCCACGTCTCCGCCAGCACCAGCGGCACCGAGAACCAGAGCGCGTCCGGGTTCAGGGTGTCGGTCCAGCGCCACACGATGTACCAGCACCAGTACGCCAGCGTCGCCACGGCGAGAAGGCGGATCAGCCGCTCCTTCCACTCGGGAAGCCGCGGCACCGCGTTCGCGGGGCGGCGGCGAAGGGGCGGGGCGGGCTTGGTGCTCTCGTTCATGAACCTGCTGCTTCCCACGGTACGGCGCCGCCGTGGACGAGAGGGACCCTCCACGGACGCGCGTTGGACAGCGCTTTCTTGCGAGAAGCGTGCCCGCGTCACGGATGTTTACCCGGGTGGCATCCCCACCAACACGAGGCGCCGCGCGGACTTGGTCCGCGCGGCGCCCCGGCCTCCGTGCCCGGTGGAACGGCCCTTCCGCTACCGGGAGGCCAGCGCGTACGAGGCGGCCGCGACCGGGGCGAAGGCCGTCTGCACGCGAGGGTCGGCCACCGCCTCGCGATAGGCCGCCAGCGCCGCCGGCGAGGAGTCCACGCGCCAGTTGGTCTCCTTGTTCGCGTGGAACCACACGGCGCCCACCACGGAGGGATGCGCCCGCATCCGGGCGTAGGCGTCGCGGATCCACGCCCCCTTGGCGTCGCCCGCGCCCTCGTCCGAGGCCATCTCGCCGATGATGATGGGCTTCCCCGGGTAGCGCGCCGCCAGGTCCGACAGCATGTGGTCGGCCGCGGCGCCATCGAGCATGGTTCCCCAGTCCTGCCACGAGCCGCCCCAGAGGCGCGGGGCGTTGAAGCCGTGCGCGCCCACGTAGTCCACGTAGGTGTCGCCGGGATAGTAGTTGGCGTACCAGTTCCAGTGCGTGGAGCCCGTCGCCCGGTGGGTGAGCGGGTTCCCCACGTTGGGGTTGAAGACCCAGCGCACGTTGGTGGCGCCCTCGCGGCGGAAGACGGTCACGATGCGGCGCCAGGCTTCCACGTAGCGCGCCGGGGCGGCCCCGTCGCCGCCGTTCTCCACGCCCTGCCACGAGTACGACCAGTTGCCGTTCATCTCCCACGCGGGCTCCACCAGCACGGTGGTGCCCATCGAGGCGATCCCGCGCGCCACGCGCGCGAGGTCGGCGTCGGCCTGCCCGGCGGCGATGGCCTCCAGCAGGCCCGTGGTGGGGGCGGTGGCCCAGCGCGGGTCGAGCGCCACGTAGGGCGTGGAGCCGGCGGCGGCGACCTTCCGCAGGAGCTGCCCCACCCACCCGGTGGCGCCGTAGTCGGAGCGGAGCGAGTGGAAGCTCTTCACCAGCGCCGGGCGCTTGCCGGTGAGCGCGGTGAAGCTCGCCAGCGCGGCGTCGATGGCCTCGGGCGAGCTCTCGGCGCTGCCCAGGTAGGCGCCCGCGTAGAACGGACGGTCGCTGGTGGTGGGGGTGGGGGCGGGCACGGGGGCCTTGGGCTTGCGGCCGGCGTCGGGCTCGCCGGCGCCGGCGCCGGCGGTGGGCGAGTCGGAGCAGGCGGCCACGGCCAGCAGGGCCGCGAGCGAGAGGAGCGCCGGAAGGCGGCGGCGGGGAAGGGACTGCATGGCGAAAGCACCCGGTCGGCGGCTCGACTGGCGTGGCGGGGCGGCGGGGCCCCGCGGTAGCCTCGTGGCTTTGCGTCCCCGCCTTTCGACGGGTTTGCCGTTTGTCGGAGGTGCCCGGCGGGCTGGCGCCCGGGGCGTTCGTCGGCCGCCGGGAAAGGGGGCGGCCGCGCACGGAGAAGGCAGGGTGCGTTCCACGCCGGCGGATGCGCCGAAAGCGAGGCGGCGCCTGCGTTTGTGTACGCCGGTGGAAACGGGTGGCGGCGCGCGGGGGTGGCGATCTGCGGCGGACGCGGGAAATTGCAACGGAGCTTCCAAGGTGGTGCGGTCCTTGCGCATGGCGGCGCCGGAGCGGGCCCGGCGCCCGCCTCCACGCATGCTCCACCACGACCCTCGCGCAGGACGCATGAGACGCAGGAACCCCGTCGTCTTCCTGGTTGCGCTGGCGCTCGCCGCCACGTTCGTCCTTCCCGCCGCCGCGCAGTCGCGGCGCGGCGGCGCCGCCACGGCCCCGCGGGACACCTCCCGCACGCTGCCGGCGCTGGGCGACCGCGACATGCTGCTGGACGCGGCGCGCTCCGCCTGGCGCTACGTGGACCGGCAGTACCAGCCCGAGAGCGGCTTCGTCAACTCCGTCATCAACTACCACTACGCCACCGTCTGGGACATCGGCAGCGGGATCGCGGCGCTGTACTGCGCGCGCCGGCTGGACCTGGTGGCGGACGACGAGTACGACCGGCGCATGCGGCGCACCCTGCGGACGCTCCGCGAGACGAAGATGTTCGACGGGGTGGCCTTCAACAAGAACTACGCGACCCGCACCGGCGGCATCGCGGGGCGGAACCAGCAGGAGCGCGACCCGGAGCAGCGCGGCTACGGGTGGTCGGCCACCGACCTGGGCCGGCTGCTCATGATCCTGAAGATCGTGGAGCGCAACGAGCCGCGGTACGCCGAGGAGGTGCGCGCCGTGGTGGCGCGGCTGGACTTCTCACGCCTGGTGGCGGACGGCTACCTGCGCGGCGAGGACCTCTCCCCGGCGGGGCGGCAGCGCCGCTACCAGGAGGGGAAGCTGGGCTACGAGCAGTACGCGGCCACCGGCTTCGCCGTCTGGGGCCACCCGGTGGAGAAGGCGCTCTCGCTCACCGAGAACACCTTCCCCGTCACGGTGATGGGCATCCCGCTGCTGGGCGACAGGCGCGGCTCCTACAACCTGACCAGCGAGCCGCTGGTGATGCTGGGGCTGGAGGCGGGGTGGACCCCCGAGCAGCGCGAGCTGGCGTGGCGGGTGCTGGCCGCCCAGGAGGAGCGGTGGAGGCGGACGGGCACGGTGACCATGGTGAGCGAGGACGCGCTCAACCGGCCCCCGTACTTCCTCTACTACTCCGTGCACTCCAACGGGAAGGAGTTCCCCGTCGAGGCGCCCGACGGCGCGCCGCCGGGGGACACGCCGCGCACGGTGAGCGTGAAGGCCGCCTTCGGGTGGCACGCGCTGCTCCCCAGCGCCTACACGCTGCTGGGGATTGAGCGGGTGGCGCCGGCCCGCACCGAGCGCGGCTGGGGCGCGGGGGTGTTCGAGGCCGACGGCAGGGTCTCCGGCGGCGAGAACGTGAACACCGCCGCGGTGGTCCTGGAGGCGGCGCTCTACGCCCGCACGGGCCGCCCGCTGATCGAGGGTCCGCACCCCGCCCGGTGAGTCGCGGGGGTGGCGCCCCGGTGGCGGCGGCGGTCCCGCGGGCGGGCCGCCGCCGCCGCATCTTTGGGGCGCGATCTGGTGCCCCCGCTTGGATTTCCGCCGCGTTTAGCAAGGGATGGACCACCTTCCGGGCGTGGTCCGTGAATTGCGTCGGCGGGCGGGGGAACGGATTGCGATGGCGATGCCCCAGGGGCGCGGTGGAGACTCCTCCGCGCTCCGGGCCCGCACCGGTGGACACGGATGCTCTCGACGGGAATCGAAGCGCTCGACACCCGGCTGGGTGGCCTGGCGCCGGAACGGTACTTCATCGTCAGCGGGGCGCCAGGCGCGGGGAAGACCTCGGTGGCGCTCCACTTCGTGGGGGCGGGGCTGGAGGCCGGCGAGCGCTGCGCCGTGCTGACCCAGGACGACCCCGACGACCTGATGGCGCAGGCCGAGTACCTGGGGTACGACTTCCGCCCCGCCGCCGAGGCGGGGCTGCTGGCCGTGCTGCAATACCGGCTGGACTTCGCCCACAACTACTCGCGCTTCTCCGATCCCGGGCGGGTGCTGGAGGAGCTGGAGTCGCTGCTGGACGGCGATCCCCCCGCGCGCTTCGTGATCGACTCCGCCATCCCGTTCGTGGACGGCGACACCGCCGACGCCAGCCCCGCGCTGGCGCACCTCCTGGAGCGGCTGCGCGCCAGCACCTACATCACCCTTCCGGGCGACGTGGGGCAGGCGCAGTACTGGCGCATCTACGACCGCATCGTGGCCGGCGCCGCCGGCATCTTCCACGTGGAGCGGGTGGACGGCCAGGTGCGCGAGCTCTCCATCCGCAAGCTGCGGCAGACGGCGGTGAGCTCCGAAGGCTTCCGCTTCGTGATCCGCCCCGGGCTGGGCGTGGTGGAGCACTCCGCCGGCCCCGGCCCCCGCGAGATCACCGAGGAGGCGCAGCGCAGGGTGGTGCTGCTGCAGATGGGCGCCGCGCTCTCCGACGAGCTGAAGGCCGGGCTGGAGCACGCGTACGAGCTGCGCGTCTACGACGCCGTGAACTCCGCCTTCGCCGACCTGGCGACGGGGGCCTTCGGCGCGCTGCTGGTCTCGTTCGACCCCCGCGACCCCGAGCCCGTCTTCGACCTGGTGCGCCAGCTCCGGTCGGTGGGGAACGGTGCCCCCATCCTGTTCACCAGCGTGTCGCAGGAGCTGCGCAGCAGCACGCGCGCCCGCGGCCTTCGCGCCGGCGGCGACGACTTCCTGGTGGACGACCTGACCCCCCAGGAGTTCCTGGAGCGGGTGGAGGTGGCGCGCCGCCGCGGCCACCGCGGCCCGGGCGACGTGGGCGACGGCGAGAGCCTGGTGCTGCAGCCGATGGACGACGACGGCGATCCGGTGGCGATCGACGAGGCCGAGCTGCGACGGGTGGTGTCGCACCAGGTCCGCTCCGCGAGCCACCCGTTCTTCGCGATCGTGGTGCTGCGCCCGCCGCTGGGCGCCATGGACGAGACCTGGCGGGTGCTCTGCGATCAGCTCCGCGTGCGCGAGGGCGACCTGGTGGCGCGCACCGAGGACGGGCGCATCGCCATGTACCTGCACGACATCTCGCGCCGGCACGTGCGCGAGCTGATGGCGCGCATCCGCGAGGCCCACCTGGGGATCGACCTGGGCGAGGAGACCGAGGTGCTGAGCTACCCGGCCGACCGGGAGGAGGTGGAGTCGTGGCTGACGCGCACGGCGGCGCAGGAGGCGGTCCGGTGAGCGCTCCCCGGCGGCGCGGCTACGGCGTGCGTCTGGCGGCCATGGTCGTGGGGCTGCTCGTGATCGTGGGCGGCGCCACCATGGTCCTGCTCCGCGCCCGCCCCACCTTCCAGGTGGACGTGTACGGCAAGGCGGAGGGCACGGGCCTGCGCGGCGAGGCGGGCGAGATCCGTCCGGCGCGCGCGGCCTCCCTCCGTCTCGGCCGGCTCCCCCCCGGGATGGGGCTGCCGGCCACCGCCTGGGCCGCGCCCGCCCCGGTGGGTGGCGGCGTGGTGGCCGCGGCCTGGACGGACGCGGGCCTGGACGCACGGCGCAGCACGCTCCTCGGCGAGGCCCGTCGGCTGGCCGCGGCGGGCGCGTGGGAGAAGGCGCTCCCCATCTACGACCGGCTGGAGCGCGAGGCGCCGATGAACGACGCGGTGGCGCTGGAGCGCGCCCGCGCCATCTCCTGGTCGGGCGACGACGTCCGCGCCGCCGAAGCCTTCGCCGCCATCGCCGCGCGCCGGCCGAACGACGCGGCGCTGCGGGTGGAGGCGGCGAAGGCGGCCGCCTGGGCCGGGCGCGACGAGGCCGCCGACGAGCTGGCCACGCAGGCGCTGGCGCTGGACCCCGGCGCCGTGGG
>JASLAX010000181.1 GCA_030146875.1 Longimicrobiaceae bacterium
CCGCCGACGATCTGGCGCTGCTTTCACTGGCCCCCGTGCGCGCCATGCTTGATGAGGTCGCTTCCTCCGTCCGCGTCTCGGCCGACGGCGGGGTGGAGGTGGTGGACGAGGAGACGCTTCGCCGGGAGGGGATTGACCGCCTGGTGCGCGCCGCCGTCTTCGCCGACGACGAGGACGTGCGCGACTCTGCGCGGTGGACCATCGGTGAGGTGGGGCGGCGGCTGGGCGTGGCCCCGGCCTCCATCCACGAGCTGTACATGGCCCGCGGCCGCGGCGAGGTGGGCGGCTTCACCGTGCCGGCCATGAACGTGCGCGCCATGTCGTTCGACACCGGCCGCGCCCTCTTCTCCGCCGCGCGCGAGCTGAGCGCGGGCGCCATCATCCTGGAGATCGCGCGCTCCGAGATCGGCTACACCGACCAGCGCCCCGCCGAGTACGTGGCGGTGATGACCGCCGCCGCCATCCGCGAGGGGTGGACCGGGCCGCTCTTCATCCAGGGCGACCACTTCCAGGTCAACGCCAAGAAGTTCGCGGCGGATCCAGAGGCCGAGGTCCGCGCCGTGAAGGACCTGGTCCGCGAGGCCCTGCACGCCGGCTTCTACAACATCGACGTGGACACGTCCACCCTCGTCGACCTCTCGAAGGACGGGCTGGACGCGCAGCAGGAGACCAACTTCCGCCTCTCCGCCGAGCTCACGGCCTACATCCGCAAGCACGAGCCGGAAGGCGTCACCGTCTCGGTGGGCGGCGAGATCGGCGAGGTGGGGACGGAGAACTCCACCCCCGAGGAGCTGCGCGCCTACATGGACGGCTACGTCCGCGAGATGGAGCGCTGCTCCGAGAAGGCGGGGCGCCCTCTCGCGGGGCTCTCCAAGATCTCGGTGCAGTCCGGCACCACCCACGGCGGCACCGTGCTGCCCGATGGCTCCATCGCCGACGTGGCGATCGACTTCGAGACGCTGCGCTCCCTCTCCGAGATCTCCCGCAAGGAGTACGGCCTGGCGGGCGCGGTTCAGCACGGCGCCTCCACGCTGCCGCAGACGGCGTTCGGCAACTTTCCCAGCGTGGAGACGGCCGAGATCCACCTGGCCACCAACTTCCAGAACCTGCTCTACGAGCACCCGTCCCTTCCGGGCGAGCTGCGCGAGCGGATGTACGACCACTGCCGCACCTCGTTCCCCGAGGAGCGGAAGCCCAAGGACACGGAGGAGCAGTTCATCTACAAGGCGCGCAAGAAGGCGCTGGGCGCGTTCAAGCGCGACCTGTGGGAGCTGCCCGAGGAGACCCGCGCCGCCATCCGGGCCACGCTCCAGCAGCAGTTCGACTTCCTGTTCCGCCAGCTCAAGGTGGAGGGAACGCAGGAGACGGTGGCCCGCCTGGTACCGCTCCCCGAGGTGCGCCGCAGCGGCCCCTCCGCCCTGCGGATGAAGGCCGCCGAGGACGACTGGGACCTGTCGGACTGAGCCCGGCACGGCTCCCCGACGGGAGAGGACGGCCGGGGGCGCTTCACAGCGCCTCCGGCCGTCGTCGTCTCCGGACCAGGATGCGCAGAGGGGAAGATAGGGGGTGCGGGTCGGTGCGTCGGCGGCACCTCCTGGAGATCGACCTCGCGCCGGAGGCATCCCGCTTTACCCCCGCGGGAGGTCGCCCTCCGGGCGGAGGCCGACCACCCCCCCTAACCCTCCGCGGTCTCCGCGCCCTCCGCGCCTCCGCGTGAAAGCCCGCAGGCCGATGCGCCGAAGTCCCCCCGAGGCAGCCACAGGTGGTGCGGACGCGGCGTCCAGGAGACGCCCGCCCGACCCGGCCCGTACGACGGGAAGGCTGGTCCGCCGCGGGAACACGGTCGCGGAACGGATCGTGCTCTGCGTCCGATCATCGCGGGGTGCCCGGATGGCGGGCTCCGGCCCCGCGCTCGCCGCATCCCGCGGCACCCGGGCCACGCCGGGGTGCCCCGGAAACGCTCGCTACCCGGGAAGCCACGTGAGCATCCAGGACAGCACCGCCGACCCGCTCGCCGTACGCGTCAACAAGCTGGACCTGCTCGAGCGGCTGGCCGACGATCTTGCGCACGAGATCAAGAACCCGCTGCACTCCATGGTCATCAACCTGGAGGTGCTCAAGCGGCGCATCGCCCGCGCCGGCGGTCCGCAGGAGGACGTGCTGAAGTACATCGGCGTGCTGGGTGGCGAGCTGGAGCGCGTGAACCGGCGCATCGAGCTGCTGCTCCGCCTGTCGCGGCCGGGCCGCGGCGCCGAGCGCACCTCGCTCGCCGAGCTGGCGGACGAGCTGATGGAGCTGGTGCAGCTCGAGGCGCGGCACCACGGCGTGACGGTGGAGTACGACCCCGGCGAGCGCCCCGCCCCCGTGGAGGTGCGGCGCGAGCCCGCGCGCCAGGTGATCCTGAACCTGGTGCTGGAGGTGCTGGACGCCCTGGACGCCGGCGGCACGCTGCGCATGGAGGTGCGCACCGGCGACGGGACCTGCGCGCTCACGCTCGACGGCACCGCGGCCGACGGCACCTCGCCCGCGCTTCCCGGCGAGGGCGGGTCGGTCTCGGCCGCGCTGGCGGAGGCCGCCGGGGGGCGCGTGGAGCGCTCCCCCGTGGGCGCGTCGCTCGCCTTCGTGCTGCCGCCGCGGGGCTGAATCCGGCCCCGGGCCCCACTTCTCCTTGCGCGGCAACGGGTTGACCGCGCAGGGGGCCCCCTGGTATCTTCCCTGGTCCCCACGCGAGACAGAACTCCGGAATACGGCTGGCATGCACGAGAAGATCCTGGTCGCCGACGACGAGCGCCACGTAGCCGAGGGGCTGCAGATGCTCCTGGCCGACGATGGCTACGAGGTCGACACCTGCACCGACGGCAAGACGGCCTGGGAGCTGGTGGCGGGGGGCGGATATGGGGTGGTGCTCGCGGACCTCCGCATGCCCGAGATGGACGGCCTGGAGCTGTTCGAGCGCATGCGCAAGGCGGGGATCCCCAGCGAGATGATCATCATCACCGGCTCCGCCTCGGTGGACTCGGCGGTGAAGGCCATGCGCGAGGGGGCCTACGACTACCTGGAGAAGCCGCTCAACATCGAGCGGCTGAAGGCGCTGATCCCCAAGGCGCTGGAGGCCTTCCGGGTCAAGCAGGCGAACAAGGCGCTCGAGGACCGCATCGCCTCGCTCACGCGCTTCGGCGACCTGATCGGCCAGTCCGAGGAGATGCGCGCCATCTACTCGATGATCGAGGCGGCGGCCCCCAGCAGCGCCAGCATGCTCATCGTGGGCGAGAGCGGCACCGGCAAGGAGCTGGTGGCGCGCGCCATCCACGACAAGTCCACGCGGGCCAAGGGCCCGTTCATCGCGATCAACTGCGCCGCGTTCCCGCGCGAGATCCTGGAGAACGAGCTCTTCGGACACGAGAAGGGCGCCTTCACGGGCGCCATCAACGAGAAGGCCGGGTGCTTCGAGCTGGCCGATGGCGGCACGCTCTTCCTGGACGAGGTCGCGGAGATGGAGCCCGACATCCAGGTGAAGTTCCTGCGCGCCCTCGAGCAGCGCTCCTTCCGCCGCCTGGGCGGTAAGAAGGAGATCCACGTGGACATCCGCGTGGTCTCCGCCACGAACAAGAACATCCAGAAGGCGGTCGAGGAGGGGAAGCTCCGCGACGACCTGTACCACCGCCTGGCCGTGATCCCGCTTCACCTGCCGCCGCTGCGCGAGCGCCGCGGCGACGTGCGCATCCTTGCCGAGGCCTTCCTGCGCCGCTTCTCCGAGGAGAACGCCAAGCCCCTGCAGGGCTTCGCGCCCGAGTCGCTGGAGTTCATCAACCTGTACCGCTGGCCGGGGAACGTCCGCGAGCTCAAGAACGCCATCGAGCGCGCCGTGATCCTGGCGCGCGGCGACGTGGTGACCCTGGGCGACCTGCGGGCGCACGAGCTGATCTCCAGCGAGGACCGCGAGATCCGCATTCCCGTGGGCACCCCGATCGAGCAGGCGGAGCGTACGCTGGTGCTCAAGACCTTCTCGTTCGTGGAGGGCGACCACCAGCGTGCCGCTACGCTGCTGGGGATCGAGGAGGAGGAGCTGCGCAACCGGCTCTCGCAGATCGTGGAGGCCGAGCCGGCGAACGCCTGAGTCGCCGCCGGGACGTCTCGTCCGCTTCCGACCGCGCCGCGGGGCTCCCCGCGGCGCGGTCTCGCGTTTCCGCCGGCCGCTCCGTCCCCGGCACGTGGCACCCGTCTTGCCTCCCCCGAACCCTGGAAGAATCGCCTGATCCGCGCCTCCAGAGAGGCGATGTACCGGAGGTTGCAGGACCATGCCAGCAACGCGTATCCTGGTGATCGAGGACGAGCCCGGCGCCCGCGAGGCGCTGCAGAGCCTCCTGGCGGAGGAGGGCTACACCGTGTGCACGGCCGAGAGCGGCGAGGCGGGGCTGCAGCGCCTGCGCGAGTTCCGGCCCGACACGGTGATCTGCGACTTCTACCTTCCCGACACCGACGGGCTGCACCTGCTCCGTCAGGTGCGCGCGCGCTCCGCTGAGCGGGTCACGTTCATCGTGATCACCGCCGGGTGCGGGGGAGAGGAGTCCGAGACCGTCCTGCGCCGGGAGGCGGACCACTTCTTCCAGAAGCCCCTGGACCTGGCGCGCTTTCGCACCGTACTGCAGCACGCCGCGAGCGGTCCTCGGCAGGGCCGCTCCCTCGCGCACCACTGACCCCGACCGGACCGGACTGACATGTCGGACTACGAAGACCTGCCCTACATCGTGATCGAGCGGCGCGGCGGCTCGGGGGGGACGTTCCTGATCGGGGCGCTCCTGGGCGCCGCGGCGGCCCTGCTCCTGGCCCCCCGCACGGGCGAGGAGACGCAGGAGGAGATCCGCCGCACGGCGCGGCGCCTGCGCGACGGCGCCACCGAGCGGGTGGCGGACGCCCGCGGGCGGGCGACCGAGGTGGTGGACCGTGCGCGCGAGCGGGTGGAGGAGGGGATCGGCACCGTGCGCGGGGCGGTGGAGACGCGCGCCGAGCAGGCCCGGCACGCCATCGTCGCCGGCCGGGAGGCGGCGCGCCAGGCGCGCACCGACCTGCAGATGCGGGTGGAGGACGCCAAGGTCGCGTACCGCGCGGGCCGCGAGGCGCTGAGCACCCCGGGCGCGGCCGCCGGCGGCTCGGGGCTGATCGTGACCGACGTGGACGTGGTGGTGACCGAGGTGATCGTCGAGGAGCCGGGGCCCACGCTCTGAGCGCCACGCGCGGCACTTCCGGGCACGGGGGGCGGGCCGCGGGGCCCGCCCCTCCGTCGTTGACGGCCCGGCGCGCGCGCGCCTACGTTTGACGCATGAGAGCGCCGACGCGGGCGGGTGCGGTGGACATGGCGCGGGCGGCGCGCACGGCGCTGGCGCGCGTGCTGCGCGGCTCCGGCGACTTCGTGGTGCGGGTGTACGAGAAGGCGGGGCAGGACGACATCTTCTTCCTGGCCGGCGGGATCGCGTTCAACGTGATGCTGGCGGCGGTCCCCTTCCTCCTGATGCTGGTCGCCGTCTTCGGCCTGGTGCTGTCGCGCGCGGTCGACGACCCGCAGGGCGCCGCGGTGGAGTACGTGCTGCGCATCCTTCCGCCGTCGCAGGCGGTGGTGGGGTTCACGCGCACGGTGGTGGGCGACGTGGTGGCTGGGCGCACGCGCTTCGGGATCCTGGCGCTGCTCCTCTTCGTCTGGACCTCCACGCGGCTCTTCGGCACGCTGCGGACGGTGCTGCGCGACATCTTCGACCTGCAGGAGGAGCGCGGGATCGTCGCCGGCAAGATCTTCGACCTGCAGATGGTGGTCGTGGCCGGGGCGCTGTTCCTGGCGAACACGGGGATCACCATCGTGCTGGAGGCGATCCACACCTTCGGGGTGGAGTGGCTGGCGGAGCGGGGGTGGGAGGCCCTTCCCGAGGCGGAGCGGGCCTGGGCTCAGCTCCTGGCGTTCGGGTTCATCTGGCTGATGTTCCTGCTGATCTACCGCTACCTTCCCCTGCGCCGCACCCCGTGGCGGGTGTCGCTGGTGGCGGCGACCTTCACGGCCACGGCGTGGGAGCTGCTGAAGGGGATCTTCGCCTGGTACGTGGCCCACGTGGCCGACTACGCCAACACCTACGGAACGCTGGCCACCCTCGTGGTGCTGGTGTTCTGGATCTATTACTCGGCGGTGGTGTTCATCATCGGCGGTGAGGTCGCGCAGGTGTACGACCTGATCCGCATTCGCCGCAGGCAGAAGGAGCTGCTGGAATGAGAGCCTGGTTCGCGACGGCCGCGCTGGCCCTGCTCGCCCCCGCCGGCCTGGCCGCGCAGGGGATCCCCGTGTCGCCGCTGGCGCTGGCGCACGGGGTGGAGCGCCAGGGCGAGGCCCGCTACCGGGACCCGCCCGTGAACGTGGCGGGGCGCTACATCGTGATCTCGCTGGACGAGCACCGGCTCTACCTGATGGAGGAGGAGCGGGTGATCTGGTCGGCGATCGTGGGCACGGGCACCGGCACCCGCCTGGAGGGCGCCGGCCAGAAGTGGGAGTTCTCCACCCCGCGCGGGATGTTCCGCGTGCAGCGGAAGGAGAAGGACCCGCGCTGGTACGTTCCCGACTGGGCCTACATCGAGCGCAAGGTCGCCATCCCCGACGCCGACGACCCGGTGCGCTGGGAGACGGGGATGCTCGGGACCTCCGCCCTGTACCTGGGCGAGGGGATCGCCGTGCACGGCACCAGCAAGCCCGAGCTGCTGGGGCAGAACGTCTCCCACGGCTGCATCCGCATGACCAACGAGGCCGCCCGCCGCCTGTACCACGAGGTGGAGGTCGGGACCCCGGTCATCATCTACTGACGGCTCGGACGGGAACCCCCCTCACCGGCCCCGCGCCCACGCGGAGAGGGGTGCACGACCTTCGGCTGGTCGTGGCGGGGCGTCGTCCGCGGTCCGGGGGCGTGAAGCCCCCGGCTAAGCACGGCGACCGTCCTGCCGGACGGAACGGCGGAGGCGCAGGAAGCCGGGTCCGCGCAGCGGACTTCGTTCTGCCGTTCCAGACGGCGAATGCATTCGCTGGCTGGGGGGGCGGACGTCGCACCACGCTGCGGCGACGCCGCGCCGTTCGCCGGAAGCCGGTGACAGGGCGCCGTCCGACGGACTCCGCCTCCCCCCGGCGTCCTTCGTCCCGCCCCACCCTCCACGGGTGGACGCGGCTTCCGGAAAGTGTTACCATCCGCGGTCTTGGGACCCGCACGGGGCGGCGTTCCTCCCTCTCGTCCCGAAGCGACTCCCCCCTCGATGAGCAGCAAGCCCGCGGAGCAGCAGGACCGCGTCCAGATGGCGACCCAGAACCGCAAGGCCCGCCACGAGTTCTCCATCCTGGAGACGTGGGAGGCCGGGATCGTCCTGCAGGGGACGGAGGTGAAGTCGCTCCGCGACGGCAAGGGGAACCTGACCGACGCCTTCGCGCGCATCCACCAGGGCGAGCTGTGGCTGTACGAGATGCACATCTCCCCGTACGAGCAGGGGAACCGCTACAACCACGACCCGCGCCGCCCCCGCAAGCTGCTGATGCACCGCAGCGAGCTGCGCCGGCTGGTGGGGAAGGTGGAGGAGAAGGGCCTCACCCTGGTGCCGCTGGACGTCCACTTCTCCCGCGGGCTCGCGAAGGTCACGCTGGCCCTGGCCCGCGGCAAGAAGCTGCACGACAAGCGCGACTCCCTGCGCGAGAGGGAGCTGGAGCGCGACACCCAGCGGGCCCTGAAGGGCGACGACTGACCATGCGCGTGCTACGCCTTCTCCTGCTCGTCCTTCTCGCCGCGCCGGCCACGGGCGCCGCGCAGCGCTTCCCCGAGCTGTGGCGCATGGAGCGCGGCCGCGAGTCCGAGGTGGTGGCCGAGGCGCGCGGGCGCGGCTTCGCGGCGCTCCCCCTCTCCGCGCTGACGGTGGTGGGGGCGGAGGTTTCGTACGGCCGCGGCGCGGCCACGGTGCGGCTGGGCGAGCGCGAGATCCGCTTCCGCGTGGGCTCGGCGGAGGTGACCGTGAACGGCGCCGGGCGGCGGCTGGACGCGGCGGTGTACGAGGACGGCGGGGTGGTGTTCGTGCCGGTGCAGTTCTTCCGCGAGATGCTGGCCGACGCGGCGTCGCCGCACCTGGCGGTGGACCTGCGCGAGCGCGTCGTACGGCGCGTGACGGCGCCGCCCCGCCGCGACCCGCCGCGCGAGACGACCACCGTGGTCCGCGCCCCCGAGCTGCGGCCGGGCGCGCGCGACAGCATCCGCGCGCGGGAGCGGGCGGACTCTCTCGCGCGCGTGGCCGCGGCG
>JASLAX010000190.1 GCA_030146875.1 Longimicrobiaceae bacterium
CCCTCCGGCCCCGGCGGCGCGGGCGCGGGCGAGCCCAACCCGCGCGCGTACTCCGCCGTGGTCACGCCGAACGCGGTGACCCGCGCGGGGCTGTTCAAGACGCACCGCATCGGCGGCCGGCTGCTCTTCGAGATCCCCCGCCGCGAGCTGGGCAAGGAGATGCTGGTGGTGACGCAGGCGGCGCAGGTGAGCGGGGGCAACGGCTGGGGCGGCACGCCCGCAGGCAACCGCGTGGTCCGCTGGGACCGCCGCGACCACCGCATCCTGCTGCGGAACGTGTCCCACCACGTGAGGGCCGACACCGCAGACCCCATCTACCGCGCGGTGGACGCGTCGAACCTGGCTCCGGTGGTGGCCGCGTTCAACGTGGAGGCGTACGGGCCCGACAGCGCCGCAGTGATCGACGTCACCCGTCTCTACACCACCAACATCCCGGAGCTGGGCATCGGGTCGGTGATCCGCGGCCCGCTGGACGCGACCCGCTCGTTCGTGGAGCGCGTGGCGGCCTTCCCCACCAACGTGGAGGTGGAGGCGACGCAGACGTTCACCGTCACGCCGCCCGCGCCCCCCGGGGTGCCGGAGCAGTTCCGGCCGCTCCCGCGCACGGCCAGCGCGGTGGTGCACTGGAGCATGGTGAAGCTCCCCGAGAACCCCATGCGCCCGCGCCTGGCCGACCCGCGCGTGGGCTTCTTCAGCGTGAGCCAGGTGGACTTCTCGCGCCCGGAGCACGGCGCCGCGCGGCGCCAGTACATCACCCGCTGGCGCCTGGAGAAGAAGGACCCGTCCGCGGCGGTCTCGGAGCCGGTGACGCCGATCGTGTACTACGTGGACCCGGCCACCCCGCGGCAGTGGGTGCCGTTCGTGAAGCGCGGGATCGAGGCGTGGCAGCCGGCCTTCGAGGCCGCCGGCTTCCGCAACGCCATCGTCGCCCGCGAAGCCCCGTCGAAGGCCGAGGACCCGGACTGGTCGCCCGAGGACGCGCGGTACTCCGTGGTCCGCTGGCTGCCCACGACGATCCAGAACGGCGTGGGGCCGCACGTGCACGACCCGCGCACGGGCGAGATCCTGGAGGCGGACATCCAGATCCACCACGCCTACCAGAGCGGCATCCGCGACCAGTACTTCTTCCACGTGGCGCCGCTGGACCCGCGCGCGCAGCGCCTGCCCTTCC
The DNA here is from genome assembly GCA_030146875.1 of Longimicrobiaceae bacterium. Taxonomy (GTDB): domain Bacteria; phylum Gemmatimonadota; class Gemmatimonadetes; order Longimicrobiales; family Longimicrobiaceae; genus JASLAX01. Next base: position 1,172 of record JASLAX010000190.1, read on the forward strand.
CCGACTCGCTGGTGGGGCGGCTGGTGCAGCAGGTGGTGACCCACGAGGTGGGCCACACGCTGGGCTTTCCGCACAACATGAAGGCGTCGAGCGGCTTCCCGGTCGATTCGCTGCGCTCGCGCACCTTCCTGGCGCGCAACGGGCACACGCCGTCCATCATGGACTACTCGCGCTTCAACTACGTGGCGCAGCCCGAGGACGGGATCCCGGTGGAGGACCTGATCCGCAAGGTGGGGCCGTACGACTTCTTCGCGGTGCAGTGGGGCTACGCGCCCATCCAGGCCGCCTCGCCCGACCAGGAGCGGGGCACGCTGGACCTGTGGGCGCGCCGGCAGGAGCGCGAGCCGTGGCTGCGCTTCTCGGTGACCAACTCCTGGGGCGCCGACTACGGCGACCTGATGGAGTCGGTGGGCGACGCCGACGCGGTGCGGGCCAGCGAGCTGGGGCTGCGCAACGTGCGCCGCATGGCGGCCCTGCTGCTGCGCGCGGCCGAGCAGCCGGGCGAGCCGTACACCGATCTGACCAACCTGTACGCCCGCGTGGTGGGCCAGTGGGGGAACATGCTGTCGCACGTGGCGGCCATCCCCGGGAGCGTGGACGCGCAGGAGAAGCTGGGCGGCCAGGCGGGGGTGCGCTTCACCCCGGTCTCGCGCGCCCGGCAGGAGCGGGCGATGGAGTTCCTGGCGCAGAACGCCTGGCGCACGCCCGAGTTCCTGCTGGACCAGGAGATCCTGCGCCGCATCGAGGCGCAGGGCGCGGTGGACCGCATCACCGCGCAGCAGCGCCGCATCCTGGGCATGCTGCTGAGCGACCTGCGCCTGGCGCGCATGGTGGAGACGGAGGCGCTGGCCCGCCCCGGCACCGCCTACGGCCCGGCGGACATGCTCGGGGACCTGCGCGCCGGGGTGTGGACGGAGCTCTCGTCCGGGGCGCGGATCGACGCGTTCCGCCGCGGGCTGCAGCGCTCCTACCTGGACGCGTTCAACGACAAGCTGAACCCGCGCCCCGCGCCGGCGGGGCAGCAGGCGATCTTCTTCGGCGGCGGCGGCACCCCCCCGCCGCCGACCGGCGCGGCCGCGGACGCCCGCGCGCTCATGCGCGGCGACCTGCAGGCGCTGGACGCGCAGATCCGCGCCGCGATCCCGCGCACCTCCGACCGCACCTCGCGTCTGCACCTGCAGGCCATGCGGACGCAGATCGACCGCATCCTGGATCCGCGGTAGGATCTCACCGTCCTCGCCCGCTCCCCCCGGGATGGGAGGGCGGGCTGGTGACGGAAGCAGGAAGCGCGGAGGCGCCGGCTCCACGAGCCGGCGCCTCCCGTCGTTCCGGGGGGAGCGGGAACGCGCCCGCCGCCGCCTACCGTCTCCGCCCGGCTACGCCGCCACGTGCGTCAGCGCCCGGTCCAGCAGGATCAGCGCGTCGTTCTGGCCCACCAGGCCGGAGAGGTGCGCGGTGGCGGGGCCCACGTCGGGGTCGGTGGACAGGGCGTACCAGAGCGCCTGCAGGCGCGAGGTGGTGTCGCCGCGCATCTCCACGATCCCCAGCACCCCCTTGCGGGTGGCGACGCTCAGGATCTGCCGGATCAGCCGCTCGCCCTCGGCCACCTGGGCGGTGTCGTTGCGGATGGCGTCGGTCACGGTGTCGGCGGCGCGGCGCAGCACGTCCAGCCCCACCGCGTCGCGCACCTTCCGCGCGGTGGACTTGCCCTGGATCATGATCCCCGGCGGCGTGATCCCCCGCTGCGCGTTGATCAGGGTGCCGCGCAGGGTGGCCACCTCGGACGCCACGGGCAGGCGGTTGGCCGTGAGCACGTCGGACATCTTCGAGAGCCACTCCTTCACCAGGTCGGGGAAGACGGGGTCGCGCGAGTCCAGGACGTCTACCAGGCGCGGGACGTCCAGGAGCAGCGCCTGGATCTCCTCGATGTGGACGATGTGGAGCACGGGATCACTCCTTGACCAGGCGGACTTCCTGCTGACCGTCTCCGCGCTCGACCTGCGTCCACTCGAACGCCTCCTCGGTGAGCGTCAGCCGCAGCTTCACCATGGTGTCGGGGCGCCCCAGCTCGCTCAGCTGCCCCGTGGTGGCGCCCACGTTCACGCGCGGCGGCTTGGCCTGGGCGTTGATGGCAGCGTTGCGGGTGGCGGAGCGCAGGTCGTCCAGGAAGACGGCCAGCGGCTCCTCGTCGATGTTGTTCTTGTACTTCAGCTCGTCCATGTAGTCCGACACGGTCTGCACGAGCTGCTCGGTGGCGTAGGTGGCGCTCACCGGCACGTCCGCGGGAAGCTCCAGCGCATCGACCGTGGAGTCGATCTGGCGCGTGAGCTCGCGGCGCTCGCGGTCGGTCAGGCGGAAGCCCGCCTTGGCGAGCTGGTCGGTGAGCAGCGCGAAGAACGCGTCGCGCACCTCGTTCAGGTCCACGCCGCCGCGCGGGGGGCCGTTCGCGTCGGCCTCCTCGATCTCGCCCACGGCCACCATCATCTCGATGGACAGCTTGGGAAGGCGGAAGTGCGGGACCGGCATGTACTTCAGCAGGTGGTGGGCGGCGTACCGCTCGGCGACGCGCACGGATTCCAGGTCGGACTCGACCCGGGCCGCCGTGATCTCCGACATGAGCTGTCCGATGTAGTCGCCGAGGTTCGGCATGGGCTGTTCCGGGGTTGATGGGAGCGGGCGCCGGCGAGCGGCCGGCCCTGGGAGCGCCCTTGGCGCGCCCGCGGCCGGCCGCCGGGATCAGGGGCGCACCGCGGGGGGCGCCGGGGTGGGGTTGTTCAGGATCGCGGTCTCCAGGATCGTCAGGATCCGCTCCATCCCCGCCGGCATGTCGGCCTGCGTGGCGCGCATGTGCACCTGCATGGAGTACGAGCGGTCCGTGTTGGTGCCGCTCTCCGAGCTCTTCTTGTACGCCGCCGAGACCGAGAGCTTGGCCGAGAACGCGCCGAAGCCGGCGCCGACCGCCAGCTTGGCGCCCACGTCCAGCGAGTCGCTGGTCTTGCTGTACTCGACCGAGTTGATCTTGGCGTTGAAGTCGATCGTGACGTCCTCGATCTTGATGTTCGGGATCGGGAGCATCGTCAGGATCGGCACCTCGAGCTGCTGCGTCTGGTAGACCGCCGGC
>JASLAX010000224.1 GCA_030146875.1 Longimicrobiaceae bacterium
CGAAGGCCAGCGCCCCCCGCCGCTCACCCGAGCGGACGCGCACCCCGCGGCCCCCGCGCGAGCGGAGGACGCCCAGGGCGGACACCACCACCGCGGCGGCCGCGGCGCCGGACACCACGGCCTCGCGCCCCTGATCGCCACCGCCCGACCGCACTTGCACGACCAGGGGCGCCTCCCGCCGGGGGGCGCCCCTCGTCTCGTCTGCCACGACGTCACGCTCGTCCACCGCGACACGACTCATCCGTGACGACCTCGCCTCGTCTGCCAGGACCTCGCCTCGCCAGGAGGAGGACGGCGCCAGCCCCTCACCGGTGGTCGAGCTCCCTGAACTCCCGAAATTCCCCGCTCGGTCGTGCCGGCCGCTCGAACCGGGAGCCCGTATCGCGACGGAACCCTCCGCGTCTCCGCGTCCTCCGCGTCTCCGCGTGAAAAACGCCGCTGCGGCTCGCTCCGGCGGGTGGCTACTCGATCAGCAGCTTGCCGCGGGCGCGGCGCATGGCCGCCTTCTTCTTGGCCGCGCCGGCCTTCCCGGCATGCGCCTCCTCCACGTGGTGGACCGCATCCACCAGCCACGCCAGCGTGGGCATCGTCCGTTCGATGGACGCCTCCAGGGAGTCCAGCCCCCGGGTCACCCACCGGGGGCCGAACGCCCGGTTCAGGCTCGCGACCAGGTGGTCGATCCGGTCCTCGAGCGCGTCGGGGATGAGCCGCGCGTTGTCGCTCCCCCTGCCTCTCGTCAGGTAGACGTACACGAACGCCGCCCCCGCCCCCGCGAGGACCCCCAGAACCAGTGCTTCGCCGCCGCCCTGTCTCGCCATGTACATCTCCTGACGCGGTTCGAGGAGTCAAAGTCCGCCGGCACGTCCGTGAACGTGCGCAGCCACTCGCAAGAACCGGGTAAGGTGATCATCCCGGCAGGCGCGGGACGGCGGAAACGCCCCGCTCGTCCCGTTCCCGACGCTGCCGTCGTGCCGTCGACCCCCGTTTCTCACGCGGAGACGCGGAGGACGCGGAGACGCGGAAACGGCAACGGCAGGCATTCACGCATACGCGCCCGGGATTACTCGTGCGGCCGGCGGACGGAGAGGAAGGGGAAGCTCGAACACGTCCAGGGAGCTCCGGACGTGCCCCCAATCCGACTCGGTACGCACTCCCGGAACTCCCTGAACTCCAGAACTCCCAGAACTCCCAAAACTCCCCCGCTCGCTCGTCCCGGCCGCTCGAGCCGAGGGCGGTATCGCGACGGAACCCTCCGCGTCTCCGCGTCCTCCGCGTCTCCGCGTGAAAAAACGCCCCCGCGGCTCCCGCCGAACGGTAGCTACCGCGCTCCCGCCGGGGTGGCCGACGCGCCCAGCCAGGAGAGCGGAAGGTCGCCCAGGCCGGCGCGCTGCGGGTTCTGGTCGCCGTTGGTGGCGGCGGCGACCTGCGTCTGGGTGTAGGCCGCGGCCTCGGTGAAGGTCACCACGCCGTCGCGGTCCGCGTCCGCCGCGCCGCGCAGGCCCGTCAGCAGGGTGTGCGTGAAGACGCCGTGGCCGCCGCCCCACTGCGGCCCCTCGCGCGAGAACTCGTTGCCGTTGGCGGCGCTGAGGGTCACGCGCATGGACGGGGAGAAGAGGGCGCCCATCGCGTCGTTCATCGGGGACGCGTCGGTGACCAGCGTTCCGGCCGAGTGGCAGGCGTCCGCGATCACCACCACGCGGTCGGCGCGGATCTGCCGGCGCAGCGCCGTCTGGAAGTCCCACATGGGGAACGCGGTGGAGGCCAGGCGCTTCACGTCCGCGTCGTGGGAGAGGATGTAGAGGTTCCCCTGCCGCGCGGGGTCCGGCGCCCCGTGCGAGGCCACGTAGAGGGTGACCTGGTCGTCCGGCCCGGCCTGCTGCAGGAAGACGAAGAGCGCCTCGCGGATGGCGGCGGCGGTGGCCTGCTCGTCCAGCAGCACGCGCATCTGCGCCGCGGGAACGGCGCCGCCCTGCGGGGAGCGGAGGAACTCCGCCATCGCCCGCGCGTCCGCCGCGGCGAAGCGCAGCGCGGGGATGGAGGCGTCCGCGTACCTCGACACGCCCACCACCACCGCCCAGCGCTTCCCGCCGCCGGGGCGGACGATCGTCTGCGCCGTCTCGCGCCCGGCCCGGGCCGTCACGCGCACCGTGTCCTGCCCGTCGGCCAGCGGCACCTCGCCCTCGAAGAGCAGGCCGGGGCCCGCGACCTGGTAGCGCCCGCGCTCCTCCGCGCTCAGCGCCCGGACGCGCGCCGGCTTGCCGCCCAGCATCACCTCGGCCGACTCGGCGGGAAGGACGCCGCGGATGCGCGCGCGCTGCGGCACCCGCCCCACCACGGTGATCCCCCGCCGCGCGGAGGACGTGTCGGGATACGACGACGCCTCCACGATCGCCAGCGCCAGCGCGCCCTCGCCGCGGGCGCGGGGGGTGCCCAGCTTCGCCGGGACGGAGCCCTCCTCCGGCTGCCAGTACGCCCGGTCGTTCCAGGGGCGCGCCTTCCAGTCGTTCGCCACCTGGCCGAGGACGCCCGTCCCGCCCAGCAGCGTGCGCGCGGCCAGGCGCAGGGCGTTGGCGCGGGCGGCGCCGTCCGTCCCCTCGACCGCGCGCCCGGAGGCGCTGGCGCTGGAGACGGTGCGCGCCTCGTCCAGCCGCAGCGCGCGCACGACGAGCTCCGCCGTCCCCGTGCGCAGGGCCGGGTCCGCCGGGGAGGGGCCCGCGTCCGCGTCCGCCCGCCCCAGCAGGATCACCTGCGCCCCCAGGTCGCGGCCCAGCGCCACGGCCTCCGCCTCGTCCCCGCCCAGGGCGCGCGTCGCGCGCTCCCGCTGGGTGGCGTCGCGCGCGAAGGCGGGATCCACCAGCGGAAAGCCGGCCTCGCGCAGGAAGTCCGCGACGACGGCCGCCGCCGTGCCGCTCTCGTCGCGCAGGAAGACGACGACGCGCGGCAGGGCGCCGTCCATCCGCACCGCCCCGCCGGCGGAGGGCGCCGCCGCCGTCGGCGCGGCGGGACGCCCGGGCACCGGCTGGC
>JASLAX010000036.1 GCA_030146875.1 Longimicrobiaceae bacterium
CCAGTGGTGCATGTTCCTGCGCAACCACGACGAGCTCACCCTGGAGATGGTGACCGACGAGGAGCGCGACTACATGTACCGCGAGTACGCGGCCGACCCGCGGATGCGCATCAACCTGGGGATCCGCCGCCGGCTGGCGCCGCTGATGGAGAACGACCGGCGCAAGATCGAGCTGCTGAACTCCATCCTGTTCACCATGCCCGGCTCGCCCATCATCTACTACGGCGACGAGATCGGGATGGGCGACAACGTGTGGCTGGGCGACCGCGACGGGGTGCGCACCCCCATGCAGTGGTCCCCCGACCGCAACGCCGGCTTCTCGCGCGCCGAGCCCGAGCGCCTGTACCTGCCCGCCATCTCCGACGCGGTCTACGGCTACCAGTCGGTGAACGTGGAGGCCCAGGAGCGCTCGCCGTACTCGCTGCTGAACTGGACCAAGCGCCTGATCCGCGTGCGCAAGCAGCACCGGGCGTTCGGCCGCGGGACCATCACCTTCCTGCAGCCCGAGAACCCGCACGTCCTGGCCTACCTGCGCGAGTACCAGGGCGACGTGATCCTGGTGGTGAACAACCTCTCCTCGTCGGCCCAGGCGGTGCGGCTCGACCTCTCGGCCTACGCGGGCTACACCCCGGTGGAGCTGCTGGGCGAGACGGCGTTCCCCGTGGTGGATGAGACGCCGTACGCCATCACGCTCAGCCCGTACGGCTTCTTCTGGTTCGCGCTGCGCCAGGTGCGCGCGCTGGGCGAGGAGGAGTTCTGGCAGTACCCCGAGGAGTGGGCGGCGCAGGAGGCGCTGCTCCTGGCCGACCCGCAGGCGGTGGCCGAGGCGTTCGGCGCCCTGCCGCGCGAGTGGCTGCTGCGCCAGCGCTGGTTCCGCGACAAGGCGCGCGAGGTGAGCGAGATCTGCCTGCACGACCACGGCGTGCTGCAGGCGGACCGGGCGCCCAACGTGGTCCTGGCGCTGCTGGAGGTGCGGTTCGTGGGCGGAGGGAGCGACCTGTACCTGCTCCCGTCGACCTTCCACCCGGTGGCCGCCCCCGGCGCGGGGCCCGAGCCGCTGGTGACGCACGCCACCCTGCGCGGCGAGGCCCGCATCTACGAGGCGGTGGGCGAGCGGCGCATCGCGCGCACGCTGCTGGAGACGGTGCTGCACGCGCGCAGCATCGAGGGCCGCACGGGGACGTTCGCCGGCCACAGGACGGGCGCGGTGGACCTCTCCGACGTGCCGGCCGGGCCCGTGCGCCAGATCGGCGCCGAGCAGAGCAACACCTCCCTCGTCTTCGACGAGCGGCTGGTGATGAAGATCTACCGCAAGCTGGAGGCGGGGATCAACCCGGACCTGGAGGTCACGCGCTTCTTGGTGGAGAAGGCGGGCTTCCGCTCGGTGCCCGCGCTGGCGGGGTGGCTCGACTACTCGCCGTCGCAGGGCGAGCCGATGGCGGTGGCGGGCGTCTTCGAGTTCGTCGCCAACGGCGGCGACGCCTGGAGCGTGGCGCTCAAGGCGCTGGACCGCTACCTCTCCGCCGCCTCGCGCAGCGCGGCGGACCCCGACACCATCGCGGGGCGCGAGGCCGTGCGGCGCATGGCCGGCGAGTTCTTCCCCGCCATCACGCGGCTGGGGGAGACCACGGGGCGCATGCACCTGGCCCTGGCCTCGGTGGAGGACGACCCGGGCTTCTCGCCGGAGCCGGTGACCGACGACGACGTGCAGCGCGCGGTGGAGTCGTTCCGCAAGCAGGTGGACACCGTGCTCTCGGAGCTGGGGCGCCAGCTCGAGGCCATTCCCGGTGCCTTCTCCAGCGCCGTTCAGGGCAGCCTGGCCGAGGTGGTGCGCGCCGCCCCCGACCTGCGCCACCGCGGCGAGGACCTGCGCGCGCTGAGCGGGCAGACGGTGAAGGTGCGCATCCACGGCGACTACCACCTGGGGCAGGTGCTGCGCGGAGAGCGGCCGGCGCCGGAGGGGAGCGAGTGGTACGTGCTGGACTTCGAGGGCGAGCCCGCCAAGCCGCTGGCCGACCGGCGCGCCAAGCGCTCGGTGCTGCGCGACGTGGCCGGGATGCTGCGCTCGTTCAACTACGCGGTCCGCATGGCGGTGCACGGCTTCCAGACCGACGACCTGCGCGTGCGCATGTCGCTGGACCGCTGGGCGCACGCCTGGGAGCGCGAGGCCCGCACGCTGTTCCTGGCCGCGTACACGCGCACGGTGGAGGGCTCGCCCGTCGTCCCCTCCGACCCGGAGGTGCTGCGGCGCGCGCTGGCCGTGTTCGAGCTGGAGAAGGCCGTGTACGAGATGGGGTACGAGATGAACAACCGGCCGGACTGGCTCTGGGTGCCGGTGGAGGGGATCCGCGCCATCCTGGGGGGGGACGCGTGACGCAGCCGCCGCTGATCTACAACCTGTTCCAGCGGCTGGTGGGGCCCACGACCCGCTGGGCCGAGCACGCCCGCCGCGCGGCGGAGATGGGGTTCGACTGGCTCTACCTGAACCCCTGGCACTACCCGGGCTTCTCGGGCTCGCTCTACGCGCCCAAGGACCTGCGGCGGCTGAACCCGCTCTTCCTGCCCCAGGGCGCCGACCCCTGGTCGGTGGAGCCGCTGCGGAAGGCGCTGGGCGAGATCGAGGCGGCGGGGACGCGGCCGATCATGGACCTGGTCGTCAACCACAGCTCGAAGGACGCTCCTCTCGTGGAGGAGCGGCCGGGGTGGTTCGTGCGCGACGCGCAGGGCCGCGTGGCCAGCCCCTCCGTCACCGACCCGGACGACCCGTCCAAGGTCACCGTCTGGGGCGACCTGGCGGAGGTGGACAACGAGGGGGCGCAGGACCGCGGCGAGCTGTGGGCGTACTGGGCCGAGGTGGTGCGCGAGGCCATCGACCTGGGCTTCCGCGGCTTCCGCTGCGACGCCGCCTACAAGGTGCCCTGCGCGCTCTGGCGGCACCTGATCGGCGAGGCGAAGCGGCAGGACCCGGGGTGCACCTTCTTCGCGGAGACGCTGGGCGGGTCCACCGAGGCGGTGGCGTCGCTGGCGGACGCGGGGTTCGACTACTTCTTCAACTCCAGCAAGTGGTGGAGCTTCAGCGAGCCGTGGGCGCTGGAGCAGCACGAGCGGTTCCGCGCCATCGCGCCCTCCATCTCCTTCCCCGAGTCGCACGACACCGAGCGGCTGGCGGCGGAGACGAACGGCGACGAGGCGGTGCAGCGGCAGCGGTACGCCTTCGCGGCCGCCTTCTCCGCCGGGCTGATGATGACGGTGGGCTACGAGTTCGGCTTCCGGAAGCGGATGAACGTCGTCGACACCCTCCCCTCCGACTGGGAGCGCCGCGCCTTCGACCTGCGGTCCTTCGTCACCCGCGTCAACGCGCTCAAGCGCCGCCACCCGCTGCTGCGCGGCGAGGGCGTGCTCCGCGCCCCGCGTGGGACGATGCACGACACGCTGGTACTGGAGCGCGCCGCCGGCGAGCGCGACGAGGATCCGCGCGGGTGGATCCTGGTGAACAAGGTGTGGGGCGAGCCGCGCGAGGTGCGCCTGGACGGCCTGGAGGTCGGCGAGGGCCACCGCCTGTACCGCGTCTGCCGCGACGACGCGCCGGCGGAGGGCGAGCCGGTGCGCGGCGGCCTCCTTCTCGACCGCGCGGAGGTGGCATACGTGCTCCCGGCGGAGGGCGGCGCGTGAGGGAGGAAGGGACGGCGACGGGGGCGCGGACGGCGGGGATCCTCCTGCACCCCATCTCGCTCCCGGGCGCCGGGATCGGCGACGCCGGGGATGCGGCGCTGCGCTTCGTGGACTGGCTGGCGGACGCCGGGCTGTCGTGGTGGCAGATCCTGCCGCTGGTCCCCACGGGGGAGGGCGGGTCGCCGTACAACGGTCTCTCCGCGCTGGGCGGCAACCCGCTGCTGGTCTCCCCCGCCTCGCTGGTGCGCGAGGGGCTACTGGCGGCCGACGAGGTGGACGGCGACGGGCTGCCCGACGACCGGGTGGACTTCCCCGCCGTGGCGCGGTGGAAGGAGAGCCTGCTGCGGCGCGCGCACGCCTCGTTCCGCACCGGCGCGTCGCCCGAGCTGCGCGAGGCGCTGGAGGAGATGCGCCGGCGGGCGGGGGCCTGGCTCGACGACCTGACGCTGTTCCTGGCGCTCCGCGAGGCGCACGGCGGCAGGCCGTGGACGCAGTGGGAGAAGGGGGTGCGCGACCGCGACTCCAGCGCGCTCAAGCGGGCGCGGGCGGAGCACGCGGGGACCATCGAGCGGCACGCCCTGGCGCAGCTCCTGTTCGACCGCGAGTGGCGGCGGCTGCGGGCGCACGCGCGGGAGCGCGGCGTGCGCCTGATCGGCGACGTGCCCATCTTCGTGGCCCACGACAGCGCCGACGTGTGGGCGCACCGCGACCTGTTCGCGCTGGACGAGCGCGGGGCGCCCGAGACGGTGGCCGGGGTGCCGCCCGACTACTTCAGCGCGACGGGCCAGCGCTGGGGGAACCCGCTCTACCGCTGGGACGTGCTGGCGGAGCGCGGCTACGGGTGGTGGCGCGAGCGCTTCCGGCGGGCGCTGGAGATGGTGGACGTGGTGCGCATCGACCACTTCCGCGGCTTCGAGTCGTACTGGGAGATCCAGGCGAGCGAGGAGACGGCGATCCACGGCGAGTGGCGCCCCGGCCCCGGCGTGCCGCTCTTCGCCGCCCTGCGCGAGGAGCTGGGGGGGCTGCCGCTGATCGCCGAGGACCTGGGGATCATCACCCCCCAGGTGGAGGCGCTGCGGGACGAGCTGGGGCTGCCGGGAATGCGCGTGCTGCAGTTCGCGTTCGGCGACGACGAGCAGAACCCGCACCTGCCGGAGAACTACCCGCGCAACGCCGTGGCGTACACCGGCACGCACGACAACGACACCGCGCTGGGGTGGTGGAAGGGCTCCGCGACGGCCGAGGAGCAGGCCGGGCTGCGGCGGCTGACGGGGGGCGGGACGGGGGAGGTGGGGTGGGACATGATCGAGGTGGTCTTTCGCTCCGGCGCCGACCTCGCCATCGTACCCCTGCAGGACGTCCTCGGCCTGGGGAGCGAGGCGCGCATGAACACCCCGGGAACGATGGAGGGGAACTGGGCCTGGCGCTTCCGCGAGGGCGCGCTGACCCCGGCCCTGGCCGCGCGGCTCCGCGAGCTCGCCCGCGAGAGCGGCCGCCTCTCCCCGTTCCCCCTCGGCAATCCCTCCGGCTCGGAAGCAGACGCATGAAAGATCGGGTCGTCCTCATCACCGGCGGGGCGGGGAACCTGGGGCGCGCCGTCACCCGCGCCTTCCTGGACGCGGGCGCCCGCGTCGCCGTCCCCCTGCACAAGACCGACCGCAAGGACGCGCTGGACTCCGCGATCGGCGAGCACGGCGGGCGCATGACCACCTTCGCGCTGGACCTGACCACCGAGCGCGGCGCCGACGCGGCCGTGCGGCAGACGGTGGAGTGGGCAGGGCGGCTGGACGCGGTGGCGCACCTGGTGGGCGGCTACTACGGCGGCGCCTTCGAGGAGACGCCGGTGGAGGCGTGGGACCGCATGATGGACCTGAACGCCAGGTCCGCGTACCTGATCGCCCGCGCCGCCGTGCCCGCCCTGCTGGAGTCCGGCGACGGCGCCCTCGTCTTCGTGGGGTCGCGCGCGGCGAAGGAGGGGCGCTCCGGGCACGCGGTCTACGCCGCCTCCAAGGGCGCCCTGCTCACCCTGGTGGAGGCGGTGGCGGAGGAGTACGAGGGCCGGATCCGCGTGACCGCGGTGCTCCCCGAGACCATCGACACCGACGCGAACCGCGCGGCCATGCCCCAGGCCGACCACACGCGCTGGACGCCGCCGGAAGAGATCGCGCGGGTGATCGTGGCCCTGTGCGCCCCGGGCGCGCGGGTGGAGACGGGGGCGGAGCTGGAGATCTACGGACCCGGGCCGCACCTGGAGCGGCTGGGGCTGGCGTGACGGACCACCCACGAGGGAGGCACCAGATGCGAGACGCGATGCGATGGGCGGGCGCGGCCGGGCTGGCCGCGCTGCTGGCGGCGTGCGGCGGCGACGCGGGCGAGGGCGCGGCCGCCGGCGACTCCGCGGCCACGAAGCAGGGCGACACCGTGACGGCGCAGGCCACCCCGGCCACCCAGCCGGTGGGCACCGCGCCGGGAGACAGCGCGAACACCGCCGTGGCGGGGATGGCGGGCACCTCCGTCACCCTGAACCCGGTGGAGGGCTCCGGCCTGACCGGCGACGCGATGGCCATGGACCACGGCGGCAGCACGATGGTCACCGTGACCCTCCGCGGCGCCACCGCCGGCGCCAGGCACGCGGCGCACGTCCACACCGGGCGCTGCGCCACGGGCGGCCCCGTGGCCGCGCCGCTGGACCCCGTGAACGTGGCGGACAACGGCAGCGCGTCCCAGAACAGCACCGTGTCGCTCACCATGGCGCAGCTCCTGGACGGCCGGCACTTCGTGCAGGTGCACGAGGCCAACGGAGACCCCGGCAAGCCCGCCGCCTGCGGCGACCTTCCGAGCGGCGCCGGCTGACCGCGCCCCGCATCCGCGCGACCCCACGAGAGACCCGGCCGCGCGCCGGGTCTCTCCGCGTCCCACCCACGCACCGGTTCCCATGTCCTTCGCCGCGACGATCCTTCCCGAGCTGGACCACGAGATGGCCACCACCCGCTCGCTCCTGGAGCGCGTCCCCGACGACAAGGCGGACTGGACGCCGCACCCCAGGTCCACGCCCATCGGCCGGCTGGCCATGCACCTGGCCAACCTCTCCGGCCTGGGCGTGCGTATCCTGGAGCTCACCGAGGTGGACATGAACCCGCCGGGCGGCCCGCCCATGAAGGCGCCCGAGTTCACCTCCACGGCCGACGTGCTGGCCCTGTTCGACGAGAACGTGGCGAAGGCCCGCGCCGCCATCGCCGCCGCGTCCGACGACGCGCTGCAGGAGCCGTGGTCGCTCCGGAACGCCGGCCACACCATCTTCACGCTCCCCCGCGCGGCGGTGATCCGCACCATGGTGCTGAACCACGTGATCCACCACCGCGGACAGCTCAGCGTGTACCTGCGCCTGCTCGACGTGCCGCTCCCGTCCATCTACGGCCCGACCGCCGACACGCCGATGTGAGGTGGAGCGGGGGCGGGTGGTCGGCGGAGATCGGGCTTCGTCCGCGGTCCGGGGGCGTAAAGCCCCCGGCTGAGAGCGGCGACCGTCCCTGCGGGACGAACCACACACGGCCCACCGATCTCGGTCGCGTCGGACGGCGCGGTGGTCCCACCGGAGCACGACAGCCTGCGAAGGCACGCTTCGTGTGGTCGTTGCAGCGGTTTCAACCGCCGGTGAGGGGCCGACGACGACGGGCGAAACGACAGCGGGGCCCCGGCATCGGCCGGGGCCCCGCTTTTCGGTCGTGCATCCGGGCTGACCGGACCTCGACGCGCTAGAAGTCGTTGAGCTGCTCGATCGCCGTCGCCACGTCCTCGGGCTCGGGGAGGATCGCGCGCTCCACCTGCGGGGCGTAGGCGACCCAGGTGTCCATCGAGGCCACCCGCTTCACCGGCGCGTCCAGCCAGGGGAAGAGCTCGTCGGCGATGCGCGCCACGATCTCGGCGCCGATCCCCCATGAGAGCGAGTCCTCGTGGGCCACGATCACGCGGTTGGTCTTCTTCACCGACTCGGCGATGGTCTCCATGTCGAACGGGGAGATGGTGCGCAGGTCGATGACCTCGGTGCTGATCCCGCTGCGCTCCTCCACCATCTTGGCCGCCACCACCGAGCGCTGCACCAGCGCGCCCACGGCCACCACCGTCACGTCGGTGCCCTCGCGGACCTTCCTGGCCTTCCCGAACGGGATCATGAAGTTGGGGCCGGGATACTTCCCCTTGTTGTACACCTGCCGGTACAGGTGCTTGTGCTCCAGGAAGAGCACGGGGTCCTCGCAGCGGATGGCCGTGCGCAGCAGGCCGGCCGCGTCCACCGCGTTCGACGGCAGCACCACGCGCAGCCCCGGGCAGTGGGCGAAGATGCTCTCGCCCGTCTGCGAGTGGTAGATGGAGCCGCCCTTCAGGTACCCGCCGTAGGTGGTGCGGATGACCACCGGGGCGGAGTAGGTGTTGTTGGAGCGGTAGCGCATGGTGGCCAGCTCGCCCCGGATCTGCATCATCGCCGGCCAGATGTAGTCGAAGAACTGGATCTCCACCACCGGCTTGAGCCCGCGCACCGCCATCCCGATCGCGCGGCCCACGATGTTGGCCTCGGCGAGCGGGGAGTTGAAGACGCGGGTGCCGCCGAACTCGCGCTGCAGGCCGGCGGTGACCTTGAACACGCCGCCCTTCCCCTTCACGTCGGGCAGCACCTCCTCGCGCGAGCAGTCGGCCACGTCCTCGCCGAAGACCACGATACGCGGGTCGCGGCGCATCTCATCGCGCAGGGTGGCGTTGATCAGGTCGACCATCGTGGTCTCACCGCCGGTCCAGCGCGGGTCGTCCTCGGTGTCGAACTGCTCGGCCGTGGGGTCCACGTCGGGCGAGAACAGGAAGTCCATCGCGGTGGACGGGTCCGGCTGCGGCGAGGCCAGGGCCTGGTCGGTGGCCTCCTGCACCTCGGCCTGCACCTCGGCCTCCAGGCGCTCCAGGTCGGCCTGGGTGGTGCCGCGGTCCAGGAGGAGCTGCGCGGCGCGCACCAGCGGGTCGCGCTTGCCCTCCTCCGCACGCATGTCCTCGGTCTTGTAGAACCGCTCGTCGTCGCTCAGCGAGTGCGAGTACGGGCGGATGACCTTGGCGTGAACGAAGGCGGGGCCGTTGCCGGCGCGGGCGTGCTCCACCGCGCGGCGCATGGTCTCCCAGCTCTCCTCCAGGTCCGTCCCGTCGCAGGTCAGCACCAGCATGTTGGGGAACGACGCGACCAGCCGGGAGATGCTGCCGCCGGCGGTGTTCACCTCCACCGGCACCGAGATGGCGAACTCGTTGTCCTCCACGATGTAGACGACGGGCACCTTCAGGTTGCACGCGCTGTTCAGCGACTCCCAGAACTCGCCCTCGGACGTGGTTCCGTCGCCGGTGGTCACGAACACCACCTCGTCGGGCTGCGCGCGGGTGATCTCCGGGAGCTGGCCGCCCTCCTTGCGGGCGCGCACGGCGCCCTCGGCCGTGCCCACGGCCTGCAGGAACTGCGTGCCGGTGGGGGACGAGGAGGAGACGATGTTCAGGTCGTGCCGGCCCCAGTGCGAGGGCATCTGCCGCCCGCCCGAGGCGGGGTCGGCCGCCGCGCCCACCGCCTGCAGCAGCATGTCCAGCGGGGTCATCCCCAGCGCCAGGCAGAAGGCGCGGTCGCGGTAGTAGAAGTAGAACCAGTCGTAGGAGGGACGCGCGTGCGCCGCGGCGGCCACCTGGATGGCCTCGTGGCCGGCGCCCGAGATCTGGAAGAAGATCTTGTTCTGCTGCTTGAGCTGGATCTCCTTGTCGTCCAGCCGCCGGGCGAGGAGCATCGTCCGGTAGGCGCGGAACAGGGTCTCGCGGTCGAGCCCCGTCCCTGCGGCCGGCTTCTTTTTGGTCGTCGTGGCCATGGTGGTCGCCGTTGTAGGACCGTCGGGCACCCGCGCGTTACGCCTGTCGTCGATGCCCGGAAACGCGGGTAGGAGTATATCGCCCCGCCATTTCCCCGGCCAGACCGCCGCCGCAGGATGTGCACCGGCCGGACCCCACGGGCAGCCCCACCGGCGCCGGTCGTCTTCTCCTCACGTTCCCCGGGTCCTGCTCTCCGCTCGCCCCCAGGCGGCCTCTACCCCCCAATCGTCATCCGCGGACGAGCGATCCGTCCGCGGAAGCGAGCGGATCCACCCCCCGCCTCCCCCCGCGGCGGGGCGAGCGTTATCTTGCCGCGTCCCGTCCGCAGCCCTCCCCGCGCCCCCGCTCCCGTGGCCCGCCGCTCCCGCCGTCCCGTTTCCACGCCGCCCCTCGCCTCGACGTCCTCCGCGCCTCCGCGGGCGGCGCCCTCCGACCCCCCGCGCTCCGCCCGGCGCGGACGGGGGTGGGCGGTGACGGGCACCCTGGCCGCGGTGCACCTGGTGCTGGGGCTCGTCCTGCTGCACCCGATCCCCTACATCGGCGGGGACAACGCGGCGTACTACGCGCTGGCGCGCTCGCTCCTGGAGCTGGGCGAGTACCGCGAGCTGTGGGACCCGGCCACGCCGGCGCACGCCACCTATCCGCCGCTCTTCCCCGCCATGCTGGCAGGGGCCCTGCTGGTCGGCGCCCGCGGCTGGGCCGCGCTGAAGCTCGTCGGCGTCCTCTGCTCCGTGGGGGGGGTCGTGGCCTCGCACCGCTGGCTGCGGCGCGAGACGACGCCCGGCGTGGCCCTCGCCGCCGGGGTGGCGCTCGCCGTCGCCCCCGGGGTGCTGGAGCAGGCGCAGCTCGTCCTCTCCGACGTGCCCTTCGCCGCCTTCACCGCGCTGGCGCTGCTCGCCTTCGCGCGCCTGCCGCAGGCGGGGGAGCCAAGGGCGGTGCGGGGCGAGGTGCTCGCGGCGCTCGCGGTGTCGCTGGCGTACCTGACCCGCGCGGCGGGGCTGCCGCTCTTCCTGGCCGCGCTCCTGTTGCTCGCGTACCGGCGGCGGTGGCGCGGGGTGGGGATCCTGGCGGGCGTGGTGGGCGTCCCCGCCTTCCTGTGGTGGCTGCGCGGGCGGAGCGTGGGCGAGGGGTACGCGGGGGCGTTCTGGCTGGCGGACTCCTACCAGCCGGCGCTCGGGCGGGCGGGCGCGGGGGAGATGGCCCGGAGGGTGGGGGAGAACGCGGCGACGTACGCCGGCGAGCACCTGCCCACGGTGCTCCTGGGCTCGCCGTGGGCGGGAGCGTGGCTGGGCGCCGCCGTCGTCCTGCTCGCCCTGGCGGGATGGGCGCGGCGGCTGCGGAAGCCCGGGCTGGCGGAGGCGTGGGCGCCGCTCTACGTGGCGCTCCTCCTCCTCTGGCCCGCCGCGTGGTCGGGGGAGCGCTTCCTGCTCCCCCTGCTGGCCCCGCTCCTCCTGTGGACGGGGGAGGCCGTGCGCGACGGCTGGGCGCGCGCGCGTGCGCCGCGGGTGCCGGCCCTGGCCGTCGCGGCCGCGCTGGCGCTGGCGGCGCTCCCCGGGCTGCTGGCGGGGACGAGGGGCGCGGCGACGTGCCGGGTGGCGGGCTACGACTGCCTGCAGCCCATGTGGCGGGACCTGCTGGGGATGGGCGAGGCGGTGCGGGGGCGGCTCCCCGAGGGGGCGGTGGTCCTCTCCCGCAAGCCGCAGCTCTTCTGGGCCATCTCGGGCTACCGGGGGCGCCTGTACCCGCTGAGCACGGAGCCCGACTCGTTCTTCCGCGCGGCGGCGGCGGCGCGGGC
The DNA here is from genome assembly GCA_030146875.1 of Longimicrobiaceae bacterium. Taxonomy (GTDB): domain Bacteria; phylum Gemmatimonadota; class Gemmatimonadetes; order Longimicrobiales; family Longimicrobiaceae; genus JASLAX01. The sequence goes on from JASLAX010000036.1 coordinate 11,348, forward strand.
GGACTGGGTGGTCATCGACATGGTCCCCGACCTGGCCCCGCTCTACCTGCACCCGGTGCTGCTGGAGCGGCGCGGCGACTTCTGCATCGTCGCCGACGCGTCGCTCCCCGAGGCGGCGCTGGCGCGCATCGACACGGCGGGCCCGTCGCCGCGGCCGGGCTCGGCCGCGAACGCGTACCGGAGCTGTCCGCTGGTCCCTCAGGAGGGCGGGGCGGCCTCCGAGAGCGCGCCGCGGGGCGCGGGCCTGGGGCGGTAGAGCGGCGGGCGCGGCGGGAGCAGCGAGGCGCGCAGGATGTGGAAGACCGCGGCGACGCCGTCGCGCCAGCCGATCTTCTTCCCCTCGGACCACGTGCGCCCCGTGTAGCGCACCGGCACCTCCGCCACCCGCGCGCCCGCCTGCGCCAGGCGGGCCGCCAGCTCGGGCTCGATCCCGAAGCGGTCGGAGCGCAGCGGCAGGGAGCGGATCAGGTCGGCGCGCGCCGCCTTGTAGCCGTTCTCCATGTCGGTCAGCTCCAGCCCGGTGAGCGCGTTGGAGAGGCGGGTGAGCCCCCGGTTCACCAGCCGGTGCGCGCTCCACCGCCGCGCGCCGCCCGCGGCGACGAAGCGGGTGCCCACCACGGCGTCCGCCCGCCCCGCCAGGATGGGCGCCAGCACGGCGGGCAGGTCGATGGGATCGTACTCCAGGTCCGCGTCCTGAATCACCACGACGTCGCCCGTGGCGCGGGCGAGCGCCGTCCGCACCGCCGCGCCCTTGCCGCGGTTGCGCTCGTGGCGGAGGAGCACGTCCACCACCCCGGCGCGCCGCAGCTCCCGCAGCGCCTCCCAGGTCCCGTCCGTCGACCCGTCGTCCACGCACACCACCTCCAGCTCGAACGGCAGCGCGCGCAGCCGCGCCACCGACTGGGCGACGTGCGACGCCTCGTCGAAGACGGGGATCAGGATGGAGATTCGCGGCGCGGGGCCGGCAGGCTGCATCGGTGCGGGCGCGGTGGTCAGGGGGTGGTCCAACTTACCGGCGGGGCGGGCGCGGGGCCAGCGGACGACTACCCCTCCTCGGCCCGCCGTCCCCCCTGCACGATCACGGCGCAGAGCACGGCGACCAGGGCGAAGAGGGCGAACCACCCGTCGATCAGCCGGTCGCTCCCCCAGAGCCGCGCCTCGGCCCCGGGCGCGGCGTCCGTCAGCCAGCCGTAGGACTTCAGCCAGAAGATCCACCCCGCGTGGATGCCGATGCTGGCCCACAGGTCGCCCGTGCGCACGTACGCCAGGGCCAGGACGATTCCGGCCAGCAGGAGCGAGATCCCGGCGGGGAGCAGGGCGTCCACGTCCCCGAAGCCCGCCAGCATCCCCGGCAGCGCCTCCAGCCCCGACGTCCACCCGATCCGCTCCGGCGACGGCGGGCGGGCCAGGAAGTGGACCACCGCGTAGACGGCGCTGCTCGCCACCAGCGCCGCGGGCCACGGCATCGCCCGGCGCATCCCCCCGAAGAAGGCGCCGCGGAAGAGGAGCTCCTCGATCACGCCGACGACGAGCGCCGTGACGAGGGCGCCGGCGAGGCGCCCGGCGAAGTCCGCCGCCGAGCGCTCCAGGTCCATCGTCCGCCCCCCGACGGCGATGGCGACGCCGCAGACGGCGGCCAGGGAGAGGAAGCCCATCGCGAACCCCGCCCCCAGGCGGCGCCACGAGGGGCGCCGCGGGTCCAGCCCCACGTCGGCCCAGCGGCGGATGCCCGCGGCGCGGACGTAGAACGGCAGGCCGACCAGGGCCACCACCAGCAGCCCGCGGTTCACGTAGCGCGAGAAGCGCATCCGCGTCAGCGGCTCCAGCGCGGGCACGCCCTCGGCCACCGCATGGACGGCGTGCCAGAGCCCGGGCGCCAGCAGCGCGCCGCCCACGAACACGGCCGCCAGGTACAGCGCCAGCGCCGCCACGGGGCGGCCCTGGGCGGGGCGGTGCGGGGGCGCTGGCTGGGGCATCGGCGCGGCTGCGGAGGGGTGGTCGGGCACGGGCGGCGGAACGTACCGGCGCCCGTGGCGGCGCGTCAAGCGCGCCCGCACCCTTGATCCGGCGGCGCGGCGCGTATATCCCTTCGATACATGCCGCTCGCCTCTGGACCGTCCCGCGCCGAATCCGCGCCCCCGCCCGCGCCCGTGGCGGAGGGGCTCTGGCGGATCACGACCCCGCTCCCGTTCCGCCCGCGCGAGGTGCACGCCTACCTGGCGGGCCTCCCCGGCGGCGGGTGGATGCTGGTGGACGGCGGGGTGGACACGCCCGAGGCCTGGGCCGCCCTGGAGGCCGGCGTCCGCGCCGCGGCGGGGGGGTGGCACGACGTCCGCCTGCACGTCGTCACCCACATGCACGTGGACCACGTGGGCCTGGCCGCCCGCGTCCGCGCCGTTCGGGCCCCCGCGCTGCTGATGGGGCGGCTGGACGCGGAGCGCATGGCCCACGCGGCGGCGGAGCCCGAGGACGAGGCGCGGTACCGCGAGGGCCTCTGGCGCCGCTGCGGCGCGCCGGCGGAGTGGATCGAGCGGGTGGAGGGCGTGCGCGGCGCCGCCGGGGCCCTGGCCCCGCCGGCGGCGCCGGACGCGACGCTGGACGGGGACGGCGGCGACGTGCCCGGCGCGGAGGGGTGGCGCTTCGTCTGGACGCCCGGCCACACCGCCGGCCACGTCTCGCTGCACCGCCCCGCGGACGGCGTGCTGGTGGCGGGGGACGTCGTCCTCCCCCGCGTGACGCCGACGCTGGGGGTGAACCGGCAGCGGCCGGATCCCGTGGGCGACTTCCTGGACGCCCTGGCCCGGGTGGAGGCGCTGGCGCCGCGGGTCGTCCTTCCCGGCCACGGGGATCCCATCCCGGGGGACGCCGGCCGCCCGGCCGAGCTCGCCGCGGCCGCGCGCGGGGAGACCGACGCGGTCGCGGCCCTGCTCGGCCCCGCCCCCGCCACCGTGTGGGAGGTGGTGGAGGCGCGCTACGCGGGGAGGGACCTGCCCCCCGGCGCGCAGGCGCAGGCCCTGCGCGAGACGCTGGCGCACCTGGACCGCCTGGTGGCGGGCGGCCGCGCGGCGGAGCACGTACGATCCCACGGCGGCGCCGTCTTCTCCGCCGCCTGAAGCCCCCCCACGACCTCTCCCACCCGGACGCCCATGCGCATCCTGCTCGCCATCCTGGTCCTGATCGCGGTCGCGATCTACGTTCCGTCCGTGCGCTCGCGCATCGCGCCCAAGGTGCAGACCGTGGTGCTGGACCCGCTCTACGAGTGGAACACGAAGAACCGCGTGAAGTCCATCCGGCGGCTGATCGAGGAGGAGCGCACCACGGGGGGGAAGACGCCCGCGCCGGCCGCCCTGGGCGCCTTCATCCGCCGCCACCAGCCGGGCGAGGACTCCGCCAACGACCCGTGGGGCAACCCGTACTACCTGCAGCCGGTGGACCGCAGGAACGTACAGGTGGTCTCGGCGGGCCGCGACGGGCAGGTCAACACGGTGGACGACATCCGTTCCGAGCCCATCGAGCGCTGACGCGCCCGGCACGGGCGTTGCCGAGTCCCGGACGGCCGGACCGCCCGGCCGTCCACCGGATACCGGATCGAGGGAGCGCATGCTGAGAGTGGGGCTCACCGGCAACATCGCCGCCGGGAAGTCGACCGTCGCCCGGGTGTGGAGGTCGCTCGGCGCCACCGTGGTGGACGCCGACGAGCTGTCGCGCCGCGCGGTGGAGCCGGGCACGCCCGCGCTGGCCGCCATCCGCGCCGGCTTCGGCCAGGACGTGTTCGCGTCCGACGGAGGGCTGGACCGCGCCGCGCTGCGCGGCATCGTCTTCTCCGATCCCGCCGCCCGCGCGCGGCTGGAGGAGATCGTCCACCCCGCCGTGGGCGTGCTGCGCGACGAGGAGTACCGCCGCGCCGAGGCGCGCGGCGAGCGCATGGTGGTGGCCGACGTGCCCCTGCTCTTCGAGGTGGGGATGGCGGACGAGTTTGACGTGGTGGTGCTGGTCGACGCCCCCGAGGCGGCGCGCTGGCTGCGCCTGGTGGGCGACCGCGGCCTGGCCCCCGAGGAGGCGCGGAAGATGATCTCGTCGCAGATGCCCTCGGAGCTGAAGCGCGCGCGGGCCGACGTGGTGATCGAGAACGCGGGGACGATCGGAGAGCTGGAGGCCCGCGCCCGCGAGGTGTGGGAGGAGCTCTCCGCCCGCGCGGCGGGAACGCAGGGGGACGGGGCGCGGGGTGGCTGAGCGCCCGCTGCGCGTGGACTTCCACGTCCACACCCGCTTCTCGCACGACTCGCTGAACCCGCCCGAGGGCATCCTGGCCTGCATGGACGCCCGCGGCATCGACCGGGTGGCCATCACCGACCACAACGAGATCGACGGCGCGCTCCTCGTCCACTCGCTCGCCCCCGACCGGGTGATCGTGGGCGAGGAGGTGAAGACCCGCGAGGGCGCCGACGTGATCGGCCTGCTCCTCACCGAGCGCATCCCCAGGGGCACGCCGGCGCGCGAGACGTGCGAGATGATCCGGGCGCAGGGCGGCGTGGTCTACCTCCCCCACCCGTTCGACACGCGGCGCTCCGGGGGCGCGGCGCTGCTGGACCGGATCGGCGAGCTGATCGACGTGGTGGAGGCGCACAACTCCCGCACCTGGAAGCGGGCCCTGAACGACCGCGGGGAGGCGTGGGCGCGCGCCCACGGCAAGCCGCTGGGCGCCGGCTCGGACGCGCACTCGCTGGGCGAGATCGGCCGGGGCTACGTGGAGATGCCGGCCTTCGAGCCGGAGCGCGAGTCGCTGCTCGCCGCCTTCCGCGCCGGTAACGTGGCCGGGCGCCTCTCCTCGTCCCCCGCCGTGAGCCTGGTCTCCACCTATGCCAAGCTGCACAAGCTGGTGGTGGGATGGCGCTGACCGGCGTCCGCCGAGGTCGAGGACGGCGAAGGGCCCCCCGGATCGCCGGAGGGCCCTTCGTCGTTTTCGCCGGAGGGCGTCAGCCCTCCTCTTCCAGCCCCGACTCCTCGCGCGCCTGCTCCAGGTACTTCGCCAGCTCCTCCTGGGTCATCCGCGCGAGCTGCCGCACGATCTCCTTGAACTGCTCGGCGATGGGCGCCGAGGGGTCGCGCTTCAGGTCGTCGTCGATGTCGACGGGCCAGGACGGCGACTCCACGTCCTGCTCCTCGAAGATCCCCGCCAGCTCGTCCAGCGGCTGGAAGACGAGCGTCACGCCCAGCTCGTCGGGCGAGTCCACGTACGGCGAGATCTCCGCCTCCACGTAGTAGATCTCTCCCTCGGACTCCAGGAACCGGACGCCGAGGCCCACCCCCCGCATCTCCTCACCTTCGTGCTCGTGGTCGTGACCGTGCGCGTCCTGATCCATGTCTCCTCCCAGCGTCGTTGCGTTCGCGTCCCTCCCCGCGGCGCGGGCGGCGCAAGATACGCACCCGCCCCCTGGCCGGGAAGGCCGCCGGGCATGCGCGCCCCGGGCGGGGGGGCGCGGAGCCGCCGCGCGCGCTATGTTCCCGCCCGCCGCCGCGTGGGGACCGCGCCGGGTGTGTCCTTCCAGCGGGGGTGGTCGATCGTGAGGTCCGGACGTGCCGCGGTGTTCGCCGCGCTGATGGCGGTGCAGCTCTCCTTCTCCACCCTGCCCATCGCGGCCAAGGTGGTGCTGCGCGAGCTTCCGGCGCCCTCGCTGGCGCTGCTGCGGGTCACGGGCGCGGCGGTGCTCTTCGTGCTCCTCCATCGCTCGCTGGTCCGCGAGCGGGTGGAGCGCGGCGACGTCTGGAGGCTGGCGCTCTACGCCCTCTTCGGCGTGGTCCTGAACCAGCTCCTCTACATCACCGCCCTCACCCTCACCACGGCCACCGCCGCGCAGACCATGGTGGCGGTGGGCCCTGCGCTGACGCTCTTCGGCGCCATCGTGACGAAGCGCGAGCGGGCCTCGGCCGCGAAGTGGGCGGGGATCGCCCTGGCCGGCGCGGGGGCGCTGCTCCTGGTGGGGGCCGGGCTGGGCTCGGGGCACGCGCTGGGGAACCTGCTGGCGCTGCTGAACGTGGCGGCGTACTCCACCTACCTGGTGATCTCGCGCGACCTGGCCCGGCGCTACGACCCGCTGACGGTCATCACCTGGGTCTTCGTCTTCGGCGCCGTGGGGATCCTGCCCTGGGGGGCGCCCGTCCTGGCGAGGCACGCGGGGGGCATCTCCACCGATGCGTGGCTGGCGCTGGCCTGGATCGTCGCCGTTCCCACCGTCGCGGCCTACTACCTGAACGTCTGGGCGCTGCGGCGGGTGGAGTCGAGCGTGGTCTCCGTCTTCGTCTACCTGCAGCCCATCCTGACGGCGCTGATGGCCGTGCCGCTGCTGGGCGAGCGCGTGTCGCCGCGGATGATCCCCGCGGCGGGGCTGATCTTCGCCGGGCTGGCCGTGACGGTGTGGGCGGAGCGGAGCGCCCGGCGGGTGCGGGTGGACGCCGTGGAGGGGGAGTTCGTGGAGGAGGGGTGAGGGGGGGCCGGCCTCTCGGGGTGTCCGCCGGGGAGGGGGAGTGGACCTCCCTCATCTCCGCCGCCCGGGGCTCGCGGCGACGAGGATGGGACCGGGACGAGGAGGGGCCGCACCGTCGGCGACGGTGCGGCCCCGCGTGCGTCCACCTCAGCCGGATCAGGAGCGCGGAGCGCGCCCCTCCCCGCGGGTGCGGCCCTGGCCGCGCACGCGCCCGTGCTCGCCGCGCTGCTTGCGGTGCGCCTCGATCTTCTGGCGCTGCGCCTCGGTCAGGATGGAGCGGACCTCCTGCTGCGTGGCGCGGGCGTTCTCCCGCATCTGGCGGCGGATGGGCTCCATCTGCTCGCGCAGGCGCCGCATCTGCGCGCGCTGCTCGTCGGTGAGCGGCGGACGCTCGCCCCGGGCGCGGCGCTCGCCGGCCTGCGGGCGCTCGCCGCGCTCCCGCAGGCGGCGCCGCTCGGCCAGGCCGGGCACGGCGGACTCGCGGAGCGCGCGGGCGCGCTCCATCAGCGCCCGGTTCTGCGTCTGCACGCGCCCCTGCACGGCCTCCAGGCGGCGGACCTGGTCCGCCGTGAGCCCCAGCTCCTCCCGGCGCCGCAGCAGGGCCTCGATGCCGCCGCGGCGGCCGCGCTCGCCACGGGCGGCGCGGGCCGCACGGGGGCCGCGGGGGTG
>JASLAX010000096.1 GCA_030146875.1 Longimicrobiaceae bacterium
CGGCGGGCGTGGGGGCCGGCGGCGCGGCGGGGGCGCAGGCGGCCAGGAGGAGCGGAAGGACCAGGGCGCGCTTCATGGCGGGGAGGGTGAGGGTGCGCGGACGGGGCTCGTTCCCGCAAGCTAAGACGCGGCGCCCGGGCCGCAACGCGTGGTGGCCCGCATCCTGCGCCTCCGCACGCCGCCAGCGGCCCAGGGGGAGGGCGGAGGGTCGGCCCCCCCGAGGCCGGGCCACGGACATCGCGAGGACATGGAGATCACGATCAACTGCAGGCTCGCGTCCGCCCTGGCGGCGCGGCTCCGCGGCGCCCGGGAGGACCTGACCCGGCGCTGGCTGGAGCGGATCGCGTCGCGCGTGGAGATCGATCCCAACCGCATCTTCCCCACCGACGAGCTGCTGGACCACGTCCCGCTGCTCATGGACAGCATCGCCGACTACCTGGAGGACCCGGCCGACGAGATCTCGGCCGACGCCCCGGTGGTGGGGAAGGCCATCGAGTTGGGCGAGCTTCGCCACCAGCAGGGGTTCGACGCCCACCAGATCCTGTGGGAGTACGAGGTCCTGGGCGGCATCCTGTTCGCGTTCATGGTGCGCAACGTGGACGACGTCGACGAGCCCTGCACCCGCAGCGAGCTGCTGGCGTGCGCGCACCGGCTCTTCCGCGCCGTCTCCGTGATCCAGCAGGTCACCACCAACCACTACCTGCAGCTCACCGCCGAGAAGGTGCGCGAGCGCGAGGACCGGCTGCGGTCGTTCAACCGCATGGTGACGCACGAGCTGAAGAACCGCATCGGCGCCGTGCGCGGGGCCGGCGAGATCCTGGCCGACGCCGAGATCTCGCTGGACGACGAGCGCCGCGCGCGCTTCGTGGGGATCGTGGTGGAGAACGCCGCGGGGATGCAGAAGGTGCTGGAGAACCTGATCGAGCTCTCGCGCATGGACACCGCCGCGCGGCGCCCCCGCAACGTGCTGCTCCCGCGCGTGGCCGGCGAGGTGTGCCGGCAGCTCCGCGAGATGGCGGGCTCGGCCGGGGTGCAGGTGCGCATGCGCGACCTGCCCGAGGTGGAGGTGAACGCCGCCGCCATGGAGCTCTGCCTGACCAACTACGTCTCCAACGCCATCAAGTACTCCGACCGCGGGCGGGAGGAGCGCTGGGTGGAGGTGCGCGGCACCCTGCGCCAGGGCGACGACGGCTGCGAGATGCTGATCGAGGTGGAGGACAACGGCCTGGGCGTGCCCGAGGAGAAGCGCGACCGGCTGTTCTCCCGCTTCTTCCGCGCCCACGAGACGGTGACGGGGGTGGAGGGGACCGGGCTGGGCCTGAGCATCGTGCGCGACACCGTGGAGGCCGAGGGAGGGCGCGCCTGGGCCGAGTTCGATGGGCGCGAGGGCTCGCTCTTCTGCATCGCGCTGCCCTGCCGGCGGGGGGTGGACCGCCCCGCCGGCGACGCCCCGGACGGGAACCCCGCGGAGGGCTGAGGGGTTTCCCCGGCACGAACACCGGTCGTATGTTGGCGGCGGGGGCCCACGGGCCTTCCGCCGTTCCGGTCCTTCCCCGCGACCCCGGAAGCCATGCTGCGCACCACCCCACCGATCGACCCCGGCCGCCGCACCACGCGCGTGGACGCCCTGAAGCGCGCCATCGACGACCACGTCACCTACACGCTCGCCCGCGACGCCTCGGCGGCCACGGACCGCGACGTGTACATGAGCACCGCGTGGACCATCCGCGACCGCCTGGCCGAGCGGTGGGCCGCCACGCAGGCGCGCTACGGCCGCGACGACGCCAAGCGCGTCTACTACCTCTCCCTGGAGTTCCTGATGGGGCGCGCCCTGGGGAACGCCCTGCTGAACCTGGGGATGGAGGGCGCCGCGGCCGAGGCGCTGGAGGCGCTGGGCCAGCGGCTGGAGCGGGTGGAGGAGCGCGAGCCCGACGCGGGGCTGGGGAACGGCGGCCTGGGGCGGCTGGCGGCCTGCTACCTGGACTCCATGGCCACCCTGGAGCTTCCCGGCTACGGCTACGGGATCCGCTACGAGCACGGGATCTTCCGGCAGAAGCTGGTGGACGGGCGCCAGGTGGAGATGCCCGACAACTGGCTGCACGACGAGAACCCCTGGGAGATCGCCCGCCCGGACCGCACCTACAAGGTGAAGTTCTACGGGCGCGTGGAGTCGCACGCCGACCACGCCTCGCGCACGCACTTCCGCTGGGTCGACACCAGCGACGTGCTGGCGATGGCGTACGACACCCCCATCCCCGGCTACTGCAACGGCACGGTGAACACGCTGCGCCTGTGGGCCGCCAAGGCGACGGAGGAGTTCGACCTGGAGGGGTTCATCCGGGGGAACTACGTGGCCGCCGTGGAGGCCAAGACGCAGAGCGAGACCATCTCCAAGGTCCTGTACCCTCCCGACGACACGGGGAGCGGGAAGGAGCTGCGGCTCAAGCAGCAGTACTTCTTCGTCACGGCCACGCTGCAGGACATCATGCAGCGCTACCTGACGGAGCGGAAGTCGTTCGACGACTTCACCTCCAAGGTGCAGATCCAGCTCAACGACACCCACCCGGCGGTGGCCATCCCCGAGCTGATGCGGCTCATGATGGACGAGCACGGGATGGAGTGGGACCGCGCCTTCGACATCGCGCGCGGCACCTGCGCCTACACCAACCACACGGTGCTCCCCGAGGCGCTGGAGACGTGGAGCGTGGAGCTGTTCTCGCGCCTGCTCCCGCGCCACATGGAGCTGGTGCGCGAGATCGACCGCCGCTTCCGGGCCCGCGTCCGCGAGCGATTCCCCGACGACCCGGGCCGCGAGGAGCGGATGGCGATCGTCTCGGGCGGGGTGGTGCGGATGGCGCACCTGGCCATCGTGGGGAGCCACACCGTGAACGGCGTGGCGGAGCTGCACACCCAGATCCTGAAGGACCGGATCTTCCGCGACTTCCACGAGCTCTGGCCCGAGCGCTTCACCTCGGTCACCAACGGGGTCACGCAGCGCCGCTGGATGCTGAAGGCCAACCCGGGGCTCTCGCACCTGGTGAGCGAGCGCGTGGGCGACGGCTGGCACACCGACCTCACCCAGCTCTCGGAGCTGGAGGCCCACGCGGCCGACCCGGAGCTGGGCGCCCGCTGGCGCGAGGTGAAGGCGGCGAACAAGCAGCGCCTGGCGAAGCTGGTGATGGACGAGGTGGGGGTGGTGGTGGACCCCGCGGCCATGATGGACGTGCAGGTGAAGCGCATCCACGAGTACAAGCGCCAACTCCTGAACGGCCTGCGCCTGGTGCACGACTACCTGGAGATGCGCGAGAACCCGACGGTGGAGCGGGTGCCGCGCGTGGTCCTGTTCGGCGGCAAGGCGGCGCCCACGTACTGGACGGCCAAGCTCATCATCCACCTGATCGACGCCGCGGCGCGCCGCATCAACGCCGATCCGGTGGTGAGCCGCTCGCTGCGCGCCGCGTTCCTGCCCGACTACCGGGTGTCGATGGCGGAGCGGATCTTCCCCGGGAGCGACCTCTCGGAGCAGATCTCCACCGCGGGGTTCGAGGCGTCCGGCACGGGCAACATGAAGTTCGCCCTGAACGGCGCCCTGACCATCGGCACGCTGGACGGGGCGAACGTGGAGATCGCCGAGGCGGTGGGGCCGGAGAACATCTTCATCTTCGGCCTGACGGCGGCCGAGGTGGAGGCGACGAAGGCGGCCGGCTACGTGCCCCGCGCGTTCTACGAGCGCAGCCCGCGCCTGCGCCGGGTGATCGACTTCGTCTCCTCCGGCGCCCTCTCGCCCGAGGACCCGGGCCTCTTCCGCCCCCTCGTCGAGTCGCTGCTGACGCACGACGAGTTCCTGGTGCTGGCCGACTTCGACGCCTACCTGGACGCGCAGGCGACGGTGGACGAGGCCTACCGCGACCAGGAGCGGTGGACGCGGATGTCGATCCTGAACGTGGCCCGCTGCGGCCGCTTCAGCAGCGACCGCTCGGTGAAGGAGTACGCCGACCGCATCTGGAAGCTGTAGCGGGCTCGCGAGGTCCCCGAACGCGGAGCGGGGCCGGGGCGTGGTGTCCCGGCCCCGCTCCGTACCACCGGAAGGAACGGCTCAGGCGTTGTACATGCCCATGGTGGTCGGCTCGTTCCAGATCGAGAACGACGACGAGATCACGACCTGCTCGCCGCGCTCGTCCAGGGCCGAGGCCACGGCGTTCCCCATGGCCAGCTCCAGCTCCTCCATCGTGATGACGCTCGGACGGTAATCCATGGTGTGCTCCCGTGTGTGGGTGGGTGGGCGGAGCGCCGGGTGGCGGTCCGCGTCGCCCCGTATGCTAAGGACGCACGCCAGCGCGGACAAGGATCGCGTGCGTTGCGCCGCAAGCGGACCGTCTCCTTCCCTTTGCGGGACCGCTGGAGGCGATTGGGCGGATGCCCCGCGGACGGCGATCGAGTCCGGCGCGTCGGGCAGGACGGCGCGGGGCGCGGCGGGAGGGAGCGGCGCGGCTCTTGACGTTTCGGCGGCTCGCGGGTTATTCTCTCGGCGGCGAGAGAGCGTGGCGACGCAGGTGGTCGCCGCATCCAGGGAGAGGATCTGGACTCCACACGTCCGGGTCCTCTTCCCTTTGCTCCGCGTCTACGCGGAACTGCTTTCTGCGCCAGGAGATCGGCTGCCGGCGGGCACGGAGATACCGCGCCCGGGCCGCCGGTACAAAGGACCAGGGACAAACGTCATGCGTACGAGCGGAACGGTGAAGTGGTTCAACGCGGAGAAGGGGTTCGGCTTCATCACGCGCGAGGGCGGCGAGAAGGACTGCTTCGTCCACCACAGCGCCATCCAGGGCAGCGGCTTCAAGTCGCTCGACGAGGGTGAGAAGGTGGAGTTCGACGTGGTCCAGGGCGCCAAGGGCCCCGCGGCCGAGAACGTCGTGCGCATGGGTCAGTAGGCCGTCGGCGGGAGCCCCGCTCCCCCGTACGCGACGAGCCCCCCCGACCGCCAGGCCGGGGGGGCTCGCTCGTCCACGGGCGGTGCCCGGTCTAGTTGACCGGCCGCGCCTGCAGGCGTCCGCCGCGGTGAAGCACCAGGCAGGTCTCCGGCCCGTCCTCGAGCCGCGCCAGCCAGCGGCCGGCGTCCAGGTGCGAGAGCAGCCCGGCGGCCGAGTCCCGCGCCTCGTCCAGCGCCTCGTTGGTCACGCGCAGGAAGCGCGCGGGCGCCGAGGGGCCCGGCTGGAACCGCCAGGCGTGACCGCGGTCCTCGTGACGCTCCGCCGTCCTGACCCGGCCCCAGCTCCCGGCGGCCTGGCGCCGCAGCGCCGCGCCCAGCTCGCTGGCCACCCGCCCCCGCCGCTCCTCACGCGATTCGTTCTTGCCCATCGTTGCCTCCAATCGGGTCGGGGCAGGACCTGGCGCCCCGCGATCACGCCGCGGCGCCGGAGGCGCCGTCGGATGCTGGGGGACGCGCGGAAATCGCCCCTTGGAGCCTTGATACCCCGCCAATCCGAAATCGGCCATTTCCTCTTCGCGCGCCTTCGGGGACCGTCCGGATCGGCGCCTTCCACCCTCTCCGCCGTGGTGGAGAAGAGGAAGCCCCCGCCGCAGGTCGGGGCGGGGGCCTCCTGGTCCATCTACCGGCGGAGAGCCGTCAGACAGCGTCCGAGAGCGCGGGCTGTGAATTCTAGCTCCGACGGAGGATCCCGGGGATGATGGCGTGCGGTTCAAGCCCGGAAAGCGTCGATCGCTAGTTCGTTGAGCAGCGTCTGGTCGGGTGAGTCCGCCGCGAGCGAGAGGGCGGTTCGGAGTTGAAGCGGGATCTGTTCCCACCGAGGGATGCGAACTCGCCTCAGGGTTTGAGCTTGGAACCGGATACTGCCCCCCCTCATCTGGACCGAGTAGGCGCCCACCTGCTGCCGCACGATGTCGCTCCGCATCAGGGCTTTCAGGACCCTGAGGTCCCATTCATCGGAGGCGATCCAGTACAGGTTGTGATGTGGATAGAAGGAACCCTCGTCGAGCCCGATCGTCGTTCCCGACTGAATGTCCGGGATGATCAGCTTCGGCTGGCCCTTGAGATCTGGCCAGATCCTATCGATGGTGCGGTACCAGGCGTCAGGGCGGCTTTTCGCTACGTAACGTTTGAGCAGAGAGGCTCTGTTCGCTTCCAGGTACTGCCGCAGGCCGGGGAACTCCCCGAGACTAACGAGGGTGCCGCGGCTCTCACCTGAAAATGGATTGAGGAGATAGTGCCCCGACCAGCGGAGCCCCTCATTGGCCACATCACGTGCCAGGATGAGTGGAATCTGGCGGGACGATTCTATGTCGTCGCGGAACGCAGGCAGGACGAACACGCGGTCGGCCCCCGTTGCGACCCCGATGCCCACCCGCGTGCCGGCACCCGATCTTTCCAGGAGAGGATGCTTCGAGCACAGCGTGGTCCAGTCGTCGTGTTCACTCGCGGACGTTGCGATCCAAGGTGCGCCCTCCGGAAACCATTTCTCGAACCTGGAGAGCGTCACCGGAGCATTTTGCGAATCGCTGTCCAGCCTCGTGACGGTGGCGATCGTCTCAGGATCGATGCGGTCGAGCGTCGCGGCAAACGTCGGACGACCTCGCTCCCGATCGAGCACGATGATGCATGGATACGCGGACACTTCATTTGCGAACGGCTGCGTGTGCTCCAGGTTCAGGTAGGCACGCACGTGGTACTGCCGCGCGATCAGCTTTCGCAGCGCGGCGCCGTACTGGTTCTTGGCGAAGCGGTTCGCGCAGATGAACGCAAGCCGTCCGGTGGGCGCCAGGAGCTCAAGCCCACGTTCGATGAAGGCGACGTAGAGATCCGCCCGGTGGGTGAGCGTGCCGAACTGCCTTCGGTACGCTGTGAGCACGAGCCGGGGAAGACCTTCGATACGGACGTACGGTGGATTCCCAAGCACGTGATCGAACGTCCACGGCCATTCCTGCAGCAGGAAGTCGCCGTGGTGCACCCACATGTCGGCAAGCGTGCGGGCCCTGACAACGGTGCACCCGGCCGCGACGAGCGCCCGAGTAACTTCCTCGCGTGCCTGAGCTACGTGGCTCTCGTTGAGGTCGATGGCTCGGATCGCCTCCCCGAGGACCGGGTCCTCCCAACGCACGCACCCGTGGATCTCGCGCTCGGATGCGAGAAGCCGCCGCACGATCTCTCGCAGGAAGGCTCCGTCTCCGCAGCTTGGTTCCAGGAGACGCGTCCTAGCCAGCCTGCCGCCGCCGCACTCGTAGCCGGCCAGGTCAAGGATGAGTGCAACGATCTCTGGCCTGGTGAACACCGCGCCGAGATCGGTGTCATTCGGATGGTGACCGGCCCATAGCTCCTGCCAGGGCGTCGGGAACAGGGTCAGCATCATCCGCACCCGATCAGGTGTCCGAAGAGCGATCGGGTGAAGTGGAAGAGGCTCAGGTCGGCTGCCGGTTCGCGGAAGTCGCCGGTCGATGTGCGAGACGCAAGGAGCAGCGACGCGGCCGTGTAGTTCCGCTCCAGGACCATCCTTCGGCAAAGGATCTGGTATCGGTCGGCGTACGATGTGTTCTCGAAGATTTCGTCCGGCTTGAAGGACGACCTGGCGAGCGCCACCGGCTTCGTAGACGAGGGTGCGTCTTCAAGGAAGAAGAAGTAGCCAAGCCATGGCTGGTGAGGACCGAGGATACCTTCCCGGAAGGCGAGCCAGAGGTCGGTCGAGCTTCCGACCGCCTCCTCCGTCCGATTGTTGAAGTTGTTCCCGAAACTTGGACCCACCTGGCTCTTCATCTCGATCGCCGCGCACAGCCTTTCACCGCGCATCACGACGATGTCCCACTTCTTCTGCGGTCGATAGTAGCCGGGGAGCTCCACGCCCGATCGGAAACGGATATCCGTCTCCACGAATCCCGAGCTGATGATCACCTCGCGCAGCAGCGCGGAGATCGAGTTCAGGTGTTGACCACCCGTCACCTCGCTGCGGGCCCCGACGTCAACTGCGGCTGCTTGCCGCGTCCCCTGACTCTCCCGAGCCGTCCAGTAATCGTGGACGGCGTCACGGATGCGGATCCGCAACTCCTCTTCGTTCCAGGGAAAGGCGCCGTTTCCGTCAGTCATGTTACCGGCGGGTGCGAACGAGGGGAGACATGCGCCGATTGTCCGGGCATCATACCGAGCAGGAATCTAACCGAGCACGCCGAACGGCGGATAGCCCTTACCTGCTGTCTCGATCACCTTTCCTGCCGGCTACGATCAACGAGGAGGCCCCCGCACGCAACTCGCAGCGGGGGCCTCCTCGTCCATCTACCGACGGAGAGCCGTCAGACGGCGTCGGAGAGCGAGGTGAAGTGGAAGTCGCGCACCTTGAGCGCGGGGACCACGACCGCCGGGCCCACGTCGCCCGACTCCGAGGCGCTGACGCGGGTGGGCGTGCCCATCGCCTCGATGTTGTTGAGGATGAAGATGGGTGACTCGTTCCAGCGCAGGTTCTTCACCGCGCCGGTGATGCGCCCGTTCTCGATCAGGAACGTGCCGTCGCGCGTCAGCCCCGTGTACAGGATGGTGCGCTGGTCCACCGGACGGATGTACCACAGGCGGGTGACCAGCAGCCCGCGCTCGGTGCTGGCGACCATCTGGTCCACGCTGGTGTCGCCGCCCGCCATGTAGAAGCCGGCCGGGAAGCCCGTGGGCTGCTTCCCCTGCTTCTGCGCCCAGAAGCGCGAGTACACCAGGTTCCGCAGCGTCCCGTTCTCGATCCACGGCGTGCGGCGGTTGGGTAGGCCCTCGTCGTTGAAGGGGAACGAGGCCAGGTTCGGGTCCGCCGGGTCGGTGTGGATGCGCACGCGCTCGTCCAGGAACCTCTCGCCCAGCTTGTTCTGCCCGCCGGGCTTGGAGAAGAACGAGCGCCCCTCGTCCGCCTGCCGCGCGCTCAGCGAGAACATCATGAGCTGGACCATGTTGGCCACGGCCGTGGGCTCCAGGATCACCGTCCAGGCGCCCGGCTCCACCGCCTTGGGATTGCGCGAGAGCTCCGCCTTGCGGATCGCGCGCTCCGCAAGCTGCTGCACGTTCACCCGGGCCCAGTCGGTGTGACCCATGCCCGCCCACCCCGAACCCGTGCCGTCCGGCGTGCGGACGGTGGTGGTGAGGTTGGCGGCGGTGCCCTCCTGGTACGCGAACAGGCCGCGCTTGGTGGCGACCGCCTGGCTCCCGGCCTGGTAGGTCAGGAACCCGGTGGAGATCAGGTTCTTGGCCGCCGCCGGGTCGGTGACCGCGCGGACCGCGCGGGCGCGCACCTCGGGGGTGAGCCCCGCCGTGGCCGCCGCGAAGGCGCTCACGGGGGGGTACTGCTGCGGGCCCAGCTCGCCCAGGTACTCCGGGTCCTCGGGCACCAGCCGCGCCAGCCGCTCGCTGGTCTGCACCACCTGGCGCAGCGACGCGTCGTCGAAGCGGTTGGTGGTGGCCGAGGCGACCCGCTTGCCGAAGGCGCTGGTGACCACCACCGCGGCGTTGTAGACGTCGCCCGCCGTGGAGATCTGGTTCACCGCGAAGCGCGTGTTGCCGCTCAGTCCGCTGGAGACGTTGACGCGCGCCTCGTCGGCCGTGGAGAAGCCCAGGACACGGCGGGCGAGCGCCTCGGCTTCCTCGCGCGAGAGATGCTTGGTTTCCGCCATGGTTCAGGCCTTCCGTCCGGTGTTGATGACGTTGATCTTGCGGTGGCGCGAGGGCACGCACCCGTGCGACACGGCGTTGGACTGCGAGGGCTGGCCCTTCCCGTCGAAGAACGAGCCGCCCGTCCAGTAGGTGGCCCGCCCGCCGATCCCGTCCATGGCGTTCCAGAACTGCGGCGTGCGCATCTGGTAGGCGACGTCCTTGAGCATCGCCCCCACCTTGCCGTTCTTGATCTCCCAGAACACCTGCCCGCCGAACTGCGCGTTGTAGCGCTGCTGGTCGATCGAGAAGGAGCCGTCGCCGTCGATCATGATGCCGTCGCGCACGTCGGCCACCAGCTCGTCGACCGACACCTCGCGCTCGGCCGGGAGCAGGTTCACGTTCGGCATCCGCTGGAACTGCACGTCCGCCCAGCTCTCCGCGTACGAGTTGCCGTGGGAGCGCACCGGGCGCCCCTGCGAGCGGTACCAGTCGGCCAGCATGGGGGCCTGCTCGCGCGTGGTCTGCAGGTCGTTCAGCACGCCGTTCTTCACGATCAGGTACTCGTCGGGCCGCACGCCCTCGTCGTCGTAGCCCACCGACGACAGGCCGCCGCGCGAGGAGCGCTCGCCCTGCACGTTCATGAACTCCGGGCCGTACTTGAACTTGCCCAGGTAGTCGGAGATGGGGTAGATGAACGACGTGCCCGCGTAGTTCGCCTCGAAGCCCATGATCCGGTCCAGCTCGGTGGGGTGGGCGATGGACTCGTGGATGGTGAGCCAGAGGTGCGTGGGCAGCAGCACCAGGTCGTACTGCCCCGGCTGCACGGGCTTGGCGGTCAGCTTCCGCACCGCCTCCTCGGCCCAGCGAGGGGCGTTCTCGACGAAGCGGCCGTCGCGCACGTGCTCGTAGCCCAGCGCCATGGGCGCCACGTCGGTGGACTCCCGCTGCTGGAAGTCGGAGCCGTCGGGCGACACCGCGGTGATGGTCATGGTGGGGTAGGAGCGGAAGATCGTCTGCTCCGTGTACGTCCCCACGGTCGAGGCGAAGGTCTTCTCCTGCCGCAGGAAGAACATCGCCGAGTTCACGAACTTCGCGTTCTGCACCTTCATCGCCGCCTCGTTGGCGGCCAGGAGCAGGGCCACCTTCTCCTCGATCGGCACCTCGAACGGGTCGGTCCGGATGGGGGAGCGCCAGGTCTGCTCGCCGTAGCTCTCCACCGGGGCCAGCTCCAGCGGGCGGCGCATGGCGGAGGCGTTCGCCTTCGCCTGGGCCACGGCCTGGCGGGCGACGCGCTGCACCTCGTCCAGCGTCAGATCGCGCGAGGCGGCGAAGCCCCAGGTCCCGCCCGCCATCACCCGCACGCCGAAGCCGAAGGTCTCGGCGTCGTCGAAGCCGGTGATCTGGCGCTCACGGGTGGAGATGGACTGCGTGCGGTTGCGCGAGATGCGCACGTCGGCGTACGTGGCGCCGGCGGTGCGTGCCGCGTCCAGCGCGCGCATCGCCAGCTCCTTCGTGGCCGGGTCGCCGGTGGGGAGGCGCGCCGCCGCCGAGACGCCGGGGAAGCCGAGCGTCCCCACGGCCAGACCCGCGGCCGCCGTCGCGCCATGGAGGAGGAACTCTCTGCGGTTCATGGCTCTTCCGGGTGGGCGTGTGATCGGGGAGGAGAGGCCAACATAGAACGGACGTTCGCCCGGGGCAAGCCGGGTAAACAGATGGCGCCGGGCGTCGCCGCGCGGCCCGGGCGTTGCGTGATTCGCCCGTGGCGGCGCGGGTGGCGCGCGCATCATCCCTTGGATGCCGGAACGGGGCGGGAGGTTGGTGGATGGGGGTGAGATCTTCGCGCGTGGCGGTGGTGGGAGGGGGGCCGGCCGGGCTCGCCGCGGCGTGGCGGCTGGCTTCGCACGGCGCCTCGGTCGTCGTCTTCGAGTCCGCGGAGCGCGTGGGCGGGCGCATGCGGACCGAGGAGGCGCACGGCATCCGCTGGGACTCCGGGGTGCAGCTCCTGGGGTCGATGTACACCGCCACCCTCCGCGTCCTGCGCGGCTGCGGCGCCGAACGCCTCGTGGAGCGCTCGCCGGGGCGCGACGCGCTCTGGCGCGGGGGGCGGCCGCACGAGGTGGTCTACGGCTCGCCGGCCAGCATGCTCGCGTCGGGCGCCCTTCCGCTCTCCACCAAGCTCCGCCTGGGCACGCGCTACCTCCCCTTCCTGAACCGCAACGCCGGCTCGCTCGAGATCCATGCCCCCGAGCGGGCCGCCGAGGCGGGTCTGGACCGCGAGAGCATCGCGTCGTGGGGGGAGCGGGAGATCGGGCGGGACTTCGTGGAGATGATGGCGTACCCGCTCCTGGCCTCGTTCTACGGCACGGCGCCCGAGGAGGCGAGCGCCGCGCTCTACCACGTCCTGGCGCGCCACGGCACGAACGTCCAGATCCTCGCCCTGCACGGGGGCGCCGGCGCCTTCGCGGGGGTCGTGACGGAGGCGCTCGCGCGCGCCGGTGGAGAGGTGCGCACCGGGGTCCAGGTCCGCGAGGTGCGGCGGGTCGGCGACGGGGTCGTCCTCGCCGGAGAGGGCGGGGAGGAGCGCTTCGACGCGGCGGTGGTGGCCGTTCCCGCGCCGGTGGCGCGCGACCTCGTCTCCGCCGCGCTGCCGGAGGTCGCCGCCTGGCTCGCGCCGGTCGAAGTCCGGCCGACGGCCACCCTCGCGCTGCTCCTGGACCACCCGGCGGGGGTGCGCTGGTTCGGCCTCTCCTTCCCGCGCGGCGAGTCGCGTCACGTCGCCGCGCTCTGCGTCCAGGAGAACAAGGTGGACGGTCTGGTCCCGCCCGGACGCGG
This sequence comes from Longimicrobiaceae bacterium, assembly GCA_030146875.1. Classification (GTDB taxonomy): domain Bacteria; phylum Gemmatimonadota; class Gemmatimonadetes; order Longimicrobiales; family Longimicrobiaceae; genus JASLAX01. Next base: position 12,461 of record JASLAX010000096.1, read on the forward strand.
GGCGGTGGTCGTGCTCCCCACGCCCGGGGCGGGCGCGAAGCTGTTCGAGATGGACGACCACGCCGCGGCGGAGGCGCTGCTGCCGGAGGTCGCCCGCGTCCTTCCCGGCGTCCCCTCCTCCATGGTGGAGGCCCGTCTCGCACGCTTCCACCACGGCTGGTCCGTCTTCGGCGTCGGCCACTATGGCCGTCTCGCGACCTTCGCCCGCGGAGCGATGGAGGGCGACGCGCGCATCGCCCTGGCCGGCGACTACCTGGTCGCCCCGACGGTCGAGGGGGCCGTCGCCTCCGGGTGGCGGGCGGCGGAGCGCATCGCGGCCCGCCTGGGGCCGGAGGGCTGAGCCGGGGAGGAGAGCGGATCGACCGAATCCACCCGACGGCCACGATGCGGCTCCGGCCGGTGCAGCCGGCACCGTGCGAGGTCGGGCGTTGACGCGGGGCGGCGTCCGCGAGACATTCCCCGGCTCGCCGAACCGACCGACCCCGTTCGCCTGGATGGAGATGCCCGATCCCGCGCTGCACGAGCCCGACCTCTGGGCCACCCTGTCCGACGCCGACCGGCGCGGCCTGCTGGCCCGCGCGCTGGGCGAGGCGCTGGCGGACGCGCCGGGGGTGCGCGACACGCGCATCGAGGTGGGCCCCGTGGAGCGGCCGTACGACTACACGGCCGTCGCGGAGACCGACGTGGGCGACCTGCGCACGCCGCTCTGGTCGCACGCGCGCGCCGTCGTCTTCGTCGATCCCTCCATCCACCCCGCGAACCGCGCGCAGCTCGCCCCGGCGCGCGAGGTCGGGCGCGCGGCCGCCGTCCTGCGCTCGCGGCTCGCCGTCCCCTTCACCCTGGAGTCGCGCGGCCTGACGCTCACGCTCACCCCGGAGGAGGGGGTGCAGCGGACGTGGACGGCGGAGCGGGCGCGCTTCCGCGATCGGACGGCGGTGACGCGGGAGGACGTCGTCTCCAGGGCCGCGGCGGACGTGGACGTGCGCGACCTGCTGGCCCACTTCTACAGCGGCCCCTCGTTGCGCGTGGTCGACCCGGACGGCGCCGCCTTCCTGCTCCCCGCGCAGAGCGAGGACGAGGGGCCCCTGGTCACCCTCTGCCGCGTCTGCCGCCACTGGGCCGAGGGGCCGCACGCCGTCTGCCCCGAGTGCGGCGGGGCGGCCGACGTGGTGCGCGCCGCCCGGCCCGCCCGCCGCTGAGCAACGCCTCAGCCCCCCGCGTCCGCGTTCCCCGTCCGGCGCAGCTCCGCGCCCACGAGGATGAGCCAGACGGCCTGCGCCAGGACCACGGCCCCGAAGCCGTGCACGTCGAGCGTGAGCCCGGCCATCAGCGCGGCCAGCGTGCCGGCCGCGACCACGCACCCCAGGATCCCCGCCGCCCGCCGCATCAGCCCCGTCCGCACGATCTCCACCGACCAGGTCCCGATCGCGACCGACGACCCGGCCACGATCACCTTCGCGAACGCCTGGTTCAGCGCCGTGTTGTAGCGCAGGACCGCCACGGCCGCGGCGCGTGCCTCGCCCTGCGCGGCCTGGACGCCCGCGATCAGGTCCGGCGCCAGCAGCCCGCTCGCCGTGGCCGCCAGCAGCGTGGCCACGGAGGCCAGGCCGTAGAACGCCAGCGCCAGCTCCGGGAGCGCCCCGCCGGCGGAGAGCCGCCGCGCCAGGACCCACCCGCCGTAGAGCGCGACCGGCGCGCCCGTCAGGGCGAGCGCGTGCACCGCCAGCACCAGCCACGGCCGCTCCGCCCCGGTGGGATGGAAGGCCATGGTCACCAGCCCCATCACCGCGCCCGCGATCATCGCCCATCCGCCCAGCCGCTCTCGTCGCATTGACCCGTCTCCGTTCGCGTGGCATCGTTCCCCTTCCGCAGTCTACGCGAGCAGGGCCACGCCGTCAGCCGGAGCGAGGCGATGTCGAACGACGACCCGGCGGTTGTTCGGAAAAAGGCGGACGCGCGGGTGGTGCGCTCGCGGCATGCCCTGGGCCGGGCGCTGGTGGAGCTGATGCTCGCCCGCCGCTTCCACGACATCACCGTGCAGCAGGTGCTGGACCGGGCGCGGGTGGGGCGCGCCACCTTCTACGCGCACTTCCGCAACAAGAACGACCTGCTGCTGAGCGACGCCGAGCGCTTCTGCGAGGGGCTGGAGCGGTGGTTCGCGGGCGAGCCCGACGCGTCGCGCCGGGTGGCGCCCGTGGCCGAGCTGTTCGCCCACGTGGCCGACTACCACCTGTTCCTGCGCGCGCTGGAGCAGACGGAGCTGCGCGAGCCCGTGTACGACCTGCTGACCGGCCACCTGGCGCGCATGGCGGAGCGGCGGCTTGCGCGGCTCTGCCCCTCGGTCGGCACCGCGACCCTTCCCCCGGCGGCCACCGCGCGCCTGTTCGCGGCGGCGCTGGTGGAGATGATGCGCTGGTGGCTGAACCGCGGCGCGCGTCCTGCCCCGCAGGAGATGGACGCGCACTTCCACGACGTCGTCTGGGGCGGAATCGCCCGCATGGCGCCCGAACCCGCTTCCCCCGTCCGCTGACGATGTCGCCGAACGACGCCCTTCCCGCCGGCGGCTGCACGCACCTGGAGTGCACCCGCTGCGCCGCCCGCTACGAGAGCGAGACCCTGCAGCGCCTCTCCCCCTGCTGCGAGCGCCCGCTCTACCCGCGCTACGACCTGCGGGCGATCGGCGCGCGGCTGTCGCGCGAGGACCTGGCGGGCCGCCCCGCCGACCTGTGGCGCTACGCCGAGCTCCTTCCCGTGCGCGACCCGCGCCACGCGGTGCGCCTGGGCGAGGGGTGGACGCCGCTGCTGGACACACCGCGGCTGGCGGAGCGCCTGGGCGTGCGCCGCTGCCTGGTGAAGGACGAGGGCCAGAACCCCACCGCGTCGTTCAAGGCGCGCGGGCTCTGCATGGCCGTCTCCCGCGCGCGGGAGCTGGGGGTGACGGAGGTCGCGCTCCCCTCCGCCGGCAACGCGGGGAGCGCCACCGCCGCCTACGCGGCCGCGGCCGGGATCCGCGCCCACGTCGTGGTCCCGCGCGACACGCCGGTGCCCATCCTGGAGGAGATGGCCGCCCTGGGCGCCGACGTGGAGCTGCTGGACGGGCTCATCACCGACTGCGGCGCCCGCGTGGCCCAGGGCGCCCGCGAGCACGGCTGGTTCGACCTGTCGACGCTGAAGGAGCCGTACCGGGTGGAGGGGAAGAAGACGATGGGCTACGAGCTCGCCGAGCAGCTCGGCTGGCGGCTCCCCGACGTGGTCGTCTACCCCACGGGCGGCGGCACGGGGCTGGTGGGGATGTGGAAGGCCTTCGACGAGATGGAGCGGCTCGGCTGGATCGGCTCGGCGCGCCCGCGCATGGTGACCGTGCAGGCGTCCGGCTGCGCGCCCATCGTGCGCGCCTGGGAGCGCGGCGACGAGCACGCGGAGCCCTGGCAGGGGGCGCACACGTACGCGTCGGGGCTGCGGGTGCCCCGCGCGGTGGGCGACTTCCTGATCCTGGAGGCCATCCGCGCGTCCGGGGGTGCCGCCGTGGCCGTGCCGGACCAGGAGATGCGCGCCTGGACCCCCGTGGTCGGCGCCCTGACCGGGATCTTCTGCGCCCCCGAGGGCGCCGCCACCGCCGCCGCGATTCCCCTCCTCCAGGCCCTGGGCGTCGTCCGCCCCGACGACGAGGTGGTGCTGTTCAACACCGGCAGTGGGCTCAAGTACGTCGGGGGGTGAGGGGCGGAGGCCTCGCCGGCGGCGGGTTTCGTACGGAGGAGGACAAGTGCCCGCGCCACCGCACCTGCCGAAGCGGCGACGGAGGCACGCCGTCCCGGAGTACCCCTGCCGTCCAGGGGGAGCGGCAGGGGGGCGCGCACCGGTGGGGTGCTGGCCGATCCTTGAACGCGCGTCGGCCGAGCTTCCGCGAGAACGCCGGAGGTGCCGTGATCGTGACACGAAAGGTGCGCGCCGCGCCGCCGGTGGGAGACGCACCGTCGCCGTCGTGCACCCCTCTCCCGTCGTGGGAGAGGGCCCCGGGGGGGAGACGCACGTAATGCGGCGGGCGACCGTCTCGCACCGTCCGTCGCGCTCTTCGGAGGCGGACGAGGGATGGAGCCACACCCGTGAAAGCGGCGGGAGCCCGGGGCGCTGTGCGCTCCGGGCTCCCGTGCCGAGTGGCCGCGACCTGCCGTGCTACATCGCGGGGTTGGCCGCGACGCGCTGCTCTTCGCTGGGGTTGTACGACTCCGTGCGGATGGCGGGGCAGCGCATGCAGGCGGCCTTGCCCTCCTGGCGCCACCAGCGGCAGTCCGGGCGGAGCTGGCAGGACGGGAGCGCCGTGGTCACCGAGGGGGTGAGCTGGACGATCTTGGTCGCCAGCCGGCAGTCGTGCCCGTCGAAGTGCGAGCAGGCGCCGCCGGCGCACGGGGCGCCGAAGCGGAAGACCTCGGCGGGCTTCACCGGGCCCGAAAGGGCCAGAAGCTCGTCGGTCACCGGCACGCGCTCCGGAAGGTACCCCACGCGGCGCTCGCCCACCTTGCCGCCCATGATGCCGAAGGCGAAGGCGCCCTCCATGTGGGGCTGCGCGCTGGGGCAGTACGGCGGTCCCTCCTCGGCCGGAGCGGCCTCGGCGTTCGCCTGCTGCTCGGCCGTCGCCGGCGTCACGACGCCACCTCCGCGCCCACGCGCGCGGCCTTCCGGATCTCGCCGGTCTGGATGATTGCGGGCTTCTCGATCATCTCTGCTGTCTCGTGGCTTGGGGGGAGGCGCCGGCGGGCGGGGGGACGCTTCCGGACGAGCGTTCGTCGCGCTGCCAACAATCCTATAAACGACAGGATTTTACGTCAAGTGACGGGCGGGGCGGAGGGGGCGCCTCGCGCCCCGTCCACCGCCTGCGGATCAGTTCAGGACCAGACCGATGATGATGGGCCACCAGCTCGTCAGCGCCGCGCTCGTGGTCACCTCGGTGGTGTTGCGCTCCTGCTCGGCAAGCTCGGAGCCGGCGCGGGCCGCGCTCTCGAGGTCGTCCATCGGGATGATGCTGGGGCGGTAATCCATGGTGCGCTCCGTCGGATTGGGGGTGTGGGCGGGCCGCGGCGGGGTGCGCGCGGAAGGAGCGGCCCTGCTCCGCGCCCGTACATCCTAAATCCGACAGAATCTGCCGTCAAGCCGTTCGTCGGCGCCGTGCGGGTGCCGCGGGAGAGGGAGCGGAGGGCCGCGGCGCGGCCCTCCGCTCCACCGGCTCAGTACGCGAACGGCTCGAACGTCGGCCGCGGCGCGATGTAGCCCATCGTGGTCGTCGGGATCAGCGGCGAGGTGGCGATCAGGGCACCGCCGTCGACGGCGGCGGAGGTGCGCTCCTCGAGGGCGAGCACGACGCCGGCGCGGACGGCCTCGGAAAGCTGGTCGAGCGACAGCACGGACGGCTTGGACGCGGTCATGTGGATCTCCTGGCTTCGGGAAGGGTGCGGAGGCGGGGACCGCGCTCCGCGCGGTATCCCAACACTATACCCGACACGATATGCCGTCAACCCATACATCTGCCGCCACCGTCACATCCCGGCGCTCCGGGCGGAAGCGGCCTTCCCATGGAACCATGGGCCTCGGCCCGCTCGGTCCGCCGCCTCGCCGTCCCTGCCCCGTGCGGGAAAGGACGGCGAGCCGGGAGGGGCCGGCCTACTCGACGAGCAGCCGGACCGGCATTCCGAGCGTGATCGGCTCGATGGTGATCCCGAGCAGGATCGGCTCGGTCGGGCTCAAGGCGCCGCCGTTGATCTCGACGGCCTTGCGGTCCTCGAGGGCCAGCACGACTCCGGCCCGAACGGCCTCGGCGAGCTGGCTGAGCGGCAGGACGGTGGGCCGGGTGGAGGGGTTCATCGGACTCTCCTGGCATGGAAGGGGCAGGGGCGGGGCCGCGCATCGCGCGCACTTCGCGTCGATCGTGCGACCGCTCCGGCCGGGATCCGGAGCGGAGAGGGCGCGCCCCCTCCGCCCCGCCGCCGGATCAGTAGAGGAGCGTGGGCTCCACCGGGAACATCCCGAAGATGATCGGTCCGATGATCGGGTAGGTGCCGACCAGCGCGCCGCCGTTGGTCTCCACCGCCTTGCGCTCCTCGAGCGCGAGCACCACGCCGGCGCGGACGGTCTGGGCGAGCTGGTCGAGCGAGACGACGCTGGGCTTCTTGGGGGTCATGGATCTCTCCTCATGGGGGAAGAAGCGGAGCCTGTGCGCTCCGCGGGTGAAAAGGCCGCACGGGGGTGGGCCCGCGGCGGCCGCGCCTTGCCGGCACGGAACGGGAGGAATGGCTCCTCCCGTCCCAGCGGCCGGGCGGACTACCAGGTGGGATCGGGCTCGACCGGGTACATGCCCATGGTGCTGGGAGGCCAGGCGGCCATGGCGCCGCCGTTGATCTCGGCCGCCTTGCGCTCCTCGAGCGCCAGCACGACGCCGCGGCGCACGCTCTCGGCGAGCTGGTCCAGCGCCAGGGTGGTGGGCTTGGTGGGGTTCATGGATCTCTCCTGAAGAGATGAACGCGGAGGCGCGGGTCGCGCGCCGCCTGGAGAGGTCACACTAAATCCGCCCAGAATTCTCGTCAAGCGGCCCATCCACCGGCACCCTGCCGGCCGGACGGAGGCGACGGACCGGGTCCGCCGCCCCTCTGGCGCGTCAGGAGATGAAGTAGTCCGGCTCGCGCGGCGGCATCATGCCCACCGTGGTCAGGATCCCGATGGTCGGGTAGATGGCGGTGGTCAGCGTGGAGCCGCCGACGACGGCGGTGGCGGCGCGGTCCTCGAGGGCGAGCACGACACCGGCCCGGACGGCCTCGGAGAGCTGGCTGAGCGACACGACGGAGGGCTTGGCGGTCATCTGATTCCTGGCGTGGATGCGGCGGAGAAGGAGACTCGCGCGACGCGCGATTCTCAACACTATACCCGCCATCATTTGCAGTCAACCCGCCCCGCCCGTCCACGCCATCCCGTGCGAACGGATGCCGCGGCCGCGAGCCGCGGGCCACGCCTGCCTCCGCTACGAGGAGAGCACGGTTATGGCGGAGCCGGGCTCCAGGTAGGTCGCCAGCGCGCCGCCGTCGAGCCCGGCCGCGGCGCGGTCGGAGAGGACGAGCAGGGATCCACTCTCCACGAGGCGGTCCAGCGACGGGGCGGAGATCTTCGCGTCCATGGGATTCCCGGGGTGGGATGCGAGAGGGCGAGGCGGGGCCGCGAGGCTCGGCCGGCCTCGGTGCCCCGCCCGGGGCCGGAGAGGGGGATCGGCCCCTCGCCGGCGGGGGCAGCGGCCTATTCCCAGGAGATGGTCGGGAAGAAGCCGGGCGTGATGATCTGCAGGATGCCGCCGTTGACGGTGGCGGTCTCGCGCTCCTCGATCGCGGCGACCACGCCGGCCCTCACGGCCTCGGCGAGCTGCTCCATGGGAACCACGTCGGTCCTGGTCATCGTACTCTCCCGGTGGGGGTGGATGGGGATGGGGCGGTCCGCCCCGTGAGGGTCGGGCTCCCCGCGGGAGCCCGACCGTTCCTGCGCTTCCGGGTTCCGCCGCGGCGCCCGGGGAGGGCACCCGCGGCGGGTCGCACGCGGCGGCGGGGCTGGCCCGCCGCCGCGGAGCGGACTAGTAGGTCGGGTAGGTGGGGAAGAAGCCCGGCGTGGTGAGGATGAACGGGTTCGTGAGCGCGCCGCCGTTCACGCCGGCGGCCTCACGCTCCTCCATCGCGCCGACGACGCCCGCCTGCACGGCCGCCGCGAGCTGCTCCATCGGGATGACGCTGGTCTTGGACATGGTGCTCTCCTGCTGGGGGTGGGTGGGGGGTGGGGCGGGCTGCCCCGTACGCGTCGGGCTCCCCACGGGAGCCCGACGTTCTCTCGTGGCTCCATCACCGAGGGCATCTACCCGCGCGACCCGTTCCTCGTCGGGCTCTGACTCGGCAGGACCGCGGCGCGCGGAGCCCCTCCCCGCACGTGCCGGCGGCGCAGGAGACACGAGAGAAC
>JASLAX010000157.1 GCA_030146875.1 Longimicrobiaceae bacterium
CCGAAGCGCAGCAGGTCCTCGGGCTCCACGTCGCGGAACGGGGCCTTCTTGTCGGGCTCCTTGCCGTCGGTGGACGACGAGAAGCCGATCTGCCGCTTCCCGGTGCGCGCCTCGATGATCTTCTCCAGCCCGTCGAACGCCCCGCCGCAGATGAAGAGGATGTGGCGGGTGTTGATCTGGATGTACTCCTGCTGCGGGTGCTTCCGCCCGCCCTGCGGGGGCACCGACGCGGTGGTCCCCTCCAGGATCTTGAGCAGGGCCTGCTGCACCCCCTCGCCCGAGACGTCGCGGGTGATGGAGGGGTTCTCGCTCTTCCGCGCGATCTTGTCGATCTCGTCGATGTAGATGATCCCGCGCTCGCACTCGGCCACGTTGAAGTCGGCGGCCTGGAGCAGGCGAACCAGGATGTTCTCCACGTCCTCGCCGACGTAGCCGGCCTCGGTGAGCGTGGTGGCGTCGACGATGGTGAACGGCACGTGGAGGATGCGCGCCAGCGTCTGGGCCAGCAGCGTCTTCCCCACGCCGGTGGAGCCGATGAGCAGGATGTTGGACTTGTCCAGCTCGATGTCGTCCATCACCCCCTGGTGGTTCACCCGCTTGTAGTGGTTGTAGACCGCCACGGCGAGCGACCGCTTGGCGTCGTCCTGCCCGACGACGTACTGGTCCAGCACCTCCTTGATCTCCGACGGAGACGGCACGGGGGTGGCGGCGCTGGTGGCCTCCTTGATCTCCTCCTCGGCGAGGATCTCGTTGCAGAGCGAGATGCACTCGTTGCAGATGTAGACCGAGGGCCCGGAGATGAATCGCTTCACCGAGTCCTTGGACTTCCCGCAGAAGGAGCAGCGGAGGTGCTTGTCGCTGGGCATAGGGGCGGACCGCGGGAGGGGTGCTGGGTTTCGCGTGGGAGGAGCGCGTCCCCGCCCGGCGGCGCCGGGCGGGGACGCCGGCGCGCGCTCATCGCGTGCCGGTCTCCGCCATCTCGTGCTCGACCTCGACCACCTCCCCGCGGCGGGCGATGACGTGGTCGATCAGGCCGTAGTCCTTCGCCTGGTCCGGGGACATGTAGCGGTCCCGGTCCAGGTCCTCCTCGATCCGCTCCACCGACTGGCCGGTGTTCTCGGCGTACATGTGGTTCATGCGCTCGCGGATGTACAGGAGCTCGCGGGCCGCGATCTCGATGTCCGCGGCCGTGCCCTGCCCGCCGCCCGACGGCTGGTGCATCATGATGCGGGCGTTGGGGAGCGAGGAGCGCTTCCCCTTCTCGCCGCCCGCCAGGAGGAACGACGCCATGCTGGCCGCCATGCCCATGCAGATCGTGGCCACCGGCGCCTTCAGGAAGCGCATGGTGTCGTAGATGGCCATGCCCGCGTACACCGACCCGCCCGGCGAGTTGATGTACAGGTAGATGTCCTTCTCCGGGTTGTCCGCCTCCAGGAAGAGCAGCTGCGCGATGATGACGTTGGCCACGTCGTCGTTGATCGGGCTGCCCAGGAAGACGATGCGGTCCATCAGGAGCCGCGAGAAGATGTCGTAGCTCCGCTCGCCGCGGCTGGAGCGCTCGATCACGTAGGGTGCGTACATTGGGCCTTGCTCCTCGGTACGGTGACGGGTTCGGGAACCGCCCAGACCTCAGGCGACGTTGTTCTGCGACACGAGGTACTGGAACACCCGGTCCTCGGTGATCTCGTTCTCCAGCGCCTGCAGCTGCCCCGACTTCTCCAGCTCCAGCCACACCTGCGAGGGGGTGCGCCCCTGCTGCGTGGCGATCTGCTCCACGCGCGCGTCCACGTCGTCCTGCGTGGCGCGCAGCCCCTCGCGGTCGGCCAGGGTCTCCACCACCAGCATGCGCTTCAGCGAGGCCTCGGCCTGGGGCCGCAGGGCTTCGCGGAACTGCGAGATTCGTTCCTCCTGCTCCGCGTCGCGGGGCCGCTTGTCGCGCTCGCCGGTGCCCGTCATGAAGTCCAGGTAGCGGTCGACCATGGAGTCCGGCACGTCGAACGGGTTGGCCTCCACGATCTGCTGCACCAGGTGGCTGCGAAGCTCGTTCTCGGCGCGCTTCCCGGCGTCCTCCTTCAGGTCCTGCAGGATCCGCTCGCGCAGCGCGCCCACGTCGGCGAAGTCGCCCAGCGAGCGGGCCAGCTCGTCGTCCATCTCCGGCAGCTCGCGGCGGCGGCCGGTGAGCAGCTTGAGGTGCAGGCGCTGCTCGTTGCCGCGCTGCGCCTCGTCGGGGAAGTCGTCGGGGAAGCGGGCGGTGAAGTCGCCCTCCTCGCCCACGCCCAGCGACAGGATGGCCGCCTCGATGTCGGGGATGGCCTGCCCCTCGCCCAGCGCGAAGCGGTACGGCTGGGCCTCGGCACCCTCCTCGTCCAGGTCGGTGATCTCCACCGTCACCTCGTCGCCCGTCTCGGCGCGGGCGCCCTGGTCCAGCGGGTGCATGACGGCGCGGTCCACGCGCAGGCGCTCCAGCACCGAGTCCACCTCGGCCTCGCCCACCTCCAGAGAGGGGCGCACCACGTGGAAGCCGTTGATGCGCTCCAGCTTGGGCTCGGGCTGCACCTCGAACTCGACCTCGAACACCAGGTCGCTGCGCTCCTCGTACTGGACGTTCTCCACCATCCCCTGGGTGATGGGATGGAAGCCGCTCTGGTCCAGCGCCTCGCGGTAGGCGTCCTGGATCACGCGGTCCAGCGTCTCCTGCTCGATCTGCGGCGCGAACTGCCGCTCGACCAGGTTGGAGGGGGTCTTTCCCTTGCGGAAGCCGGGAAGGCGAACGCTTCCCGCGACCTTCTGCGCGACCGACCGGCGGGTGCGCTGCACGCGCTCCTGCGGGACGGTGACGATGAGGCGGCGGCTCCAGGACCTGGGCTCCTGGACGGTGACGAGGAGATCGTTGGGTTCGGCCATTCCGGCGGTCGCGGTCGAGCGGTGGAGACGATGGAGCGGGCGCGTCGCCGGCCCGGTGGCCAGCTCCGCGTCCGCGCGGCGGCGCCCCGTGGGGGACGGCCGGACGGGCGTGCGAAAGGGGGGACTCGAACCCCCACGGCCGGAGCCACTGGATCCTAAGTCCAGCGCGTCTACCAATTCCGCCACTTTCGCCCGGTATCGGAATCGGAAATATAAGGCGCCGGGCGCGGGGGGGTCAACCGAACCCCCGCGCCCCTCCCGGCCGCGGGCCTAGCGCGGCAGGCGGACGTTGACGATCCCGCGTCCCCCGTTGCGGAAACCCAGCGACAGCGACACCACCTGGCTGGGGCGCTTGCGGTCCAGGGCGCGGCGCAGGTCGGCGGGCTCGCGCACCGCCTGCCCGTCCACGCTCAGGATGCGCGTGCCCTCGGCGATCCCCGCCCGCTGGGCCACGCTGTACGGCGCCACGGCAGTCACCACGAGCCCTTCCTTGCCGGTGAGGCCGTACCGGCGCGTCACCTCGGGGGTGGCCGGCGACACCGAGACGCCCAGCTTCTCCGCCGAGGCGGGCGGCGCCTCGGCCCGCGGGGCGGCGGGCGACTCGGGGGCGGGCGCCTCGGCCAGCGTCACCTTCACCTGCCGGCGGTCGCCGTAGCGCACCACGTCCAGCGTCACCTCGTCGCCGGGGCGGAAGCCGGCCACGATGCGCTGGAACTGCCCCACGCGCTCCACCGCCCGCCCGTTCACCGCCACGATCACGTCGCCGGCGCGGAGCCCGGCCCGGCGCGCGGGGGACTCGGGCGGGAAGTCCTGCGCCACCACGCCCTGGATGCGCGGCAGGCGGAAGACCTCGGCGTCCTCGGGGGTGACGGGCGTGACCTGCACGCCCAGCGCGGGGCGCCGCACCTTGCCGTAGCGCACCAGGTCGTCGGCGATGCGGCGGGCCAGGTCGATGGGCACGGCGAAGCCGTACCCCGAGTAGAAGCCGGTGGGCGACGCGATGGCCGAGTTCACCCCGATCACCTCGCCGCGCAGGTTCACCAGCGGGCCGCCGGAGTTCCCCGGGTTGATGGGGGCGTCGGTCTGGATGAAGTCCTCGATGGCCCAGGCGCTGCCGCTGCTCTGCTGGATCAGCCCGTTCAGCGCCCGCCCCTTGGCGCTCAGGATGCCGCTGGTGACCGTGGTCCCCAGGTCCAGCGGGTTGCCGATGGCCAGCACCCACTCGCCGATCCGCGAGTCCTCGGAGCGCCCCAGCCGCACCGCGGGGAGCGAGGCGCCGGCCTCCACCTTCACCACCGCGATGTCGGTGTTGGGGTCGCGCCCCACCAGCCGCGCGTCGAGCTGCCGGTTGTCCTGCAGCACCACGGTGATGCGGGTGGCGCCCTCCACCACGTGGTTGTTGGTCAGGATGTAGCCCTCGGGCGCGATCACGAACCCCGAGCCGCTGGAGGCGCGCGGCGCGTTGTGCTGCTCGTCGTCCGGTAGCCGGAACGGCATCATCTCCCGCAGCTCCTCGGGGATGCGCGCGCCGCGGCCGCGGCGCCCGGGGCGCTCGGTCTCGATCGAGACCACCGCCGGGGTGACCGACTCGGCGATGGAGATGAACGCCTCGCTGAGGTCGGCGACGGGCTTCACGTCGCGGCGCGAGGGCGGGGCGGACGCCTGCAGCAGGGTGGCGGCCTGCGAGCGGGAGGTCCAGTCCAGCCCGGACGCCACCGCCACGCCGCCCAGGAAGGCGGCGGCGGTCCAGCCCACCAGGCGAGCCTTGGCGCGTACGGGGTCGAGCATCGCGGGTTCCGGGGTGCGGGGGTGGCGGGCCGGCGGCCGGCCCCTGCTGCCAATCTATCGGATCCGGGGTGCCGGCGGCACCGCCTGCGGGGTTGTACGGGGGCCTTGCAAGCTCCCGGCCCCGCCTCCCTCACGGGCGGCGGGGCCGGGGACCCCCTGCGTCGCGGCCGGATCGGCTACTTCTTGTCGTCCTCCACGATCTCGTAGTCGGCCTCGACCACGTCGTCCTGCTTGCCGCCCGCCTGCGCGGTGGCGTCGTCCTCGAAGCCCGCTCCGCCGGTGGCGCCGCCGGTGAAGCCGGCGTCGGGCCCGGCGGACGCCTGCTGGGCGGCGTAGATCTGCTGCCCCGCGGCGCTGTAGGCCTGCGACAGCTCCTCGGTCGCGCTGCGGACCTCGGACAGGTCGTCCTGCTTGAGCGCCTTGCGGGCGCGCTCGATGCCGCCGGTGAGCCGGTCCTTGGCGGCCTGGTCGATCTTGTCCTCCCACTCCTTCATGTTCTTCTCGACCTCGTAGACCAGCGAGTCCAGGCGGTTCCGCGCCTCCACGGCCTCGCGGCGCTGCTTGTCCTCGGACGCGTGGCTCTCCGCGTCCTTGACCATCTTGTCGATCTCGGCGTCGGACAGGCCACTGGACGCCTCGATGCGGATCTTCTGCTCCTTGCCCGTCGCGCGGTCCTTGGCGGAGACGTGCAGGATGCCGTTGGCGTCGATGTCGAAGGTCACCTCGACCTGCGGCATCCCGCGCGGTGCGGGCGGGATGCCCGTGAGCTGGAACTTGCCGATGGTCTTGTTGTACATCGCCATCTCGCGCTCGCCCTGGAGCACGTGGATCTCCACCGTGGTCTGGTTGTCCTCCGCCGTGGAGAACACCTCGCTCTTCTTGGTGGGGATGGTGGTGTTCCGCGGGATCAGCCCGGTGAACACGCCGCCCAGCGTCTCGATGCCCAGCGAGAGCGGGGTCACGTCCAGCAGGATCACGTCCTTCACGTCGCCCGACAGCACGCCGCCCTGGATCGCCGCGCCGATGGCGACCACCTCGTCGGGGTTCACGCCCTTGTGGGGCTCCTTCCCGAAGAAGTTCTTCACCACCTCCTGGATCTTGGGGATGCGGGTCGAGCCGCCCACCAGGATCACCTCGTCGATCTCGCCCGGCTTGAGCCCCGCGTCCTTGAGGGCCTTCTCCATGGGCGGGATGGTGCGCTGCACCAGGTCGTCCACGAGCTGCTCGAACCTGGCGCGCGACAGGGTCACGTTGAGGTGCTTGGGGCCCTCCTGCGTGGCCGTGATGAACGGCAGGTTCACGTCGGTGGACGAGGTGGTCGACAGCTCCATCTTGGCCTTCTCCGCGGCCTCCTTCAGGCGCTGGAGCGCCATGGGGTCCTTGGAGAGGTCGATCCCCTGGTCCTTCTTGAACTCCTCCACCAGCCACTCGATCACGCGCTGGTCGAAGTCGTCGCCGCCCAGGTGGGTGTCGCCGTTGGTGGCCTTCACCTCGAACACGCCGTCGCCCAGCTCCAGCACGGAGATGTCGTAGGTGCCGCCGCCCAGGTCGTACACGGCGATCTTCTCGTCCTTCTTCTTCTCCAGGCCGTACGCCAGCGCGGCGGCGGTGGGCTCGTTGATGATGCGCAGCACCTCCAGCCCCGCGATGCGGCCGGCGTCCTTGGTGGCCTGCCGCTGCGCGTCGTTGAAGTACGCCGGCACGGTGATGACGGCCTGCGTGACCGTGGTGCCCAGGTAGTCCTCGGCGGTCTGCTTCATCTTCTGCAGGATCATCGCCGAGATCTCGGGCGGGGTGTGGGTCTTCCCGGTGTTGGGGACCGACACCTGCGCCAGGTCGTTGGCGCCCGACGAGACCTCGTACGGCACCATCTTCTCCTCGGAGCGCACCTCGGACTCGCGGCGGCCCATGAAGCGCTTGATGGAGAAGACCGTGTTGATGGGGTTGGTGATGGCCTGGCGGCGCGCCACCTGGCCCACCAGGCGCTCGCCGTCCTTGGTGAAGGCGACCACGGACGGGGTCGTCCGGCCGCCCTCGGCGTTGGGGATCACGACCGGATCGCCGCCTTCCATCACGGCGACGACCGAGTTGGTGGTCCCAAGATCGATCCCGATGACCTTCGCCATGGGCTCTCCTTCGTAGTTTCGTGGGGGTAGAAGCACGGGCGCGGGGCGCCTCGCGGGGGCGCACCCCGCCGGGCGGTGCTGCCGGGGGAGAGGGCAACGCCCATGCCATGCGGGACATCCGTTTTCCCGCCGATCCGGCGTCCCGGTCCGCCAGATTGACGCACCGGCCCGCGCGGTTGACGGGCCCGCCGGCGCGGCGCATCTTCTCCCGCTTCAAGGGAGCCCCATGACGAGCAGACGATCCATCGAAGACACCGTCGCGTTCCTGCGGGAGCGCGTGACCCGCGCCCCGCACGCGGTCCTGGTCCTGGGCTCCGGCCTGGGCGGCTTGGCCGACGAGATCGAGGACCCGGTCCGCATCCCCTTCGCCGACATCCCGGGCTTCCCGCGCTCCACGGTGGCCGGGCACGCGGGTGCGCTCGTCGTGGGCCGGATGGACGGGGTGGAGGTGGCGGCCATGCAGGGCCGCTTCCACCTGTACGAGGGGTGGGCCACGGAGGACGTGGCGCTCCCCGTCCGCGCGCTGGCGGCGCTGGGGGCGGAGACCATGCTGCTGACCAACGCGGCGGGCGGGGTGCGGCCGGGGATGCGCCCGGGCGACCTGATGCTGATCGCGGACCACATCAACCTGATGGGCCGCAACCCGCTGATCGGCGCCGTGGTGCCCGGCGAGGAGCGCTTTCCCGACATGTCGGACCCGTACGACGCCGGGTTCCGCCGCGTCGCGGAGGAGACGGCGCGCGAGCTGGGGATCCCCATCGTGCAGGGCGTCTACGCCGCCGTCCTGGGTCCGTCGTACGAGACGCCGGCGGAGATCCGTATGATCGCGCGGCTCGGCGCGGACGCCGTCGGCATGTCCACCGTGCCGGAGGTGATCGTGGCGCGGGCGATGGGGATCCGCTGCCTGGGCATCTCCTGCATCACCAACCTGGCGGCCGGGCTGGGAGGCGACCGCCTGTCGCACGAGGAGGTGATGGAGGTGGGGGCGCAGGTGCGCGACCGCCTGGCCGAGCTGGTCCGCGCCGTCCTCCCCAGGATCGCCGCGCCGAACAGCCCTTCCGAGGCGGCGACCTGACGGAGTAGCGGGGCGCGGGAGTGGACGTCGTCCTCCTGCGAGGGCCGGCGTCCGCCGGAGCATCTGGCTCTCGCCGCACCCCGCTCTCGCACGGAGTAGAGCGGGTGGACGTGGGGCGGTGCGGGTGGAGGCCTCGTCTCGTTCCCGCGGCGGCCCCCCCAACCCCCGGCCCCTCCCGCACGAGGAGGGAGGGGTGACGGTCGCCGGCGGCTCCCGCGGGAGGCGCGGACGAGGCGGATCGGTGGGCGCCGTACCCGGCCCGCGTTCTCCTTCCGTTGGACCTCCGTCTCCCTTTGCGGACGCCGACGCACTCCCCGCGCGACCGCCCGACCCCCGAAGCACCATCCGATGTCCCCTCCCGCCGTCACCCCTGGACGCTGGCTCCGGCTGCGGAGACGCGCTCTGCACGGCCTGCTCGCCGGTGGGGCCGCGGCCGCGGCGGCGCTCGCCCTGCGCCCGACGCGGGCGATGGAGGTGGCGGAGCTCAAGAGCCACGACCTGCGCGCGTCCCGCCTGGCGGACGCCGGCGACGCGGACACGAGCATCGTGGTGGTGCAGGTGGACGACCGCACGCTGATGGCGCTGCGCGACTCGGTGGGTCGCTGGCCGTTCCCGCGGCGCGTGCACGCCTCCGTGGTGGAGTACCTCGCCTACGCGGGCGCGAGGCTGGTCGTGTTCGACGTGGCGTTCCCGGAGCCGGACCGCGGCGACCCGCTCTCCGACTCCGCGTTCGCGGAGGCGATCGGCGGGGCGGGGAACGTCGTCCTCCCCGCCACCTTCGCGCCGGGCGACGCGGACGACCGCGCCCGCAACGCCGTCCTGGCGCCGGGGTGGAGCCCCATCCTCGACCGCTTCGCGGTGGAGACGGCGGCGGGCGTGGGGATGCCGGATTGGCCGCGCATCGACCTTCCCCTGCCGATGCTGGCGGCCGGCGCGGCGGGGATCGGCAACATCCACATGGCGGCGGACACCGCGGACGGGACGCTGCGGCGCGACCGGCCGCTCGGGGCGTACGACGGACGGGTCTATCCGTCGCTCGCCCTGGCCGCGGCGCGCCTGCTGGACGGCGCGCGCTTCGGCGGCGCGGTCTCGGCGGACGAGGGGGAGCTCCGCGTGGGGCCCACGCGGGTGCCGCTGCACGACGGGCGTCTCCTGCTCCGCTGGCACGGCGCGCTCTCGGACGAGCGGCGCCCCGTCTATCGCACGTACTCCTACTTCCAGCTCTCCACCAGCTACGACCGCGTCGCGACCGGGTACCCGCCCGTGGTGCCCCCGGAGGAGCTTCGCGGCAAGACGGTGTTCGTCGCCACCAACGCGGCGGGGCTGCTCGACCTGCGCGTGACGCCGGTGGGGTCGCGCGAGCCGGGCGTCATCCTGCACGCCACCGCGCTGGACAACCTGCTGCACGGCGACTGGATCCGCCGCGCTCCGCCGTGGGCGAACGCGGGCGCCGTCGTGGTCGCCTCGCTCCTGGCGGCGCTGCTGGTGTCGCTGGTCGGATCGGCGGGGGCGGGGACGGCCGCGGGGCTGGCGGTCGTCGCCGCGGCGGTCGGGGGGGGGGTGGGGGGCGTACGCCGCCGGGTGGTGGCTGGACGTCGCCGCGCCCGCCGCCGGAGCGACCATGGCGCTGGGCCTCTCCCTGGCGTGGAGCTGGACGACGGAGGGGCGCGACCGGCGGCGGGTGCGCGACCTCTTCTCGCGCTACGTGGCGCCGGAGCACGTCCGCCGCCTGGTGGACGAGCACGAGACGCTGCGCCTGGGCGGCGCGCGGGCGACGGTGACGCTGCTCTTCAGCGACATCCGCGGCTTCACCTCCATCTCCGAGGCGCTCCCGGCGGAGAGCGTGGTGGAGATGCTGAACGAGTACCTGGAGCGGATGGCGGCGACGGTCTTCCGCCACGGCGGCACGCTCGACAAGTTCATCGGAGACGCCGTGATGGCGTTCTGGGGGGCGCCCATCCCCCCAGGCCGACCACGCCCGCCGCGCCGCCGACGCCGCGCTGGAGATGCTGGACGAGCTGGAGCGCCTGAACGCGAGGTGGCGGGCGCAGGGCCGGCCGGTGACGCTGCGCATCGGGATCGGCATCCACACCGGGGAGGCGATCGTGGGCAACATCGGCTCCCTGTCGCACAAGCTGGACTACACCGCCATCGGCGACACCGTGAACCTGGCGAGCCGCCTGGAGGGGCTCAACAAGGAGCACGGGACGAGCGCCATCGTGAGCGACGCCACCCGAGCGGCGCTGGGCGACGGGTACCTGACCCGCCCGCTGGACGAGGTGAAGGTGAAAGGAAAGGAGGAGCCGGTGCGGATCCACGAGCTGACCGGGCGGGCACGCGCACCCGCCCCCGCCCCGCGCGTCCACGCGGGCGCCGCCCCGGCGCTGGCCATGGCGCTGCTGCTGGCCGCGCAGCCGCTGGCGGCGCAGGCGAAGGCGCGCTGGAGCGACCGCATCTACCAGCCCGGCCGCTGGCAGGCGGGTCGCGTGGTGGAGTGGGCGACGACCAACGCGGCCACGGACACGCTGGCGCTGGTCGCGCAGGTGGAGGGCTACGCGAAGGCGCCGCGCTGGCGGGCGGAGGTGCGCCCGGTGGTCGCCGGCCAGCCCACCGCCGCGCCGCTCGTGCTGGTGGGCGACCGCGGCCGCGTGGTGGTGATGACGGGCGTCTCCGCCACGCCGCTGGCGCAGCACCGCATGGCGCAGGACCCCCTGGTCCGCGCCGTGGTCGCGCGCTTCGACCCGCAGGGCAACCCGCGCGCCCGCGGCCCGGCGCGCCTGGTGGAGCGCGGGGCGGACCGCCGGGTGACCCGCGTGACGGTGCGCACCCCCGCCGTGCGCGCGGAGTTCCCGGACGGCCTGCTGGCCACGGGGCGCACGGGCCGGCTGATCGGCGCGATCGCCCGCGCGGGGCTGGCGGAGGTGGGCGGCACCCGCGCGCAGGCGGCGGCGCCCACGGCTGGCGCCCGCGGGGTGCGCGTCCGCAGCGGCGACGGGATGGTGGAGGTGACGCCGGACACGGCGGCGGTGGCGCGGATGGAGGCGCGGCGGTCCGACCCGGTCGCGCTGGACGAGTTCCTGCGCGAGGCGGGGCTCGCCCGCGCGCTCCCCATCGTGGAGGAGGCCGCCCCATGAGCCGCCGCATGGTCGCGTCGGCGGCGTTCGCCGCCGTGCTGCTGACGGCGTCCGCCGCCGCCGCGCAGAACCCGCTTGACCGCCTGGGGCGCCTTCGCGCGGGGGCGCAGGTGGCGGCGTCGCTCGCTCCGATCGGGACCGCGAAGGAGGTGGAGATCGGCAGGGGGATCGCCGCCACCGTGGCCGGGCGCTACCGCCTGGTGCGGGACGAGGAGCTGACGCGGTACGTGGAGATGGTGGGTGCCGCGGTGGCGCAGCACTCGCCGCGCGACGGCGAGCTCACCTTCCGCTTCGGCGTGCTGGACAGCGACGATGTGAACGCGTTCGCCGCGCCGGGCGGGTACGTCTTCGTGACCCGCGGTGCGCTGCGGATGATGGAGAGCGAGGCGGAGCTGGCGGGCGTGCTGGGGCACGAGGTGGCGCACGTGGACCAGAAGCACGTGCTGGAGGAGATCCGGAAGGGCGAGGCGGCGCGCGGGCTGAGCGACCAGGCGCAGATCTCCGGGCCGGTGCTGGAGGCCGTGCGCGACTTCGGCTCCCAGGTCGTCTTCCGCGGCTTCTCGCGCGGCGACGAGGCGGAGTCCGACTCCCTCGCGATCCTCTACGCCGCCGCCGCGGGGTACCGGCCGGACGGGCTCGCGCGATTCCTGGAGCGTCTCGCCGCGACGGAGCAGGCGCCGGCGGGCGCCGCCGGGGCGCGGCTCCGCGAGTGGGTCTCCACCCACCCGCCCTCCGCCGAGCGCCTGGTGGACGTCCGCCGGCAGCTCGCCGCGCGCCCCGACGCGGAGTCGGGCCAGGCGGTGGAGGAGCGGTTCCGGCGCCGGACGGCCTCGATCCGGGCGGCCCCTCCGACGCGGTAGCGGCGGCCCGGGTCCGCCGGCATCTTCCCGCGACCCTTCGAGGCAGGCGTCGCGGCCGTCTCGGCCGTCCGAGCGATCCCGCGGTGGACGCCCGGCGACCTCCAATCCCTCCCCACCCCGGCGCGGGAGCACGACCATGACCAACGAAAGCGCGTCCCCCCCGGGTCCCGCAGCGGACCTGCTCCGGCGGGTGGACGAGGTGCGGAGCGACGCGCGGGCGCTGGGGGAGGGGCTGTCCCCGGCGCAGCTCGCGTGGCGGCCGGCGGACGGCGGGTGGAGCGTGGGGGAGGTCTTCGAGCACCTAGTCACCTCCGACGCGCTCTACCACGACCGCGTGCGGGATGCGCTGGCGAAGGCGGAGGCGCGCGGCGGCCCCCGCGACGCGGGAGCGCCGTGGAAGCCGTCGCTGCTCGGCGGCTTCCTGGCGCGCTCGCTGGAGGCGCCGCGGAAGCTGCCCTCGCCGAAGGTCTTCCGCCCGGCGGAGACGCCGCGCCCGGGGGTGGTGCGGGAGTACGTGGGGATGCTGGACGCGCTGGAGGCGCTGATCCGGCGGGCGGAGGGGCTGGACTGGCGGCGGATCCGGACCGCGTCGCCGGTGAGCCGGCTGATCCGGCTGAACCTGGGGGACTGCTTCGCCGTGCTGGCCGTCCACGGCCGCCGCCACATGGGCCAGGTCCGCCGCGTGCGCGAGAGCGCGGGCTTCCCGGCGTCCTGACGCGTCAGCCCGTCGTCCGCGCGGGAACGAGGTGGTTCAGCGGGCCGTGCCCCGCGCCGTAGCCCGGCGCCGCCCGCATGGCGCGGTGGACGAAGTCGAGCGCGTCCTCCACCGCGTCGCGGAGAGGACGGCCGTGGGCCAGCCCCGCGGCCACGGCGGCGGAGAGGGTGCAGCCGGTGCCGTGGGTGCTGCGCGTCTCCAGCTTCGGGCGGCGCCAGGCGTGCCACTCGCGCCCGTCGAAGAGCACGTCCACCATCTCCCCGCCGCTCAGGTGTCCGCCCTTCACCAGCGCCGCCCTGGCGCCGCGCCCCACCAGCGCCTCCGCCGCGCGCCGCATCCCCTCCTCGTCGTCGACCGCGAAGCCCGCCAGGATGGCGGCCTCGTCCAGGTTCGGCGTGGCGAGCGCGGCCAGCGGGAGCAGCTCGTCCACGATGGTGCGCTCCGCGTCGCGGTCCAGCAGGCGGTCGCCGCTGCTGGCGACCATCACCGGGTCCAGGACGTAGTGGGGGAGCGAGCGCGCGCGGATGGACTCCGCGACGGCGCCCGCCAGCTCCGCCGTCGCCAGCATCCCCGTCTTCACGGCGCGCGGGGGAAGGTCGTCGGCCACCACGGCGATCTGGGCGCGCACGGTGTCCACCGGGACCGGGTGGACCCCCGAGACGCCGCGGGTGCTCTGGACGGTGACGGCGGTGATGACGGAGGTGCCGAAGCAGCCGAAGGCGTGGAAGGTCTTCAGGTCGGCCTGGATCCCGGCTCCGCCCCCCGAGTCGGAGCCGGCGATGGTCATCACGATCGGGGGCGGGGCGGTCATGGGGCCGTTCAGCGCAGCGGGAGCGGCGGCGGCGGCGGGGGAAGCTCCTCCATGCGCCGCAGGAATCCGCGGTAAGATGGAACGTCGCGCGCCAGCGGGGGAGGGGGCGTGGTCAGGGAGTGGTCGATCTCCTCCTTGGCCTTCACGATGCGCGCGTGCGTGGCGGGGTGCGTGGAGAGCCACTCCGGCTGCCCGCCGGGCCCCGGCTTCGCCCGCTCCTCGGCCAGCAGTCCGTGCAGGAAGGTGAGCATCCCCCGCGGGTCCACGCCGGTGCGGATCAGGTAGTCCACCGCCAGCCGGTCGGCCTCCTGCTCGTCGGCGCGCGAGTGCGCGGCCGACCACACGGCGCCGCCCAGCTTCAGCGCCTCCTGGTCCAGGATCTTGGGCTCGTGGCCCAGGATGGTGCGGTAGAGGATGCCCACGACCGAGCCGGTGCGCATCTGCCGCTGCAGGCTCTTGGCCCCGTGCCGCGCCGCCACGTGCCCGATCTCGTGCGCCAGCACGGCGGAGAGCTCGGAGACGTTGCGGGTGCGCTCGATCAACCCCCGGTCCAGGTAGATGTGCCCGCCCGGAAGGGCGAACGCGTTCACCTCGTCCGAGTCCACGATGTAGAAGTTGTACTTCAGGTCGGGGCGCTCGCTGACCGACGCCAGCATCTGCCCCAGGCTCCCCACGTAGCGGTTGAGGGCCGTGTCCTCCACCAGCGGGATGCGGGCGTTGAGGTGCGTCGCCAGGTCGTCGCCGATCTGCACCTCGCGCCGCTCGCCCACGCACGCGGAGAGCGCCCCGGCGAGCAGGGTGCAGAGGAGAACGGGGAGGCGGCGCCGCCGCCTCCCCGTTCCAGTCCTGGTGCCGCGGATCCAGCCCACCGGCTAGCGGCGGTCGGTGGGGTAGGGCTGCAGGGTGCGCAGCCGCGCCCGGAAGGTCTGGAAGGCGCGCGTGTCCGTCGCCAGCCCGGCGGCGTTCGCCCCCGCCGTGGCGTTGATGAGCGCCTGGGTGTTGTTGACCCGCTCGGTCGTGAGCGGGTGGGTGGAGAACCACTGCTCCACCTTGCTGGGGTTCCGCTGCTGCTCGCTCATGAGCTGCTGGAACATGGTGACCATGCCCCGCGGGTTGATCCCCGTGCGGATCAGGTAGTTGATGGCGTCGCGGTCGGCCTCGCGCTCGGCGTCGCGGCCGTAGCCGGCGAACACCGCGGTGCCGGCCACCTGCACGCCCACCTGCTCCACCGTGCTGGGGTTGCGCTGCAGGAGGACGCCGTAGACCAGGCCCAGCAGGTTGTTGGCGTTCTGCGCCCGCTGGATCTGCTCGATGCCGTGCCGCTCCACCACGTGGCCGATCTCGTGCCCCAGCACGCCCGCCACCTCCGACATGTTGTCCGAGCGCTCGATCAGCCCGCGGTTGATGTAGATGTAGCCGCCGGGAAGCGCAAAGGCGTTGACAACGTCCGAGTTGACGATGTAAAACGTGTACTGGATGCCGCGCGGGTCCGCGTTCCGGGCGATGCTCCGCCCCAGCTCGTTGATGTAGCGGTTCGCCGCGTCGTCCCGCACCAGCGGGAGCTGGCGGTTGATCTGCTGGGCCTGCGAGGCGCCGAACTGCACCTCCTGCTCGGTCGAGACGTTCGAGGCGCACCCCGGGGCGGCCACGACGGCGCCGCAGAGCGCGAGCCCGCCCACGGAGGCGCGGAAGCGGCTGGGGAAAAACGTACGCATGTCGTTCTCCTGCGGTCGGTTGAGTCGAATGTACGCGGCACAGGGATGAGCAAGACCCGGACCAGCGGGAGGCGATGCTTTCACAGCGGGAGCAGAGGGAGCTGAGGGCGCTCCGCCAGAGGAAGCGCCGCGAGGCAGAGGGCCTGTTCCTGGCCGAGGGAGTCCGCGCGGTGGAGGACCTTCTGCGGTCCCCACTTAGGGTGCGCTTCCTGGCCGCGGCGTCCTCGCTGGGGGACGGCGAGCGGGGCCTCGCGCTCCTTCGCGAGGCCGGCGCGGGCCACGTGCCCGTGCGCGAGGTGTCAGACGCCGAGCTGCGCGAGTACGCCGGCACCGACACGCCGCAGGGGGTGATCGCCGTGGCCGAGGTGCCCGCGCGCGCTCTCTCCGACCTGGCCCCGGCCCACGGCCGGGCGGCGGTGCTGGCGCTGGACGCGGTGCAGGACCCCGGCAACTTCGGCACGCTGGTCCGCACCGCCGAGGCGCTGGGCGCGTCCGGCGTGCTCGTCCTGCCGGGCACCGTCGACCCCTGGAACCCCAAGTCGGTCCGCGCCGCCATGGGCTCCTCCTTCCGCCTCCCCGTCGCGTCCGCAGCGTGGGACGAAGCGGAGGGGTGGATCCGCGCGGCCGGGCTGACGGTGCTCGCCGCCGCCGCGGGCGGGGAGGCGCTGCCGTCGTCCCCGCCGGAGCGGGCGGTCCTGGTGGTGGGCAACGAGGGCGCCGGCATCTCGGACGGGACGCGGCGCCTGGCGGACCACGTGGTCGGCATTCCCCTGCGGGGCCGCGCGGAGTCGCTGAACGTGGGCGCCGCGGGCGCCATCCTCCTCCACGAGCTCCTGCGCTGAACCCCGGGCCCATGCCGCTCACGCTGCTCCTCGCGATCTACGCCGGCCTGGTGGGCGCCGCCGTGGGCTCGTTCCTGAACGTCTGCGTCTACCGCTGGCCCGAGGGGCTCTCGGTCGTCCGCCCGCCGTCGCGCTGCCCGGTGTGCGAAACGCGCATCCGCTGGCGCGACAACCTGCCCATGTTGGGGTGGCTGATGCTGCGCGGCCGCTGCCGCTCGTGCGCCACGCCCATCTCGCCGCAGTACCCGCTGGTGGAGGCGATCACCGCCTCGCTCTGGGTGGCGGCGGTGCTGCGGCACGGGGCCTCGTGGCAGGCGCTGTCCTCCGCCCTCTTCTTCACCATCCTGCTGGGGATCGCGCTCACCGACGCCCGTACCTACATCATCCCCGACCAGTTCACGCTGGGCGGGCTGGCGATCGGGCTGGCGCTCGCCTTCGCGCCCGGCGGCATCACGCCGCAGCGGGCTTTCGTCGGCGCGGCGCTGGGGCTGGGGCTGCTCTGGGTGGTGGCGGTGGTGGGGGAGTGGGCGTTCAAGAAGCCCGCGATGGGCGGCGGCGACATCAAGATGATGGCGATGGTGGGCGCCTTCGTGGGGCCGTACGGGGTGCTGCTGACCATCTTCCTGGGTGCCGCGCTGGGCTCGCTGATCTTCGGGCCCATCTCGCTGCGCACCAACAAGCTGGTGCCGTTCGGGATCTTCCTGGCGCTGGGGGCGGGGATCGCGGAGCCGTGGGGGCAGGCCATCGTGGACTGGTACGTGAGCTCCTTCCTTCGCTGACCGCGGCCGGGAACCCGATCCGCGGAGCCGCCGCTCCGTGCGCCGCGACCCCGCGTGGAGGGCCGATTCCTGAGCTCTGGTCCGGATCACGAAGGAAGCAGATAGAAAGGAGACGCGGAGAACTACACTGCTGTTCTCCGCGTCTCCGCGTGCCATCTCGTCATCAGCCCTCGAGACGTCGGTGGTCAGCGCTCCGGCAGGATCGCTCAGAAGCGATCCGCGCGATAGGGCGCCAGGTCCACCCCCGCCGCCTCTCCCAGCAGCAGCCCGCCGACGATCTCCCCCGTGAGCGGCGCCAGGAGGATGCCGTTGCGGAAGTGTCCGGTGGCGTGGAAGAGGCCGGCTACCTCGGGATCGGCCCCGAGGACCGGGAGCCCGTCCGGCGTTCCCGGGCGGAGGCCGGCCCACAGGTCGACGATGGGGAAGTCGGCGAGGGAAGGCGCCACCTCCAGCGCGGCATCCAGCAGCCCGCGCGCGCCCGCCGGGGTGACCGCCTTCCGGAAGCCGACCCGCTCCACCGTCGCGCCCACGATCAACCGCCCGTCCGCGCGCGGGACCAAGTAGCAGCGGGCGGAGTCGACCACGTGGCGGAAGACGCCGGGTACCGTCTCCAGCGCCAGGAGCTGCCCGTGCACGGGTACCACGGGGAGAGGGCGGGGAAGCCCCTCCAGCCGCCCCGACCAGCTCCCGGCGGCGATGACGACGGCGCCCGCCTCTACCCGCTCGCCCCCCAGCAGCTCCACGCCGGTGACGCGGCCGCCGTCGCGGAGGAGGCGCGCCGCCTCGCAGCCGGTGCGGAACTCCGCGCCGGCGCGGGCGGCGGCGGACCACAGGGCCAGCGAGAGGGCGCGGTTCTCCACCTGGTGGTCGCCGGGGAAGCGGAGCGCCCTCGTCGCGGCGGGGGAGACGGCGGGCTCCAGCCGCCGCGCGTCGTCTCCCGTGAGCGCTTCGACGTCGAGGCCTGCCGCGGACTGCCACGCCAGCCGCTCCTCCAGCTCGGCCTCATCAGCGTCCGTGAACGCCAGCCAGAGCGTCCCCTCGTCGCGGTAGCCCACGTCGATCCCCGTCTCCTCCCGCAGCGTCGCGGCCACGGCGGGGAAGCCGCGGCGGGCGCGGAGGAGCAGGTCCAGGAACGGCCCCGGGCCGGGCGCCTCCGCCTGCGGGGACAGCATCCCCGCCGCGGCATGGGACGCCTCCGCCCCGGGGCGCCCGCGCTCCAGCACCACCACGCGCAGCCCGCCGAGCGCCGCCCGGCGGGCGACGGCGCACCCGATCGCGCCGCCGCCGACCACGACCACGTCGGCGCGCGGGGGGGGCGCCCCTCCCGTCGTCACCCCTCGCCGTCCCCTTCGGTCCGCCCGATCCCCTGCGACAGGTAGTCGCGCGACAGCTCCACGTAGTGGGCCGAGCTGGTGCTGACCCAGCGCAGCGAGGCGCCCTCCAGCTCCTTCTTCACCTTCGCCGGCGTTCCGGCCGCCATGTGCCGCGCGGGGATCTCCCCCCCGTCGGGAACCACGGCGCCCGCGGCGATCAGCGCCTCCTCCCCCACGGTCGCGCCCTGCAGCACCACGGCGTTCATCCCGATCAGCGCGCTCCGGCCCACCACGCAGCTCTCCAGGATCGCGCCGTGCCCCACGGTCACGTCCGGGCCGATGAGGGTGGGACCGCGGGCGCTCACGTGGATCACGCAGTTGTCCTGCACGCTGGTCCGCGCGCCGATGCGGATCTCGTGCTCCAGCTCGTCCCCGCGGAGCACGGCGCCGAACCAGACGCTCGCCTCCTCCTCGATGGTGACGTTGCCGATCACCACCGCGGTGGGGGCGATGAAGGCCGAGGGGTGGATGCGGGGGTGGACGCCGCGGTAGGGCAGGATGGTCGCCATGCTCCGTCGTTCAGTCGCGCTCGTTCAGGATCGCCGCGAGCCGCGCGGCGTCCACGTTGCTCCCCGTCAGGATCGCCGCGACGGGCCCCTCCACTCCCCCGGCCGCGGCCTCCAGCAGCGCCGCCACCGAGACCGCCGCGGACCCTTCCGCCACGATGCCCTCCTCCACGTACAGCCACCGGATCGCCCTGCGGACGGCGGCCTCCGGCACCAGCACGACCTCGTCCACCACCCGCTCGGCCAGGGCGAGCGCCCGCTCGTCCGTCTCTCCCGAGAGCCCTTCGCAGAGCGTCGCGCCCTGCGGCGGGAGTCGCAGCTCACCGGCTGCCAGCGAAGCGTGCATCGCCGCCGTCTCCTCGCTCTGCACTCCGATGACGCGGATCGTGGGATCGACCGCCCGCGCCACGGTGCCGACGCCTCCCACGAGGCCGCCCCCGCCGATGGGGAGGACGAGCGTGCGGACGCCGGGCAGGTCGCGCACCACCTCCAGCCCCACCGTCCCCTGGCCGGCCACCACCGCGGGGTCGCTGTACGCGTGGAGGAAGGCCGCCCCCGTCTCCCGCGCCCACGCCTCCGCCGCGTGGTGCGCGTCGTCGTAGGTCCCGTCCACCTCCCGCACCTCCGCCCCGAAGCGCGCGATGCGGCGCCGCTTGGTCTCCGGGGCGGAGGCGGGAAGGAAGACGACGGCGCGCGCGCCCGCCTCCCGC
Organism: Longimicrobiaceae bacterium; assembly: GCA_030146875.1. Lineage (GTDB taxonomy): Bacteria > Gemmatimonadota > Gemmatimonadetes > Longimicrobiales > Longimicrobiaceae > JASLAX01. Next base: position 19,339 of record JASLAX010000157.1, read on the forward strand.
GCGGCGAGCGCGACCCCCAGGCCGTGGTTGCCGGCGGAGGCGGTGACGAGCCCGCGCGCCCTCTCCTCCGCCGAGAGGGAGGCGACCGCGTTCAGCGCACCGCGGACCTTGAACGAGCCCGTCCGCTGCATCCCCTCCAGCTTCAGCCACACGTCCGCGCCCGCGACGGCGGAGAGCGCGTCGGACCGCTCCAGCGGCGTCCGCCGCACCGCGCCCTCCAGCCGCCGCGCGGCAGCGAGGACGTGCGCCAGCGTGGGGAAGGCGCCCTCGTCAGCCATCCTCCTCCTCCGCCGGCGCGGCTTCCTCTCCCTCGCCGGGATGGAGGTGGGAGAGCGAGGCGCGCAGGACCAGCGTCTCGGAGGCGTCCAGCACGCGGATTCGCACCCCCTCGCGCACCAGCTCCTCGCCGGGGCGGGGGACGTGGCCCAGCTCGTCGAGCAGGTAGCCGTTGAGCGAGCGGTGCTCGAGCTGGGGAAAGGAGACGTTGAAGAAGTGGTTGATCTCGCGCAGGTCCGTGCTCCCCTCCACCTCGATCTCGTTGCGCGAGACGCGCACGATGGACTGCTCCTCCACGTCCGTCTCGTCCACGATCTCGCCCACCAGCTCCTCCAGCACGTCCTCCAGCGTCACCAGCCCGTCGGTGCCGCCGTACTCGTCGATCACCACGCCCAGGTGGATGCGGCGCGTCTGGAAGTCGCGCAGCAGCCGGGTCAGCGGGATGCTGCCGGGGACGAAGAACGGCTCGCGGGCCAGCTCCCCCAGCGTGACGTCGCGCTGGCCCGAGACCAGCGCGCCGTAGGCGTCGCGGATGTAGAGGATGCCCGTGACGGCGTCCACCGAGTCGCCGTAGACGGGAACGCGCGAGTAGCGCACCGTCTGCAGCTCCAGGGCGATGGCGGAGAGCGGGAGCGAGGCCGGCCAGGCGAACACGTCCACGCGCGGGGTCATCACGTCCCACGCGCGCATCTCGTCCAGCTTCAGCACCCGCTCCACGATCTGGCGGTGCTGCTCGCGGGGGTCCGGGTCGTGCGGGGGAGGGGCGCCGTCGCGGGCCGGGGCGGGCGCGGCGGAGCGCCACGGGCCGGGAACGCGGTCCGCCAGGGCGCGCAGCAAGCGCCCCGGCCCGCGCGATCGGCCGGGTTCGCCGTCGGGGGGTGTCACGGAAGGGTGAAGAACGACGCCTGCTCCACCCGGTGGTTGCGGGCCGTCAGCGTGCCGCGCGCCGTGAGCCGGCCCCGCGTGCCGGCGGGCGGGCTCCACGAGGCGGTGTAGGTGCGCGTGGCGCCGGGGGCGACCGTCTCGCTGCCCAGCGCCTGGGTGAAGCCGCGCTCGGCCGACCAGCGCCAGACCTCGCGCGTGCCGTCCAGCACCGCGAAGTCGAACTGCTGCCCGCTCGAGAACTCCAGCTCCACGGGCGCGTCGGCCGTGTTGGTGACCTGCAGCACGAACACAACGCTGTCGGCGCCCGTCTGCACCTGCAGCGAGGTCGTGAGCGGTCCCGCGGGCGAGCTGGCGGGCATGGGTCCGTCCGGGGCGGCGGGGGGCGGCGGGGGCGCGCAGGCGCCCAGGACCGGCGCGAGCAGCGCGAGGAGCAGCGTGAGGGCGCCGTGCTTGTGCATGCGGGGGTGGCTCCATCCGGGTGCGGGACCGGCGCGGCGGCGGCGCGGGAGCGCCGGCCGCGGGGCCCTGGCTGGCGGCTGAAAACGCAAGATAGAGGCCGGAAATCGGGGGAGTCAAGCGCGCCCGCCGGGGCGCGCGCCCGCGTGCTTGCGAAAAATTTCACAAGCTCGTATATTGGGCGCGCTCACCCACGGGTAGACGCTCGGAGGCACGCATGGCCCAGCAGCGACCGAAGCCGGGAGATCCGCCCGGGCGCGGACCCGACGTCGGGGAGTACGCCGGGGTGGGGCTCGCGTTCGCCGCCTCCATCGCGCTCTTCCTGGTGGTGGGGATGTGGGCCGACAAGCGCTTCGGCACGGAGCCGTGGCTGATGATCGCCGGGGTGGTGGTGGGCGCCTCCGCCGGGTTCTGGTCCATGTACAGGCAGCTCGTCGTGGAGCCGCGCGAGCGGGAGAGGAAGGACCGGGACCCGTGAAGACGCAGGCCGTCCGCTACACCCTCTCCGCCGCGCTGGTCGCGGCGATGATCGCCGCCATGGGGCTGCTGATGGCCGCCCCCGCGGTGCGGCGCGAGGTGCTGGTGGGCACGGGGCTCGGGCTGCTGGTGCAGGTGGCGGCTTTCTGGATCTTCTTCGTCTGGGTGTACCCGGAGAAGCCCTGGCTGGGATACGGGATGGGGCTGCTGGCCCGCTTCGCCGTGTTCGCCGTGATGGCGCTCCTGGTGGTGCCGCGCGCGGGGCTGGCGCTGGCCCCCACCATGTTCTCGCTCGTCGCCGTCCTCTGGCTGACCACCATGCTGGAGCCGGCGTTCCTGAAGCCTCGTCCTACGAGGAACGCATAGGATGACACTGAAGGCCCTTCTGCTCTCGCTCCTGCTGGCCGCCCCGCTCGCCGCGCAGGACCGCGCGGCGCCCGCGGCCCCGGCCGGGCAGGCGCCGACCGCCGGCCCCAACGCGCCGGCCGCGGTGCAAGAAGAGGCGGCGCAGGCGCTCGGCGGGTCACAGGCGCACGCCGCCGAGTCCGGCGAGGGCGGGCACAGCGCCGAGTTCGACCCCATGCACCACGTGCAGGACGGCCGGACGCTGGAGTTCCACCCGTTCGGGGTGGTCCACCTCCCCGCCGCGGGGAGCTGGCAGGTGGGCCCGGTCGACATGACGCCCACGCGCCACGTGGTCTTCCTGTGGATCACCGCCGTCATCATGCTGGCCGTGTTCATCCCCGCCGGGCTGGCCGCGCGCCGCCGGGCCCGGGGCCGGTCCCCGGGGCGGAAGCGTCACAACGCGGTGGAGGCGGCGGTGATCTTCTTCCGCAACGAGGTGGTGATGCCGAACATCGGGCACGGGGGCGCGCCGTACGCCGGCTACCTGGTGACCCTGTTCTTCTTCATCCTGATCGCCAACCTGCTGGGGCTGATCCCCTGGGGCGCGAGCGCGACCGCGAACATCGCGGTGACCGCCGCGCTGGCGCTGATCACCTTCGTGGTGGTGGAGGTCTCGGGGATGCGCGCGCTGGGCGCCAAGGGGTACCTGAAGACCATCGTCTACATCCCGCACGGCCTGCCCGGGTGGCTGGTGCCGATCATGGCGGTGATCATGACCCCGGTGGAGCTGCTGGGGAAGATGGCCAAGCCGTTCGCGCTGGCCGTCCGCCTGATGGCGAACATGATGGCCGGGCACATCGTGCTGCTCTCGCTCTTCGGCGTGGCCCTGGCGTTCGGGTCGCTCGCCATCGCCGTAGGGCCGCTGCTGATGTCGATCATGCTGACCTTCCTGGAGATCTTCGTGGCGTTCCTCCAGGCGTACGTCTTCGTGGTGCTGACCAGCGTGTTCATCGGGCTGATCCGGCACGCGCACTAGAGAAGAAGAGGTGACGGCACGCGCGGCCGCCGAGAGCGCCGCGCCGGCGGGGAAGGCTCCACCCCCGCCGCACGTACCCGGGGGATGGGCGCCCCGGGGAGGACGTTCGGCGCAGCGCGCCGGCTCGCGTCCGCGGCCCCGACGGCCGCCCGGAGCACCCGGCCCCAGACAGACCACGCACTCCACCGGAGAGCTTCCCATGCAGGCTGCGGACTACGTCTTCCTGAGCAACGGCCTCCTCGGCGCCGGCATCGGCGCCGGCCTGGCCATCATCGGCGCGGGCCTGGGCATCGGCCTGATCGGCCGCGGCGCCACCGAGGGCATGGCGCGCCAGCCCGAGATCGCCGGCAACATCCAGACGGCGGGGATCATCCTCGCGGCCCTGATCGAGGGCGCGACGTTCTTCGCCCTGATCGTGACCCTGATGATCCGCGGCACGGTCCAGGGCGTCCTGGGCCAGTAAGCACGACGCCGGCGCGGCGGGGGCCTTTCCCCGCCGCGCCGCTCTCGATCCAGCTTTCCAGTTGAGGCTTCTGCAACCATGACCGCCAAGCTGCTGCGCATCCTGCCGGTGCTCCTCCTGACGGCGACGCCCCTCTACGCCGCCGAAGAGGCGGCGGGGCCGCTCGACGTCAACGTGGGGCTGATGGTCTGGACGATCCTGATCTTCGTGATCGTCCTGTTCGCCCTCGGCAAGTTCGCCTGGCCCCACATCCTGGGCGCCGTGGAGGCGCGCGAGCAGCACATCCAGACCCTGCTCGCCGACGCCGAGCGCGACCGCACCGCGGCGGCCGCCATGCTCGACGAGAACCGGCGCCTGATGGAGGACACCCGCGCGCGCGTCCAGGAGGCGCTGAACGAGGCGCGCTCCACGTCGGAGCGCATGCGCGAGGAGATCATGTCGCAGGCGCGGCGCGAGCAGGAGGAGCTGGTCGCCCGCACGCACCGCGACATCGCGTCCGAGCGCGAGGCCGCGCTGCAGTCGGTGCGCCGCGACGCCGTGGACCTGGCCATCGCCGCCGCCGAGAAGCTGGTGCGCCGCCGCATGGACGATGCCGAGAACCGCCGGCTGGTCTCGGAGTACCTGGGCCAGCTCGACACCGCGGCCCCCGCGGCCGCCGCCGGAGCCTGAGCCGTGCGCTCCTCGCTGATCGCCCGCAACTACGCCGAGACCCTGCTGGCGCTCGCCGAGCGCAACGGGGGGCTTCCCGCCGTGCAGGAGTACGCGCGGGCGCTGGACGACGTGGCCGCGCTGGTGCAGGGCGAGCCGCGCGTGCGGCACTTCCTGGAGACGCCGCGCGTGAGCGCGGCCGAGCGGAAGCAGGCGCTGCGCGCTGCCCTCTCCGGGCGCGTTCCCGAGCTCTTCCTGCGCTTCGTGCTGGTGGTGGTGGACAAGGGCCGCCAGGGGCACCTGCGCGAGATCGCCTCGGCGTACCACGACCGGGTGGACGAGATGCTGGGCCAGGTGCGGGTGCAGGTGACGGTGGCCCGCGAGCCCGACCCCGCCCTGCGCGAGGAGGTGCGGGTCGCGCTGGAGCGCCGGCTGGCCGCCCGCGTGGTCCCCACCTTCACGACGGACCCCGACATCCTGGGCGGGATGATCGTGCGCTACGGCGACGAGGTCCTGGACGGCTCGGTCCGTCGGCGGGCCCAGGAGCTTCGCCGGCGCATGCTGGCGGCCACGCTCCCCCCGGCCGCGGTGTAGCGCAGCCCCGGCGGCGGGCGGTTGAACAGACGGCACCCCGTTCCTTCGGCACAGGCGCCAACCCCAGCGACCACGCTGGACGGAGAAAAGGATAGAGAGATGGCGGTCGACACGCAGCTTCGCGCGAGCGAGATCAGGAACGTGCTGCTCGGCGAGATCGAGCGGTACGAAGAGGAGCTCCACGCCGAGCAGATCGGCGAGGTGCTGGAGGTGAAGGACGGGATCGCGCGCATCTACGGGCTCATGGGCACCATGGCCAGCGAGATGCTCGAGATCACCTCCTCGCAGCACGGCACCGTGGTCACCGCCCTGGTGCTGAACCTGGAAGAGGACAACATCGGCGCCGTGATCCTGGGCGACTGGACCGCGATCCAGGAGGGCGACCAGGCCCGCCGCACCGGCCGCGTGCTCGACATCCCCGTGGGCCCCGAGTTCCTGGGCCGCGTGGTGAACCCGCTGGGCGAGCCGGTCGACGGCAAGGGCCCCATCGTCGCCACCGGCGGCCGCCGCCAGGTGGACATCGTGGCGCCCGGCATCGTGCTGCGGCAGCCCGTGAAGGAGCCCATGCAGACGGGGATCAAGGCGATCGACGCGCTGATCCCCATCGGCCGCGGCCAGCGCGAGCTGATCATCGGCGACCGCGGCACCGGCAAGACGGCCATCGCCATCGACGCGATCATCAACCAGCGAGGCCAGGGCGTCGTCTGCGTGTACGTGGCCATCGGCCAGAAGAACTCCACGATCGCCGGCGTGCAGGCCCGGCTCGAGGAGGCAGGCGCCATGGACTACACCATCATCGTGGCCGCCGCCGCCAGCGACCCCGCCCCGCTCCAGTACATCGCTCCGTACGCCGGCACCGCGCTGGCCGAGCACTTCATGTACACCAAGGACGCCAACGGCAGGGGCAAGGCCACCCTCTGCGTGTACGACGACCTCTCCAAGCAGGCCGTGGCGTACCGCCAGATGTCGCTGGTGCTCCGCCGCCCCCCGGGCCGCGAGGCGTACCCCGGCGACGTGTTCTACCTGCACTCGCGCCTGCTGGAGCGCGCGGCCAAGCTGTCGGACGAGATGGGCGGCGGGTCGCTGACCGCGCTCCCCATCATCGAGACGCAGGCCGGCGACGTGTCGGCGTACATCCCGACCAACGTGATCTCCATCACCGACGGGCAGATCTTCCTGGAGTCGAGCCTCTTCTACTCCGGCGTGCGCCCGGCGGTGAACGTGGGCATCTCGGTGTCGCGCGTGGGCGGCTCGGCGCAGATCAAGGCGATGAAGAAGGTGGCCGGCAAGCTGAAGGGCGAGCTCGCGCAGTACCGCGAGCTGGAAGCCTTCGCGCAGTTCGGCTCCGAGCTAGACGCCGTCACGCAGCGCCAGCTGGCGCGCGGCGCCCGCGCGGTGGAGGTGCTGAAGCAGCCGCAGTACGCCCCGGTGCCGGTGGAGAACCAGGTCGCCATCATCTACGCGCTGACCAACGGCTACCTGGACAACGTCGACCTGCCGCAGGTAAAGGCGTGGGAGCGCGACTTCCACGTGTACCTGCGCACGCAGCACCCGCAGATCCTGGACGGCATCCGCACGGCGCGCGAGCTGACCGCGGACGGCGAGACGGCGCTGAAGGCCGCGCTGGAGCGCTACGCCGAGCTGTTCGCCGACCCGCACTCGCCGGTGGGCACCGACAACTACGCCGACAGCGCCATCCTCACCGAGACCGACGCCGACCGGCGGATGTCGGAGGAGCAGCTGCGCATGTCGGCGCGCCCCGAGGCGAACGCCGCGGCGGCCCGGCAGAGCTACTGAAGTGCGAAAGTGCGGAAGTGCGAAAGTGCGAGAGTAACCGCGCACTCTCGCACTCTCGCACTCTCGCGCTCTCGCACTCGACCTAGACGAAAATGGCCAAGGCCAGAGAACTGAAGGGCCGGATCCGCTCGGTCCAGAACACGCGCAAGATCACGAGGACGATGGAGATGGTTTCCACGTCCAAGCTGAAGCGCGCGCAGGACCGCGTCGAGGCGGCGCGGCCCTACGCCGAGCGGCTGGCGGGGGTCATCGGCCGGCTGCTGACGCCGGAGCTGGCCGCCCGCTACCCCCTGCTGCGCCAGCCCGAGCGGGTGCGGCGCGCCGCCGTGCTGCTGCTGACCAGCAACCGCGGCCTGGCGGGCGCCTTCAACGCCAACCTGATCCGCGAAACCCGCGGGCTGCTGGCGCGACTCCGCTCCGAGGGCGCCGAGGTGGAGCTTCACGCCGCGGGCAAGAAGGGCATCGGCTTCTTCCGCTACCAGGGCGAAACCCTGCGCACGGCGGCCGCCGACATCAGCGACCGCCCGGGCGCGGCCGACGCGCAGCGGCTGGTGGACGGGCTGATGGAGCAGTTCATCGCCGGCGAGCTGGACGCGGTGTACGTGGTGTACGCCAAGTTCAACTCGGCGCTCAGCACGCCGCCCACCACCATGCAGCTCCTGCCGGTGGCGCCGCCCGAGGGCGGGCAGGGCGG
>JASLAX010000158.1 GCA_030146875.1 Longimicrobiaceae bacterium
TCCTGCTCCAGCAGCGTGCTCATGGCGTGCTCCTTTCGAGCGGTCGGACCGCGATCGCGCGGGTCCGGGGGAGGGACGCGGAGACGGGCTCCGCGGGAGACTTCGGATCCATCAGGTCCGCGATGGTGGTGCGGCGCAGCGGTTCCCACAGGTCCTGCTGCACGGCGCTCCAGCCCGCGTGCGCCGCGCACGGCGACGATCCGCCGCAGGGGCGGTTTCCCAGCAGGCACACGGCGCGGGGGCGCGGTCCGTCCGACACGGCCGCGACCACGTCCGCCAGCGCGATCCGCTCCGGCGCGTCCACCAGCCGGAACCCGCCGGCGGCGCCGCGCGTGCTGGCCAGCAGCCCGCGGCGGGCCAGGGTGTTCAGCGTCTTGCCCAGGTAGTTGGCCGGCGCGCCGAGCGCCCGCGCCACGCGCTCGGCGCCCACGGGCTGACCGTGGGGCTGCTGCGCGAGGAACAGGACTGCGCGGATCGCGTGTTCGGACGTCTGGCTGAGCATGGTCGCGTCTCCTTTCGCATACGAATGTGCGATTTGGCGACGGGCCGGGATGTCGGCGGATGGCGGAACTTCGATGGAGACCTCTCCACGGCTGCGTGGGGGGATTTCCGTAGGTCGGGCGATGTGCTGGGTTTCGTCGCCGGAGGATGGCGGGGTGGAGCGCGGATGAACGGCGGAGCGGGCGTCCGTCCTCAGACGATCAGAGGTTGGAATACGCACGAACGCCCCGCTCCACCTCGTGAATGGTGGAGCGGGGCGTTGGTTGGTCTGCGGAGTCGTTCCCTCGGTCGGGCGATCGGCGCGCCGAGGCCGGGGCGGACTACGACCCGCGCTTCTTCTGCTCCCCGCGATTGTTCTGATCGGCCGCGTGCGATGGGTGGTTCGAGTTCTTGACGTTCGCGCGATCGTCGTTCGGATCGTAACGGGGCTGGCTTCCTCCCCGATCGACCGGGGCGCCACCCGTTCCTGGCTGTTCCTTCTTGCTGCCGTCCGCCATCCTGGCCTCCAAGTGACTGTTGCGTCCGCAGATACTTGGTCGGCGAGGAGTTCAAGATCGGTGCCTGTTGGACGATGAAATGTCCCGGCCGTGTCGATGCCCGCCCCACCACCAGTAGACGAAGGCGCCCACGAACATGCCCAGGACCACGACCACGCCCCACCGCCCCTTCCCCCGGGGATCTCCCGGATAGCGCGTGGCCCAGTGGTAGATCGCGAGCACCCAGGCGCCGAGCAGGGTTGGGGGCACGATCAGCGCGGCCGTCTTGAAGGCCTGGAACGCGGCGGGCTCTCGCGCGAGCCACTCCCGGTCCGCGGTGAGGGCGAGGGCGAGCAGGAAGGCGAGGATGCCGACGGTGATCAGGTACCTGCCGACGAGCACCATAGCGATCGCATGAAACGGTGTGACGGTGCGCTGGGCGGGGGCAGGCGACATTCTAGCGAAAATGGGGGCCGCTGCCGAGAGGTACTCGACAGCGGCCCGCGGTGCATCCTCGGCCCGCTCTCCCTGCAGACCCCCAGGCAGGGGTCGAGTCGGCTGCGTCGACCGTTCAGGGACGGCGCCTACGGGACGGGCCTGGGCGACGAGGTGGGGCATGGCGGAAGGGGAGGGGCGCGGCCCGCACGGCGGCGCGCGAAGCAAGCAGGAGGAGAGGGAGGGCGCGAATCATCCGCCCGGGCGCGGGAGGGCGGCGGGTGCGCGCGCGGCGGCGCGGCCGCGGCGGGGGCTGATGTTGCCCAGGCGGATGTAGAGCTCGGCGCCGCGCTCGCGGAAGCCGAAGCGCTTCTCGACCGTGAGCTCGATCACGCTCAGGGAGACGTCCCACTCGTCGCCGAACACGCGCATCCCGATGCCGCCGGCCACCGCGGGGGCGAAGCCCTGCTCACCGGCGCTGAAGTCGGCCACGCCGTACGCCCCCGCCGTGCCGATCAGGTACGGCTCCGCGCGGGAGCCGCGGGCGGCCTCGAAGTGCTGCGAGCGGAAGGCGCGGGTCAGGGTGAGCTGCGGGCCGGCCAGGGCGCGCTCCACCACGTTCGCGCCCGTGGTCACGCCCCCCGCGCCGCCGATCCCCGCCATCCACCCGCCGCCCCCGCGGTCCGGCCACACCACCCCGCTGGAGAGCATCAGGTCCCGGCCGCGGTTCAGGGGGCCGGTGAGCTGGGCCACCAGGTGGAAGGTGCGGTGGCTCCCGGACACGTCGTACGGCTGCACGGGGCGCTGGGCGCCGGCGGGGGTGGCGGCCAGCAGGGCCAGGAGGATCGCGGCGGCCGGAGAGGTCCTCTGCATCGGGCGCGGTGGCGGCGGGTTTCGGCGCGGGACGGAGCCGCTGGGTGCTGCACGCACGGGGGGCCCGCGGATCCCTCCACCCCCTACGCGCCCTCTAGGTCCACGAGCAGGTGCATCTGGCAGGCCGCCTCGCCGCCCATCTCCTCCGGCGGTGGCGCGGTGCGCGCGCGGCGCACCATGTACCGCTCGGGCTCCGGCAGCGGCGTGAAGCCGAGCGGGGCGTACACCCCGTGCGCGTCGCGCGTGGCCAGCAGCCAGGTGGAGACGTCGCGCACGGCGGGGTGGCCCATCAGCGTCTCCACCATCCACCGCCCCAGCCCGCGCCCGCGCTCCTCCTCCAGCAGGAACACGTCGCACAGGTAGGCGAAGCGCGCCCCGTCGGTGATGGCCCGGGCGAAGCCGACCTGCCGTTCCGCGCGGTACAGGCCCACGGGCAGCGAGCCCTCGATCCCGCGCCGCACCGTCTCCCGGGCGATGCCGGGGCTCCAGTACGAGCGCGCGAGCATGGCGTGAATGGCGTCCAGGTCCAGCTGGGCCCGGTCGTCGCTCAGCACGTGCTCGCCGCGCGCCCACTCGTGCACCTCGGTCATGGAACGCTCCGCGGGGTGAAAACGTGACGCGTCATCGCCGGTGCCGCGGAACGGGGCCGCGGGACTCCCCCGGGGGCACCGTCGCCCGCCGTCACGCGTCCTCCCGCTCGCCCAGCAGGTGGCGGCGCAGGCGGTCCAGCGCGATCTGGGCCGTCATCCCCTTGATCCACTCGCGCCCGCGGTCCCCCACGTCGTAGCGGCGCGACCACGTCCCCCCGTCCCACGCCAGCCCGATGCAGACGGTGCCCACCGGCTTCTCCTCCGTCCCGCCACCCGGCCCCGCGATCCCCGTGGTCGACAGCCCCACGTCCGCCCCCGCGGCGCGGCGCGCCCCCTCCGCCATCTCCGCCGCCGTCTCCGGCGACACGGCGCCGTGGGCCCGCAGCGTCTCGGGGCGGACGCCCAGGAGGGCCTGCTTCGCCTGGTTCGAGTACGCGGCGACGCCCAGCAGGAAGTACTCCGACGAGCCGGGCACGTCCGTGATCCGGTCGCCGATGCGGCCCCCCGTGCAGCTCTCCGCGAGGGCCAGCGTCATCCCCCGCTCCCGCAGCAGGCGGCCGACGGTCTCCTCCATCCCCTCGTCGCCCACGGCGTAGAGGTGGGGCCCCAGCCGCTCGCGCACCCGCGCCTCCATCCCGTCGAGCCGCGCCTCCAGGTCCTCGTCCGGCCGGCCGGTGACGGTGAGGCGCGCCTGGATGCGCGGGAAGGCGGCGCGAAAGGCCAGCCGCGCCTCCGCGGGGTCCACCACGCCCGCCAGCCGCTCGTCCAGCGTGCTCTCCGGCAGCCCGAAGGTGCTGAAGACGCGCGTGGCGAAGCGGACGCCGGGGGAGAGGGAGGCGGCCCAGGGGACCACCGTCTCCCGCACCATGCGCCGCGTCTCGCGGGGCACGCCGGGGAGCGAGACCACCCAGCGCGTCCGCCCGCCCCGCTCCAGGGGCAGGACGAAGCCCGGCGCCGTGCCCGTGGGGTTGGGGACGACCGTGGCGCCGCGGGGGAAGAGGGCCTGCTTGCGGTTGTTGGGGGTCATCTCCACCCCGCGGGCCCGGAACAGCTCCTCGACGTGGGTCAGCGAGGGCGCGTCCATCTCCAGCGGCACCCCGGCCAGGCGGGCGACGCACTCGGTGGTCAGGTCGTCCGACGTGGGGCCCAGGCCCCCGGTGGAGACGACCACCTCCGCGTCCTGCAGCGCCCGCTCGAAGGCGCGGACGATGGCGTCCGGGTCGTCCGCCACCGCGTGCACCGCGACGGGGTCCAGTCCCACGGCGCGCAGCTCCCCCGCCAGGAAGCCCGAGTTGGTGTCGGTCGTGTTCCCGCCGACGATCTCGTCGCCGATGGCCAGGAAGGCGGCGCGCACCTCAGCCCTTTCCGCCCGGGCGCATCCTGGCCGCGGCGGCCTTGAGCGCCTCGCGCGGCAGGCGGGTCAGGCCGTTGAACTCGCCGCCCGAGGCCAGCCACTCCCCGCCGTCGATCGTCACGCACTCCCCGTTCACGAACGGCGCGCCGTCGCAGACCAGGAACACGGCCAGGTCGGCCAGCTCCGCGTGGTCGCCGAAGCGCCCCATGGGGATCCGCGCCTTCGCCTCGGCCTCGAAGTCCGGCGTGGGCATCAGCGCCCCCCACGCGCCCTCCGTGGGGAACGGCCCGGGGGCGATGGCGTTGCTGCGGATGCCGTAGGTGGCCCACTCCACCGCCAGCGAGCGGGTGATGGCCAGCACGCCGGCCTTGGCGGCGGCGGAGGGCACCACGAACGCCGACCCCGTCCACGCGTAGGTGGTGACGATGTTCAGGATGCTTCCCCCCTTACCGCGCTCGATCATGGAGCGGCCCACCGCCAGCGTCATGTGGAAGGTGCCGTTCAGCACGGTGCGGACGATGGCGTCGAAGCCGTTGGGGGACAGGTCCTCGGTGGGCGCCAGGAAGTTGCCGGCGGCGTTGTTCACCAGCACGTCGATGCCGCCCCAGCGCTCCGCCACGGCGGCTACGGTCGCCTCCACCTGCGCGAAGTCGCGCACGTCGCAGGGGTGCGTCATCACCCGCTCGCCGGTGGGGTCCACCCGGCCGGCGGCCCCCCCCAGCCGCTCGGCGCTGCGGCCGGTGATGGCCACGCGCGCGCCCAGCTCGGCGAAGCGGCGCGACATGGAGAGCCCCAGGCCCGACCCCCCGCCCGTCACCAGAACCGTCTTTCCCCGCAGCAGATCGTCCCGGAACATCCCCGCCTCCTCGCCTCTCCGTGGGGGCCGCGGGGGGAGCCCCGGAATCGGCCGTTTCGTGCGTCCGAAAGGCTTCCAATCGGACGCACGTCCTGTTATAATAGTAGGATAGCTCGCCCTACCCGGCGGGCGAAAGGTGGGATCCGGCCCTCGCGCCCGCGTACCCTCCCTCGCCCCCTGAAGCACCTCGCTCCTGGTTCCTCCTCCCCGCTTCGGAAGGTCACCGTGAGAAGCAACCTGCTGTTCTCCCTCGCCGCGCTCGTGCTCGTACTCCCGGCCTGCAGCGGCGGCGACGGGGGCGGAGGCGGTACCGGTACCCAGAAGACGCCCACGACGCTCCGCCTGGACCGCACCAGCCTGGCGGTGCCCGACGGCGACACCACGCGCGTGAACGCGGCGGTGCTGGACCAGACGGGGCAGCCCATCGCGCTCGCCGGCGGCACTACGGCGTCGTGGTCCACCAGCGACGCGAACGTCGCCACGGTGGAGGGGCAGGGGCTCACGGCCCGCATCCGCGGCGCCCGCCGCGGCACCGCCAAGGTGCGGGTGGAGGCGGGCAGCCTGCGCGACTCGGTCACGGTCACCGTGACGCCGGTCGCCACGGCCATGTCGTACGTGAAGGGGGACGGGCAGGAGGGGAGCTCGGGCTCGCCGCTGGCGGACAGCGCGGTGGTCCGCGTGGTGGACCGCAACGGCGAGGCGGTGGACGGCGTCACGGTGACGTTCGCGGTCACGGAGGGCGGCGGCTCGGTGAACCCGGCCTCGGCCGTCACGGACGCGCAGGGCCACGCCCGCACGCAGTGGACGCTGGGCGCGCAGGGCGCGAACGTCATCCGGGCGTCGCTGGCCTCGCTGCCTCCGGTGGCGTTCAACGCCACGGCGCGCGCGGGCACGGCGGTGAGCATCACGGCCATCACCCCGGCCACCATGGTCCCCGGCTCGGCGATCACCATCACCGGCAGCGGCTTCGGCTCGGCCGCCGGGACCCAGGTCGTCATCGACGGCGTGACCGCCGCGGTCAGCAGCGCCACGGCCACCCAGATCGTGGCCACGGTGCCGGCGCGCTCGGCGCTCACCTGCCGCGCCACCGGCCCGGTGGCGGTGTCGGTCAAGGCGCTGGCGACGGGCTCCATGGCCGCCCGCGCCCACCCGCTGCAGGTCGCCATCCCGAACAACCTGGCCGTGGGCCAGTCGGCGGTGCTGAGCGCCCAGGAGCAGATCTGCGTGGACTTCCCGCAGGGCGGCCGCTACGTGATGAGCGTCTACAACGGCAGCACCACGCAGAACTCCTCCGCCTCGTACCGCCTGACCGGCGGCGGCGCGGGCGTGGCGGCTTCGCCCTCGCTCTCCCGCGCCCCGCGCCGCTCCGCGGCCCCCCCCGCCGGCATGCCGGCGCTGGACGAGAGCAAGCACGCGCGCATTCTGGACGCGAACCGCGCGCTGGTGCAGCGCCTGGGCGCCCCGCGGCGGCCGGCGGTGGACCGGAACGCGCGCGGCAGCCTGCGCCGGAGCGTGCAGGCGGCCGGCCCGGCGGTGGGCGACACCATGAGGATGCGGGTGCCGAACATCAACTCCAACACCTGCACCGCCTACATCGAGATCCTGGCGCGCGTGGCCTACAGCGGCACCCGTGCGGTCATGCTGGAGGACGCCGCGGCGCCGCTCGCCGGCACCATGGACACCTACTTCCAGCTCGCAGGGCAGGAGATGGACACGCGGATGTGGAACGTCCTGCGCGGCTCGTTCGGCGACCCGCTGGCGTTCGACGCGAACCTGGACGGCGACGGGCGCGTGAAGATGGTCTTCTCGCCGACGGTGAACAACTTCGGCGGGGTGGCCGGGTTCGTGACCTCGGCGGACTTCTACCCCCGCACCACCTGCCCGGCCAGCAACGAGGGCGAGACGTTCTACGCCACGGTGCCCACGGCGCCGGGGACCGGCTACTCGGGGAACACGGCGGACAACTGGTTCCGGACCATGCGCTCGACCATGATCCACGAGGTCAAGCACATCACCGCCTACTCCGAGAAGTTCGCGCGCGCCGCCCCGCTCGCCCCGAGCCTGGAGGAGAGCTGGCTGGAGGAGTCCACCGCGCGGCTGTCGGAGGAGTTCTGGGCCCGCACGTACTTCGGGTACGCGCAGGGCGGGAACGTGGAGTACGCGAACAGCGTGTACTGCGAGGTGCGCCCCAGCAACGCGGCGTGCAGCGGCAACCCGTACGTGATGTTCAAGCACTTCAGCTCGCTGTACGACTACCTGGAGAACACCGAGGTGCTCACGCCGCTGGGCCGCGGGGTGCCGGGCGACGCGACGTTCTACGCCAGCGGCTGGTCGCTGGTGCGGTGGGCGGTGGACAACTACGGCGGCGCGAACGAGAGCGCCTTCGTGCAGTCGATCATCCAGGAGACCGCCAACCGCGGCTACCGCAACCTGGAGGTCCGCACGGGCCGCTCGTACGGGGAGCTGCTGGCCGACTGGTCGCTCGCGCTGGCGGTGGACGACTACCCCGGCCTGACCCCGGCGAACCCCCGGCACAAGTTCAACGGGTGGAACCTGCCGAACATGTTCGCCGGGCTGAACCAGGACTTCCCCTCCGGGTTCACCAAGGCCTCGCCGCTGAACAAGCGCGTCGTGGCGCCCGGGCCCTTCGCCACCGACGTGGGCACGCTCCGCTGGGGCAGCGCCTCGATCTGGGAGATCCCGGAGTCAGCCACGGAGCGGCCGGCCGTGGGCATCCGCGGCATGGGCGGGACCGGGACCCCGGCCCCCACGGTGGGCATGGCGGTCATCCGGGTGAAGTGATTTGACGCCGGGCCGGAAACAGCTCGCCGCATTCGCCGCCGTGCTGGCGGCGACGGGATGCGCCCCCTCCCAGGGGCGCATCCCGTCGCCGTTCCCGGCCGCCGCGGCTCAGGCCTCCACGGATCTCGTCCGCGGAGGCCTTCGCGCGCCCGCGCCCGCCGTTCTTGGAGTGGAACAGGTGGTGGCGAGGCGCGCGTCCTCCGACGTCGCCTCCCCGCGCTCCCGGCCGGGGGGCGCTCCGGTGCGCGGGCCCTCCGCGGGCGAGGCGGATCTCCCGCCCGACGCGGCGGCGTCGCCCTCCTCCCCCGCGACGGAGCGGAGGACGGCGGAGGCGGATGCCGGTCCGCGTCCGCAGTCTCCGCCGGAGTCCGCCGGCGGGCCTCCGGAGGCGCGGCCGGCCGCGGAGGCGGCGGCCGGGGCGGCCGCGCCGGGGGCTCCGCCATCTCACGCCGCGGCGGGGAACGACGCGCTGCGCGTGTACCTGATGACCATGGGGCCCGGCGACGCGGTGTGGGAGAAGTTCGGCCACAACGCGCTGTGGGTTCACGACCCCGCCACGGGGATGGACGTGGCGTACAACTACGGGATGTTCGACTTCCGGCAGGAGAACTTCATCCTGCGCTTCGTCCAGGGGCGCATGCTCTACTGGATGCAGGGCTTCGACGCGGGCGCCACGGTGGAGCACTACCGCGGCTACAACCGCGACGTGTGGGTGCAGGAGCTGAACCTGACCGGCACCCAGAAGGCGGCGCTGCGGGACTTCCTGCGCGCGAACGAGCTGCCGGAGAACCGCTTCTACCGCTACGACTACTACTACGACAACTGCTCCACCCGCGTGCGCGACGCCATCGACCGCGTGCTGGGCGGGCGGCTGAAGGCGCTCACCGCCGGGACCGCCACGGGGACCACCTACCGCTCGCACACCCGCCGGCTCACCGCGGGCGACGCGCTGACGTACACCGGGCTGGAGATCGGCCTGGGGTCGCCCTCGGACCGCCCGATCAGCGCTTGGGAGGAGATGTTCCTGCCCCTCTCCCTGCGCGAGCGGGTCCGCGACGCCACCGTCGCCGGGCCGGACGGACGCGCGGTGCCGCTCGTGCTCTCCGAGCGGCACGTGGTGCGCTCGGTGGGGCGCGAGACGGAGCGCGAGGAGCCGCCGTCGTGGATCCCCATCTACCTGGCGGTCGGCGCCGCCGTCGCCGCGCTGCTGGCCTTCCTGGGGACGCGCGCCCCCCGGTCGCGCGCGGCGCGGCACGGCTTCGCGGCGCTCTCGGGCCTGTGGCTGCTGCTGGTGGGCACCGGCGGCGTGGTGCTGGCCGGCCTGTGGGCGCTGACCGACCACCAGATCGCGTACCGCAACGAGAACCTCTTCCAGCTCGACCCGCTGGCGCTGCCGCTGGTGGTGCTGCTCCCCGCGCTGGCGTACGGCCGGCGCTGGGCGGCCAGGCCCGCGGCCGCGCTGGCCGTGGCCGTGGCCGCCCTCTCGCTGCTGGGGCTGGTGCTGCAGGTGCTGCCGGGGCTGGACCAGGTGAACGGCGAGGTGATCGCCCTGTTCCTTCCCGCCCACCTGGCGCTGGCGTGGACCGCGCTGCGGCTGCGCGGCGCGGCGCGGGCCCAGGCGCTTCCGCGCGGGCGCACGGCCGCCGGGGCGGACTGAGGATGGGCACGGCGATGGAGGTCCAGGTGTTCGGCACCAGGAGCTGCAACGAGACGAAGAAGGCGCTGCGCTTCTTCAAGGAGCGGCGCATCCGCACCCACTTCGTGGACCTGAAGGAGCGCGCCGCGTCCGCGGGGGAGCTGAAGCGCTTCGCGCAGAAGCACGGGGCCGAGCCGCTGCTGGACCGCGACGGGAAGCGCTTCCGCGAGCGCGGGCTGCACGTGGCGCACCTGGCTGAGGCGCGCATCCTGCCGCTGCTGGAAGAGGACCCGATGCTGCTGCGGACGCCGCTGGTGCGCTCCGGCAACCTGCTGGCGGTGGGGTGGAACGAGGCGCAGTGGCGCGAGTGGACGAAGTGAACCCGGGGGCGGCGTGAGGATCGTGAAGGGAAAGTGGGCGGGGCGGCACCTCACCTCGCCGGCCGACCGGCGGGTGCGGCCCACGGCCGAGCACGTGCGGGACGCGTGGATGACCATGCTGGAAGAGGACCTGCAGGGCGCCCGCGTCCTGGACCTGTTCGCCGGCACCGGCGCGCTGGGGCTGGAGGCACTGTCCCGCGGCGCCCGGTACGTGGACTTCGTGGAGACGCGGCCGGCGTCGCTGCACGCGCTGAAGGCGAACGTGGCCGCGCTGCGCGTGCGCGAGAAGACGCGCATCTTCAAGAAGGACGCGCTACCCTTCACGGGCGCGCTGGCGGAGGGGTCGTACGACGTGGCGTTCGCCGACCCGCCCTACGGCTCGGGCCAGCTCGACCGGCTGCTGGACACGTGGATGGCCATGCCCTTCGCCGCCGTGCTGGCGGTGGAGCACGCGCACGACCACCTGCTCCCCGAGGGCGGGCGTCGCAAGTTCTTCGACGACACCGCCGTCACCGTGTTCCGCGCCCGCCCGGCGGAGTGAGCCCCCGCCGCCACGGCGGCTCCGCGCACGGTAGATGCAGCGCGTTTGGCGCCCGAATCTGACAACGCCGTGCCCGGTCGGCCGCCCCGCGCCCGCCCGCCGCGGCCGAATCCCCGGACCGACCCGTGCCCATGACCCCCGGACAGATCGTCGCCCTGGCCGGCGGCGGCTTCACGCAGGAGCCCGAGAACCCGCTGCTGGACGACTACGTCCTGCGGGTCTCGCCCAACCCGTGGCCGCGCGTCTGCTTCGTTCCCACGGCCAGCGGCGACAACGTGGCGTACATCAACCGCTTCTACGAGGCGTTCGACGGGCGCTGCGACCCCACGCACCTCTCCCTGTTCAGCCGCACGGTCGAAGACCTGTGGGGTTTCTTCCGCGACGTGGACATCGTCTACGCCGGGGGCGGCAACACGCTGAACCTGATCGCCGTGTGGCGCGCGCACGGGCTGGACGCGGTGCTGCGCGAGGCGATGACCAAGGGCACCATCCTGGCGGGCGTCAGCGCCGGCGCGCTCTGCTGGTTCGACCGCGGGCTCACCGACTCGTACGGGCCGCGGCTCACCTCGCTGGACCACGCCCTGGGCTTCCTGCCCGGCTCGTTCTGCCCGCACCTGGACAGCGAGCCCCGCCGCCGCTCCGGCTTCCGCGAGCTGGTGCGCACCACCGGGGTGCCCGGCATCGCGGGCGAGGACGGGGTGGCGCTGCACTACGTGGGCGACCGGCTCACGCGCGTGGTCACCTCGCGCGCCAGGAAGCGCGCGTGGCGCTTCACCCCGCAGGGCGACGGGGTGGTGGAGGAGGCCATCGAGGCCGAGTTCCTGGGCTCGGAGGGGCCGCTCCCCGGCTGAGCCCCGGCGGTGGCGCGCCCCGCGCCGCCGCCCCAGATTCACGGCGTCCGCCCCCCTCCCCCTCCCGCGCGCGCCGTCCATGCCCGAGACCTCCGCCGTCCTGATCCGCCCCGCCCGCGCCGACGACGCGGAGACCTTCCTGGCCCTGGTCGACGCCCTGGCCGACTACGAGAAGCTGGACCGGCCCACGCCCGAGGCGCGCGAGCGGCTGGTGCGCGACGCGTTCGGCCCGTCGCCGCGCATCTCCGTTCACCTGGGCGAGCTGGACGGGCGGCCGGTGGGCTACTCCATCACCCTGGAGACCTACTCGTCGTTCCTGGCGCTGCCCACGCTGTACCTGGAGGACCTGTTCGTGCTTCCCGAGGCGCGGCGCCACGGGGCGGGGCGCGCCTTCTTCCGGTTCCTGGCGGGCGAGGCGCTGCGGCGGGGGTGCGGGCGGATGGAGTGGGTGGTGCTGGACTGGAACGAGCTGGCGATCGACTTCTACCGCAAGCTGGGCGCGCGCCACCTCTCGGAGTGGCACACGTACCGCATGACGGCCGACCAGCTCCGCGGCGTGGCGGAGGGATAGGTCCGGCTGGCACGTCCCTCGCACCCCGGAGGCGCGGGGACGACGGACACAGCCACGGAGGTGCGCGATGTCGCAGCCGTTGGGAGCGGGAGAGGGAGCCGGCACGGGGGTGGCGCCGGTCGCGGCGCCGGCGGGGGAGGACGCCTCGCGGGCGGCGGAGCTGCGCCGTCTGCTGGAGACTCGGCGGGGGGAGCGGCACCTGGTGGCCATCCAGGACTTCCCGGACCCGGACGCCATCTCCGCCGGGCTGGCGTACCGCGCCATCGCCCGCGCGTTCGACGTGGAGGTGGACGTGGGCTACGACGGCCTGATCTCCCACCCCGAGAACCTGGCGCTGGTCAACCTGCTGGAGATCCGCCTCCGCAGGTGGGAGGATGGGATCCCGCTGGACCAGTACAACGCGGCCGTGTTCGTGGACAACCAGGGGTCCACCACCCACCTGACGGAGCGGCTGAAGGCGGCGGGGATCCCCACCCTGGCCGTGATCGACCACCACGACCCGCAGGACGTGCTGGACCCCATCTTCTCGGACGTGCGCCCCGTGGCCGCGGCCGCCACCATCCTGGCGGAGTACCTCCAGAGCGAGGTGTTCCTGAAGATGGACCCGGACAACGCGGAGCACGTGCGCCTGGCGACCGCGCTGATGCACGGCATCCACAGCGAGACGGACGGCTTCGTGCGCGCCCGCCCGCCCGAGTACCGCGCGGCGGCGTTCCTCTCCCGCTACATGGACCCCGACCTGCTGGAGCGCGTGCTGTGCGTGCAGAAGTCGCGCGGCACCATGCAGGTGATCGAGGCGGCGCTGCGCAACCGCGACCTGCGCGGGGGCTTCTCCGTGGCCGGCGTGGGCTTCCTGCGCTGGGCCGACCGCGACGCGGTGCCCCAGGCCGCCGACTTCCTGCTGACGGAGGAGAACGTCCACACCGTGGTCGTGTTCGGCCTGCTCTGCGGCGACGACGGGCGCGAGGTGGTGACCGGGTCGCTCCGGACCACGAAGGCAACGCTGGGGGTGGACGCGTTCCTGAAGGAGGCGCTGGGGAAGGACCCCTCCGGCCGTCCGTACGGCGGCGGACGCTCGCGGGCCGGCGGCTTCGAGATCGACCTGGGATTCCTGCAGGGCGACGAGGACGACGATTCTGCGGAGAGGTCGATGAAGTGGGCGATCTTCGACCGGAAGATCCGCCGCAAGATCTTCGACGAAGCCGGCCTGGGCGACGCGGACGACGAGGGGGTGGGAGCGGACTGCGGATGAGGGATGGCTACTAGGCAGTACCGTGCCGCGTAGGAAAGCAGCTCCTATGCCTTGACGGTATTGCTCCAGTCACGCGCAGAATAGATAGAGTGCTCGCGTGCAATTGTCAGCATCCAAGCCTCGAATGTAGCCAGATTCTTCTGCCCAAGCGGGCCCCGCGGCAGTTCGCGAGACTTTCTCCGCCTTAGCTGCTGGTCCGGGGAAACATTCAACTCCTCACCTCCGCGCCCCAGGAGGATGCCCTGGCCGCTCACGAAAGTGCAAGTGGTGTTAACGGAGGCAAGGGCGCGGAGGGTCCTTGCTGCGTTACCGGCCCCCACGCCGTGGACGATGACATGCATTCTGCGACCGATGTCACTTATCATTTCAACCAATCCGTCAACCTCAATCCGCTGTCCGGTAGGGTCGGGTGTGCACGAGAAATCACGGCTCATCACGGTCAGGTGAGGGTGGTCATTAAACCAGGACGCCCAGTTCCGCCGATCTCCTGACGAGCGCCAGAAGATGTTCGGAGCAGCTACGAAACCGAACCGGAACAACTCCTCCAGTACTCGGTTGTGATGTAGCTGCATGACCACAGAGGTTGAGGCCGGCCACTTGTTGTAGGCGTCCGCATATACAGAGAATGTAGGGCCCGTTACGATCCTGACGCCGACGCCCGCTAGAAACCGGTAAAATGCCGGCCGGTCCATACCCCAAAATGCACGTAGAACACGATCGTCTCCATGCAATAGCGCAAGCGGGGAAGCGCGCTCAGTAACGCGCTGCGAGCCGGAAAGATCTCGATCCACCAACCATGATCGGGGGCGTCCTTTCCCCTTCTTGCTTACGTTGAGGAGGCTGACGAGTTGGACTCCCAGCCACTCGGTGTTCAGGCGTGTGCCAGCGTCAAGCCGATCGCAAAGCGTAGGTATCACAAGAGGAAGTTCAGGCGGGTGCTCGCGGTTCGGAACAACCAATTCGAGCGGCCGCCCTGCAGCCAACTCTTGGTCATAGCAATTCTCCGCCGCAGTGCCTGGAACGCCTCTGCGTTCTCTGCAGTGATATGGGCAGTTACTGCAATCGTACGCCCGGTCTGTTCCCGCATAGACGCATCCGCACGGTCCCGTATCACTTCCACCGCACTGGGCGTATGCTTCGCACCGGGTGCAGTCAGAGAACAGGCTTAGATTGCTTGATGCGCGGCTCATGTGCGAGAACTACGGACGAAGCCGAACACGCAACTCAGAGGGAATATTCCCGGTCCGCTGGACGTCACCAGCGACCAATTGCCTCTCTATCACGGTCTCCACGTACTGCGGTGGAACGAGGCCGAGATACGTGCTGTCGCGAAGGATCTCCACGCGGAGAGGGCGTGGACGGACGACCTGAATCTGAGCCCCACGTATGGTCGAGGCCCACACCATCTCGTCAATCGCAATCAGAGGAACGGTAATCGCGAGATCAACGGCATCGGAGACGTTGTGAGCAGGCAGATCACCGAAGCTCACCGTATTGGTCTGAACCGGTGCTGTCTCCGCCGTGATGGTGGGGTCTTTCCGTGAACCCATGAGTCACCTCCTGTTGGTTAGCACTCAACGAGCGAGAGTGCTAACAGTGTAGCTTCGCATTTATTTCGGGTCAAGGATCTTCGCTGGAGTGACCGACGAGGCCGGTACGGATTTCGGCCCGCCCGTCACGTACCGCTGGTAGCGACGCTCCGCTACCTCGAGCCAGGCCTGCTCCACCTCGTCGGCCGAGTCCAGAGGAGCCTCCTCCTCCAACCTCGCGAACAGCCCGTGTGCCAGGTCCGCGCGATCGGCAGGAGATAGCTCTCGCGCGTCGGCCTTGATCTGGTTGATGGTACGCGTCATCGATTCGACCTCTGGATAAGGTGCTTTCGGGAAGGCAATGATGCTGAGGTGTAGCTGGAGTCGCGGAGGCGCGCCCTGCCCTGGGATGGCGCCTCCGCGACTGTCGTCAACTCTTGGCGTTCCGCGCTTGCAAGAATGCCCGCCACCAAGCGCGAATCCCGCCGCTGGCCAGGTCGAACTCCTCGCCGAGCGCCCACACGCCCGCCGCGACCTCGCGCGACATGGCGGCTTGCCCCTCACCGAGCTGCAGGCCGTGGCGGGCCAGCGCCACGAACGGCTGCACGCGCGCCCGAACCGCGCACCGCCATGCACCCGGCAGGTCCTCGCGGCAAGCAGCCCTGAACCAGCAGCGGCCCGTCAGCAGGAACGCCTCCACGTCTGCCTGGAACTCGGTCACATCGTCGCACAGGGTGGTCCAAGCGGCGGCGTGCTCGGGGTCCATGCTGAACGACTCCAGGTGGTCTCCGTGCTCCCGCACCACGTCCGCCAGCGCGAAGAACACTTCCAGCCGCGACGTCACCCGCTCGATCACGGCGCGCAGCGCGGCGGCCTCTTCCGCCGTGGGCGGCGGGAGCTCGCAGCCGGTGGGCACCCCCGGCGTGGCGGCCACGGCTTCGTCGATCCGCTGGGCCAGGGCGGTGTCACCCTTGCGGATCCAGCGGTCGAGCGGCGCCACCGCGTCCAGCAGCGGTCGTGAGGGCCGCTCCACGTGCCGGGCGGCGTCGGCCAGGCCGGCCAGGCGCTGCTCGATCTCCCACGCGGCCACGCCGGTCCACTCCTCGTCGTCGGCGCCTTCCAGGTGGGCTCGCGCCAGGCCGCGGACCATGGCGCGAAGGTCGGCCTGCACCCCGCGCACGATCACCGCCCACCCGACGGGCAGCTCCTGGCGGAACTCGTCCGCCTCCACGAACGCGGGGACCAGGTCGTCCCACAGCTCCTCCAGCACCCGCAGCGTGGCGGCGCGGCGGGGGTAGCGCCGGTTGTCGCCACCACCGCGGGCCGGGTTCGCGGCGCGCAGCTCCTCCTCGTACTTCCGCCGCTGGCGCCGCCGTTCGGCGGGCTCGGCCCGGGGGCGCGGCGTGGAGGACCGGGTGGCCGCCCGTGAGGCGGGGCGCTCCGCTGCCACCCCCTGCTTCGCGGGTTTGTTGACAACTTCCTGGGTCTCGGATACCATGTCGTCTCAGTGAGGGTACAGTTCCCCGGGCGCGTCCCGGGACCGGCCCCCCGTCGCGCGAAGCTTTCCAAGGGCGAGCGCGGCGGGGGGTACGTTTTGGTGGGACATGTGGTTAGGAGCGTGCGGGCGGGGCTCGTGCGTGGCTGGAGGGACATCGGTGGTTCTCCACATGCCGGAACGGCATGCGTGACGAGAGGAGCGGCGGGAAATAGATTCCGGGGGCGGATGTCGTTCCTTTCGGAAGACGCCCACCCCCGGAGAAGATCATGCGGAAGCTCCAAGCCTTTCTGCTGGTGGGCCTCGCCACGACCGCCGCCTGCACGTTGGACCACCCCACCTCCAGCGTCGTCGCGACCGTCCGCTACGGCCGCTCCTCACCCGTCTCAACCACCGTCACTTCACTTCCCGCGGAGGATGCCGCTGCACCGGATTCCGCCACCACGGAAGAAGAGGGTCGTGGCGGTGGGTGGCACGGTGGCGGTCACCGCGGCGGAGGCATGGTCGGCGGAGGAACCTGACCGCTCACTGTACCCTCTCCTCTCCCTCATTCCGCTCCCGGAGACCCGATGCGTAAGTCCCTCGTCCTGCTCGCCGTGCTCGGAATCGCCACCGCCGCCTGCACCGGCGAGACCCCGACCGGTCACGTCGCGGATCGCGATGCACGGCTCGCGAAGCCCGCGCCGACCTCTCCGCTCATCCTGACGACGACTACGGGTGAGGGATCAACTGCTCCTGCCGACACGACCACCACCGGCGAGAATCGGGGTGGAGGAATGGGCGGCGGGGGTAACTGATTGCGCGCTACTCCTGCACAATCTCCAAGACCCTCCGCGCGGTAGCGATGACCTCTGGCTCACCACGCGCGCGAGCTAGCGCTCGGGCCTGTTGCGCCCAACGTCGCGCCCGCGTCATGTCACCTCGATGTAGTGCCGCCAAGGACAGCTCGCCCAAGGCCCAGGCGGCCCTGCCGCCATACCGGACGCGGTCCAGGGTCGCCAGCGCTCCTTCCACCGCCGAAGCATAGGATTCCCGATCACGAACGCGTACTGCGGCGCGTGCGGTGTTTGCGTGGACGAGCAGTAGGGTCTCATCGTCGTCGACCGAACGGCCCAGCCCCCGGAGGATGTTGAGAGCTAACGCGTGTTCATCGAGTTCGATGTACCAACGGGCAATATCATTGGCAAACATCCCCAACCGAGGATGGCTGTCGGGGTAGAGATGCAAAGCGCGCCGGGCGAATACCTCTGCCTTGTGTGGAATACCGGCGTACCAATATGCAACGAACAGCGAGTGCGTAGCTCGCGCGGTCATGTCGCGGCTGCGCGATAGTTGCGCGACTCGTAGCTCACGACGTCGGAGGCGGACGACGAGCTCCCAACGGTCTCGTGCTTCCCATGCGTCAGCGGCGCGCGCGTAGCCGCGTACAGCAATGTCCCACGCTTCGTTGTGTTGAGCCAGCTCTGCTGCTCGCAGCCCCCACCACTCTGCCGCGGCGTAGTCGTTTCGGTCACGGCCGAGAGTTGCGACATCCAGTGCAGCAACCGGGTCGTCCCACCGCAGCACTGCACGTGCCTCCGAGAACATCGCCGCCGTGAGCGGAGCGTGTCGCGCGAGCGCCGCACGCGAGATGGCTGCACAGCCCTCCGACACCGCCTCGCAATCCGCGTCCCACAACGCGTTCGCCAGCGCACGCGCGGTTTCTCCGTGCTCGTGCAGGATCCCAAGGCCGTCCACGTCGGCCTGCGATGCGAACAGCCCGGCGCGCTCCTCCGCCCGCGCGAAGAGAAGCGCGTCTTGAGCGAGCCGCCACAAGCCAAGGGTGTACTCCTCCGGTTGCTCGGCTAGCACGGGGGAGAACGGCGCGGCTGCGGAGACGAGCGCGAACGACGGAACCCGCGTTGGCCGCAGCGTTGGGGCGCTGGCTCGCGTGGCTGCCCCCGTCAGGGCGTCATCGGCGCGGCGGGTAGGCGGCGGGGCGGGAGGTGCGGGCATGGCTCGCACGGGCGGGTGACGCGGCGGCGGGAGCGTCCCGCCTGTCCCGGACCTGATTCGCGCAACATGCGCCAACTCGCGGGTGCGCGCAAGGCGCTCATGTCGAGGCGTGGCGCACCGCGATCTGGCGCAGATGCTCGGGCACGCGAATACTGAGGTCGGCGGGTTAGTGATCGCCAACCCTTTCTCTACCTCAACACCGTTTCGGGTGAGACCGCCACATGAGCACCGACGCGTCCTCGGTCGTCCACGACTGGCTCGCCGCCGTCAACGAGGGCGAGGTGGAGCGGGCGATTGCCCTCACCGCGGCCGACGTCGTGCTGGTCGGTCCTCGTGGACGGGCGGAGGGGCTGGAGATCCTCCGTGCCTGGCTCGCGACGGCCGGTGCGACGTTCGAGACGCGGCGGACGTTCGCGGGCGGCGACACCGTCGTGGTGGAGCAGCACGGCGTCTGGCGCGCGCCGGAGGGAGACGTGATCGGCGAAGCCGACGTGGCGACGCGGTTCGTGGTACGAGACGAGGCCATCGCGGAGCTGGAGCGGTACGACGAGCTGGAGGATGCCCTCCGTGCGGGCGGGCTCACGGAGGTGGACGAGGCGGCTCGCTCGTGAGGCGCTCGGGAGCGCGGCTATCGGAACCGCGGCGTCCGCCCGATCTTCATCCGCACGACGCCCTCGGACGGATGACGGAGCTCGTGCCTCAGCCCGGAGGAATGGAGATGCCCGCGGAGCAGCCGGATGTCGAGTTCCGCCCCAGCCCGGCGGTATCCGACGAGGAACTGAACGGCCTCTTCCGGGCGGCCTGGCCCGACCACCGCGACCGGAGCTTCGCACCGGTCCTGAATCAGAGCCTGGGCTACCTCTGCGCCTACGCGGGTGGGGAGCTGATCGGCTTCGTGAACCTGGCGTGGGACGGGCGGGACCACGCGTTCGTGCTGGACCCGACCGTCCATCCGGACTGGCGCGGCCGGGGGATCGGCACGGAGCTGGTGCAGCGGGCGGCGCGGCTCGCGATGGAGCGGGGCGTCGAGTGGCTGCACGTGGACTACGAGCCGCACCTGGAGGGCTTCTACCGCGGCTGCGGCTTCCGTCCCAGCGCCGCGGGCGTCCGGCGGCTGCGTCCGCCGGAGTGAGCCGGGCGCAGCCCCGCCGGCCGGATTCGGAACCGACAATGGAGACGGGATGTCGATGAGCACGAAGCCGCGGACGATCGACGAGTACATCGCGGGGTTCCCGCCCGACGACCAGCGGGTCCTGCAGGAGGTGCGGGCGACCATCCGCGCGGAGGTGCCCGACGCGGAGGAGACCATCAGCTACGAGATCCCGACCTTCAAGGTGAACGGCAAGTACCTGGTGTACTTCGCGCGTCACAGGAAGCACATCGGCATCTATCCCGTTCCGCTCCAGCACCCGGAGCTGAAGGAGGACGTGGCGGAGTACGCCTCCGGCAAGGCATCGGTGAAGCTTCCGCTGGCCAGGCCCATCCCCTTCGATCTGATCCGCAGGATCGTGAAGGTCTGCGTGCGGGAGAACGCGGCGAGAGCCGGCAAACCCCGGAAGAAGAAGGCGTGACGCTGCCGTTGGGCGGAGAGGTCGCGCCGACGGCGGGAGCCCCACGCGGACCGCTGCTCGGTCCCGGCACGGCGGCCGCCGTCCCGCGCAAGCCTCGCTTCCCCCGCCCGAGCGGCTGCTTCAGCAGGTGAGCTGGCCGGCGCAGGTGTCGGGGAGGCTGGGGGTCAGCCACGCCGGGCAAACGCACCCGCTCTCGTACTCCGCGAACGAGGGGGCAGGGACCTCATCCGAGCAACGGTACGTGTACTCGGACGCGGAACCCTGCGCGTTGGGATCGGAGGCCGTTGCTCCGATCGAAAAGGAGGTCACTACGAGCGACTCGGCGTCCAGTCGGATCTTCTCCATCGGTCGTCCTCGGTGGGGGTGAGACGAGCGCGCGGTAGGACAGCAAACGCCACGGTAGATCACAAACGGTCGTAACGTCCAATAGCACGCGGATCCCGGCTGGTCAAGGCTCGCATCGGTGGCGGAGGGGGCGCGGGAACCGGCTCCCGTGCCGAATGGGCTCCCAGCCGCCGGCCGCCATCACACTGGGGCTTGCGCGCCTGCCGCCCGCCATTCATAGTGCGGGGCGCGGCCCGCGGACGTCGTCTCCCCGCCGGGGGTGACGGCCCGTGACCGCGACTCCCCCGAAAAGACGTGCGCCGGTCTCCGCCCGTCCGCCTTCGGCCACACCTTAGCCGCCGTCCTTCCGCCGCTCCCGCACCGGACTCCAGAGGCGGGTGATCTGCGCCCGGGGCGCGGCGGCGGGAACGTACCCGTCCGTCCTCCCCGCGACCACCCTGCAAGGTCGATGTGCAGGAGAGCGCCGCGAGAGCCGGCAAACCCGGAAAGAAGAAGGCATGACGCTGCCGCTGAGCGGAAAGGTCGCGCTGGTGGCGGGGGCCACGCGCGGCGCGGGCCGCGGGATCGCCGTGGAGCTGGGCGCGGCGGGGGCCACCGTCTACTGCACCGGGCGCACGACGCGCACGCAGCGCTCGGAGTACGACCGCGCCGAGACCATCGAGGAGACGGCGGAGCTGGTCACGGCCGCGGGCGGGCGGGGGATCGCCGTGCAGGTCGACCACCTCCAGGCGGCGCAGGTGGAGGCGCTGGTCGCGCGCATCGACGCGGAGCACGGCCGGCTGGACGTGCTGGTGAACGACGTGTGGGGCGGCGAGCTGCTGATCGAGTGGAACGTCCCCGTCTGGCGGCACTCGCTGGAGGGCGGCCTGCGCATGCTGCGCCTGGGCGTGGAGACGCACCTGGTCACCAGCCACTTCGCGCTGCCGCTCCTGATCCGGCATCCCGGCGGCCTGCTGGTGGAGATGACCGACGGCACGGCCGAGTACAACGCCGCCAACTACCGGCTGAACGTCTTCTACGACCTGGTGAAGACGTCGGTGGTGCGGATGGCGTGGGGGCTGGCGCGGGAGCTGGAGCCCCACGGCGCCACCGCCGTCTCGCTCACCCCCGGATGGATGCGGTCCGAGATGATGCTGGAGCACTTCGGCGTGACGGAGGAGAGCTGGCGCGACGCCACCGTCGCGCAGCCCCACTTCGTGATCTCCGAGAGCCCCCGCTACGTCGGGCGGACGGTCGCGGCGCTCGCGGCGGACCGGGAGCGGGCCCGGTGGAACGGCCAGTCCCTCTCCAGCGGCGAGCTGGCGAAGGTGTACGGGGTTCGCGACCTGGACGGATCGCAGCCGGACTGCTGGCGGTACATGCGCGAGGTGCAGGATCCCGGGCTGCCGGCGGATGCGACCGGCTATCGCTGACGCGCCCTCCCCCGCCTGCGGTCCCCGAACGTGAGGCGCGCCCCGCGAGCCGAGGAAGCGGCGGAGGAGGTGCGGACGATCTGCCGCGCGTTCGTCCTGGGCCTGAACGCCGCGCTGGGTGAGAAGCTGTACGGCGCGTACATGTACGGCGCCACGGTGTTCGAGGACGGCGGCCGCCCGGGGGACATCGACTGCCACGTCGTCCTCCGCTCCCGCCCCACGAAGGCCGAGCGGGAACGCCTCCTGGCGCTGCACGATGCCCTCGCCCGGCGCTTCCCGCCGCTGGGCGGGGAGGTGGACGCGTGGTACGTGCTGCTGGACGACGCGAAGCGCCCCGCGCCGCCGCAGGACCGCCTGCGGACCGGGACGCGCGACGAGGCGTGGGCGCTCCACTGCGCGCACGTCCGGGCCGGCCGCTGCGTCACCCTCGACGGCCCGCAGCCCATCGACATCTTCCCCCCGCCCGCCTGGGACGACGTCGCCGCCGCGCTGATGCACGAGCTGGAGTTCGTGCGGGCGAGCCTGGAGTACGCGGCATACTGCGTCCTGAACCTCTGCCGGATCGCCCACGGGTTCGCCGAGCGCGACGTGGTGGTGTCGAAGCGGTCCGCCGCGGCGTGGGCGGCCGCGCGCTTTCCCGAGTGGGCGCCGCTCGTCGAGGCCGCCATCCGCTCGTACGAGGGCGAAGCGACGGCGGAGGACGACGAGATGCTGTCGCGCGAGGTCCCGCGGTTCCTCGCCTTCGCCGCCGAGCGGATCGGCGCGGCCGGCGGTGTGTGAGCGCCCGATGGTGGGCGGGCCGATGCTGGACGATTCCCGCGTCGGCCATTCCCACCGTGCGAAGAAGCGCGCCGATTCGGCCGCCGTGGAAACAAATTGCTAGGTTTCAGCCACGCGCGGGAGTAGGTTGGGACGGGTCGCGCCCCCCTCCCTCCCGGGAGCGGGGCCGCGGCCGCCGCCGCTCCCTCCCCTCGAGAGCGACGCCTCACCTTCGCTCCCGAGGACTGCAATGCCCGCTCTCACCGCCCCCACGAACGTCGCCGCGACGGTATCCGGCGACAACGTCACCGTGAACTGGACCAAGGTCGCGGGCGCCGCGAGCTACGTCGCGCAGCTCGTGAGCATCGGCGACGGCACGGTCTACGACGTCACTCCGGTCGCCGACCCGGAGGCCGAGACGGTCACGGTCCCCGCCACCGCGTTCAAGGCCGCCGACCCGTCGTGGGCGAGCCACTACTTCGCGCAGGTGCAGGCGGTGGGCGCCACCCCGGCCGACAGCAGCCCGTTCGCGGGGTCGTTCTTCTGGGACGTGGTCCCCAGCCTGACCTTCCAGATCGGCTCCCACACGCTCACCCTGGAGCAGATCCGGGCGCTGGGCGGCGTGTACACCTTCAAGCTCCCGGTGGACCCGGCCAATCCCATCATCGTCACCCCGAGCGAGTTCACCACCTTCCTGAGCACCCTCGCCTCCGCGCTGTCCCTGCCGAGCCTGCCGGGGCTGCCCGCCGACATCGGCGGGCTGCAGATCAACGCGTTCATGGTGTCGACCGACGGCAACTTCGACATGGACGTGGCCTACCTGTTCGGCAGCGACTTCAACGGGTGGCAGGTGTTCCCCGGCTTCACCGTCCACAGCGTCGGGCTGGCGGTCAGGCACAGCAACCAGGTCCCGAGCTGAGCCCCGCGGCGCGTCCGCGCGCCGCGACCCTCCCGGCCGGCCCCGGCGCTCCGTGACGGAATGGAGCGTCGGGGCCTTCGGCTCCCTGACCCTGGCGGGCGCGGACTTCGACGTCACCGCAGACCCGCCGTCCACCGATGCCGGGTGGACGGTGCAGGCGGAGCTGCGCCCGGGCCAGGCGCTCCACCTGACGGACCTGGTGGCGGGCGCGCTGAGCGGCGCCCTGAGCCTGGACCTGACGGGCGGCCTGCCCGACTTCGTGGTGGACACGGCCACGGCGACCATCCAGCCCGGCACTTCGTTCCGCTTCGCCGCCACCTCCGCCGTCTCCTGGCCCCGGCCCTTCGGCGTATCGATGGGACTGGACGTGGCCAGCCTGGGCGTGGACCTGCGCCACCGCCTGAGCCCGTCGTCCACCTCGCTGGCCGTGGTGTGCACGGCGACGGTGGCGGGGCAGCCCGTGCACGCGGCGGCGTGGTTCGTCGGCGCCAGCCCGAAGCTGCTGGCGCTGGATGGACTCCCCGACCTCTCCATCTCGTCGCTGTTCGAGCAGTTCTTCGGCTCCGTCGTATCCTGGCCGTCGGGCTTCGTCGACGTCTCCTTCTCGGACATCCGCATCTACTACGCGGACGGCGTGATCGCCCCCGCGGACCTGCCCCCGGACCTGGGGATCGCGGCCCCCGCGGCGGGCCTCAACGCGTCCGCCACCGTCGTGGTGGAGCTGGCGGACGCGGCGTCGCCGCCCATCGCCGTCACCGTGGGCGTCGTCCCCGGCCAGGGGGTGACGTTCGGCGGCACGCTGCCGCAGCCGCTCGACCTGGGCGGTATCATCACGCTCACCGGGCAGAACGACCAGTACAGCGGCGGGCCGTCGCTGGACGTGGTCTCGTACGGCGACTCCAGCCGCTTCTCGTTCCACGCGGGGTTCCAGCTTTTCGGGTGGAGCTTCGGGCTGGCGGACCTGACGGTCGCAAAGCGGAAGGGCGAGCGGCTGCTCTCCGGCACGCTGACGCGGCCGGGGCAGGTGGGGCCCTGGACGGACCCGTCGCTCTCGTGGGAGTACACGCCCAGCGGGGGCTTCGTCATCACGGACTTCCCCGGCTTCTCGCCCGACGGCGTGGTGCTGGACTTCGCGGCCCTGCTGAAGCAGATCGCGGAGTCGAAGGACTGCGGGAAGCTGGTGGACCTGGCGTTCGACCGGGCGATCGACACCCGGTTCGTGGTCAGCACGCAGCTGGTCACGAAGATGCCCGACCGGCCCGGGGTGTCGGCCGGCGACCAGCTCTGGCTGCTGATCGACGGCTACTACAAGGTCTCCACGGCGGGCGTGCTGGTGGTGACGGTGGACCTGCCCGGGCTGGCGCTGGGCTTCTCCGCGCCGTCGGCGTTCAGCTTCTCGGACGTGATGGACGAGGTGGCGTCCACCCTCACCCACAACGCCGCGGCGGTGGTGGAGCAGCTCTGGGCCGACCAGGCCAAGCTGGCGCGGTTCCTGGCCGTGTTCGCCGGCAAGGCCGTGCTGCAGAAGGTGGCCGGCGACATGATCTGCGAGGGGCTTAAGGAGCTGCTGCAGACGTTCGCGGAGAACCTGGCGGCGGACGCGGCGGGCGCGGGCGAGGCCCTGGCGGGCGGGATCGGGGCCATCGGCGCGATGGGCGGCGGCGGCGGGGGCGGTGGAGGATGCGGCGGCGGGGGTGGCGGGGGCGGAGGAGGCGGCGGCGACGACGGCGGAGGCGGGGGAGGCAGCTCCGGCGGCACCTCGACGAAGCTCGGCACTCCGCAGGGCGCCGCGCTGGCGTCCGACGGCAGGACGCTCACCCTGACGTGGAACGCGGTGCCGCAGGCGGCGGGCTACGAGGTGCAGCTCTGGGGTCCCGGCTCGGTGATGCTGCCCCCCGTGCAGCGCCCGGGCGCCGACGCGCGCACCGCGACGTTCACGCCGCCCGCGAACGCCGCGGCGGGGGCGTACCTGTACCGCGTGAAGGCGTTCGCCTCGGGCGACGGCAACGAGGTGGACGGCGACTTCGCCGGGTTCAACCTGGTGAAGGTCGCGCCGCCGTCCGCCGTGGTCGAGAGCTACGACCCCGCGACCGGCGACCTGGTGGCCGCGTGGACGGCCACCCCGGACGTGGCGCGGACCTCCGGCTACCGCGTGGACGCGGTGAGCGCGCAGGGGACGGTGCTCGCCTCCGTGCCGGTTCCCGTGGCCGCGCGGCCGCTCCAGGCGTCCATCCCCGCCGACGCGCTCGGCGCGGCGCCCTTCGTGGTCCGCGTGGTCGCGGTCGCCACGGCGCCGGGCCTGGACAGCGTGCCCGCCGTCGCCGGCTCCACCCTGCCGTCTCTCGCCGCGCCCACCGGCGTGGCGCAGAGCTACGGTCCCACGGCGGCTGCGCTGGGCGTTATCTGGGACGCCGTCCCCGGCGCCACCGGCTACGCGGTGTCCGTCACGAACGTCACCACCGGCCAGCGCGCGTTCCTCCGCTCGCTCGTGCCCGCGCCCTCGCCGCTCGCCCTCTCCGTCCCGCTCGCCTCGCTGTCTCCGTACGGGCCCGGGAGCTACGCGGCGGCCGTGCGGGCGCTGAGCGGCCCGGACGCGCTGCCGAGCGCGCGGGCGACGGCCGCGCCCGCCCTGGCGACGCTGCCCATGCCGGCGGGCTCGACGCTCGCCTACGACGCGGCGGCCGACGTCCTCACCGTCGCGTGGGGCGCGGTGCCGGAGGCGATCGGCTACACGGTGCGCGTGGTGGACGAGACCTCGGGCGCGGAGGTCGTCCGGCGGAAGGTCGCCCCGCCGGCCGGCGGCGGCGCGATCCCGACGTCGGTGGAGATCTCCGCGTCCACATTGCCCCCGTCCACCGGCGCCGTCCTCCAGGCGGACGTCGCCGCGCTGGGCGACGGGCGCTTCCTGGACTCCCCTTTCGCCGCGGCGGCGGGGGTGCTCCCGCGCCTCGCGTCTCCCACCGCCGTCACCGCGGCGTACGTCCACGACGGCGGGACGCTCGCCGTCACCTGCGTCCGCGTCGCCGGGGCGACGGGCTACCGCGTCGCGGTGTGGGCGCAGGGCGCGGCCGGCGGTGATCCGCTCGGCGTGGGCGGCGTGGTGCAGGGCGTGGATGGCGCGGCGGCGGGCACGGTGGCGCTCTCGGTCCCGGCCATCGGCTTCCTGCGGCCGGACGTGGACGACTACGTGGTCGGCGTGCAGGCGGTGGGTGACGCGGCGCACGTGGGCAGCGCGTACGCGAACGCGCCCGCGGCGGTCACGCTCGTGGCGGGCATCGGCTACATGGACATCGGCGGCAACTTCCAGATCCCGTAGACGTCGCCGCGGCGACCCAGGAGAGCACGACATGGAGACCGAAGGCAGGGCCACCCTCAAGGGCTACTTCCAGTCCCGCAGCTTTCCCACGCAGGACCAGTTCGCCCAGCTCATCGACTCGTCGCTGAACCTGGCGGACGACGGCGTGGCGGTGGACGGCGCCGGCAACCTGGGGGTGGGGACCGACGCCCCCGCCGCGCGGCTGGACGTGCGCGGCGACCTCTCCCGGCCGCTCGCGGGGACGGTGTCCACCGCGGCGGGCTCGCCCGCGGTCGCCGGCACGGGAACGACGTTCCTGGCCGACCTGGCCCCCGGCGTGCCGGTGCGGATCGGGACGGAGGACGCCGTCGTCCTGGCCGTGGCGTCGGACGTGGCGCTGACGCTGGACCGGCCGCTGACGGCCGCCGCCACGGCCGCGACGGTCCAGGCCGGCGGCCCGCTTCTCTCCCTCTCCCGCGCCACGGGGGATGCGGTGCTGCGGGTGGACGCGGCGGGGCGCGTGGGCCTTGGCACGGCGACGCCGGGGGCGGCGCTGGACGTGGCGGGCACCGTCCGCGCGGCCGCCTTCTCCGGCCCGGGGACGGGACTCACGTCCATCCCGTCGTCCGCCCTCGAAGGCCTCGTCCCCGCGGCGCTCGTCCCGCCGCTGGACGCCTCCGCCATCGCCACCGGCGTCATCGACCCCGCGCGCCTCCCGCCCGTCTCCGCGGCGAAGGGCCCCCTCGCCTCCACCGGCGCCACGACGACGCCGCTCACCGGCACCGTGACCGTCGCCGCGGGCTCCGCGGCCGTCGTGGGAGGTCCCATCGCCCCGCCGCCCACTGGAGGTGGGACGGCGGAGACGACGGGAGACGCGGGCTCCGGCACCGCTCCTCCTCCCGCTCCACCGGCCGGCGTGGCGACGAAGTTCGTCGCGGAGGTCGCCGCCGGCGACGCCATCTCCATCGCGGGCGAGACGTTCACCGTGGCCGCGGTCGCGGACGACACGCACCTCACGCTGGACCGCCCGCACACGGCGGGCGCGGCGGACGTGCCGGCGCTGCGCGACGACGCGCTCTTCTCCGTCGCCACCGGCGCGGGCGCGGTCCGCCTCGCCGTCGACCGCCACGGCTCTCTCTCCCTTGGAGACGCGACGTCCTCCGCGGACGCCACCGTGCACGGCGCGCTGACGGCGGCGTCGTTCGCCGGCTCCGGCGCGGGGCTGACGGACGTCCCCGCCTCCGCCCTCACCGGCGCGCTTCCAGCGTCCGCCGTGCCCCCGCTGGACGCGGCCGCCATCGCGACCGGCGTCCTCGCCCCCGGGCGCATCCCGCCGATCGACGCGGCGACGCTCACGGGCGTGCTGGACCCGGCGCGCCTGCCGCCCATTCCGGCATCCTCCGTCCGGGGCGCGCTGGTCTCCCGCGGCGCCGCGACGGTCCCGCTGACCGGGACCGTCCAGGTAGCGCCGGGCTCCACGCAGGTGGTCGGGGGCGTGGCGGCGCCGCCCCCTCCCGTGGAGCCGTCGCTGCAGCCCACCCGATTCCTGTCCGAGGTGCACCCCGGCGACCCCGTCACCATCACCGGCGAGTCGTTCGCCGTCCGGTCCGTGCAGGACGACGCGCACCTGACCCTGGACCAGGCGCACTTCGCCGGTGCGGACGGCGTGCAGGTCTTCCGCGGCGACACTACCGTGCCGCTGACCGGCACCGTCCGCGTGGCCCAGCTGTCGGCGCAGGTGGTCGGGGGCATCTCACCCCCGCCGACGCTGCAGCCCACCAGCTTCCTGGCCGAGATCCGCCCCGGCGACGCCATCGCCATCGCGGGGGAGACGTTCACCGTGGTGTCGGTGGAGGACGACGCGCACCTTACGCTCGATCGCCCGCACACCGCCGGCGCCGACGCCGTACAGGCGCTTCGCGACGCCGACCCGCTCTTCGCGGTGGAGAGCGGCGCGGGCCGCCCCCGCCTGACGGTCGACCACCACGGCATGGTGACGATCGGCGACGACGGGTTCGCCTCCGGCGCGATCGTCCACGGCCTGCTGGCGGTGAACGGCGACGTGGCGGCGAACGGCTTCTCCGGCTCCGGCGCGGGGCTGACCACGGTCCCCGCCGCCGCCCTGGCGGGAGAGGTCCCCGCGGCCAGCATCCCGCCGCTGGACGCGGCGGCCATCGCCACCGGCGTCCTGGACCCCGCGCGGATCCCCTCCATCGACGCCGCGAAGATCACCGGCGTCCTCTCCCCCGCGCAGCTCCCGGCGGCGACGGAGCCCGGCCCCATCGACGCCTCCACCGTCACCACGGGCGTCCTGGACCCGGCCCGCATCCCCGAGCTGGACGCCTCGAAGCTGGCGACGGGGGTCCTGGATCCCGCCCGCATCCCCCCGCTGCCGGCCTCCGCGCTGACGGGGCAGCTCG
The DNA here is from genome assembly GCA_030146875.1 of Longimicrobiaceae bacterium. Lineage (GTDB taxonomy): Bacteria > Gemmatimonadota > Gemmatimonadetes > Longimicrobiales > Longimicrobiaceae > JASLAX01. The sequence goes on from JASLAX010000158.1 coordinate 28,859, forward strand.
CGGCCGCGCAGCTCCCGGCGGACGTCCTCACCACCGCGAGCACGCTCGCCCCTGGGCAGATTCCCGCGCTGGACGCCGCCAAGGTGGCGACGGGAACGCTGGACCCGGCGCGCATTCCGCCCATCGACGCGTCGAGGATCACCGGCGTCCTCTCCCCCGCGCAGCTTCCGGACGGCGGGAAGGGGGAGACGATCGACGCTTCGCAGATCGTGTCCGGGTTCCTGGATCCCGCGCGGATCCCCGGACCCATGGTGATCGCCGACGGGCGGCTGGGGCTATACGCGCCGGCGAGCGCGGCGCTGCAGGTGGGCTACACGCCGCAGAACGCCGCCGGCTACGACTTCGGCTACACCCCGCTGCTGCTGAACCCCAAGGCGGACAACGGCGGATCGGTGCCCGCGCCGCCCGTGTCGGTGCTGGCGCTCGCGCGCGAGGGGGTGAATGGCCAGTCGTACGCGAACATGGCCGACTTCCGCCTGTCGCGGTACGAGGCCGGCGGCACGGACGCGCGGACGCAGCTCGACGTGGCGCTCACCGACGGCGCCTTCGTGCCGAACACCGTCCTCTCGGTGCAGTCCGGCGGGCGCGTGGGCATGGGGACGCCGTCGCCCCAGGGGCGGCTGCACGTGTCGGTGCCCGTGCCGGCGGCCGAGACGCTGGACCAGTCCAACTACGTCAACAACCCCAACAGCGCCGCGCCGGGCTTCACGTTCGCGCAGTCCTTCACGGTCGGGATCAGCGGGCTGCTCACCAGGCTGCGCGTGCAGTTCGCAGGCTCGCCCGGCGGCACCGTGACGACCGGGATGGTGCAGATCAACCGCGCGGCCGGGACCGTCCCCCACGTGGTCAACGGGCCGCTGCTCTACAAGAACTGGTGGCAGTTCCCCTGCGACGAGTGGGTCACGGCGGTCGTCGATCCCCCGGTGGCGGTCTCCGCGGGGGATGTGCTCATCTTCACCCTCGCCACGGGGGTGCAGATGACCGCGCTGTTCGCCAACAACGACCCGTACCCGGGTGGCTGCTTCCTGGGCCAGGACGGGAGCTCTCAGTTCGACCTCTGCTTCGAGACGTACGTGCGGCCCGCCACCCCCGTCGAGATGGGGATGGTGGTGACGGACGAGGGGAGGGTGGGGATCGGGACCGAGACCCCGTCCGAGAAGCTGGAGGTGAACGGCAACGTGAAGGCGAACGCCTTCCCCACCACCTCCGACGCGCGCTTCAAGGCCGACGTGGGCGCCATCGAGGCGCCGCTGGAGACCCTCTCGCGCCTGCGCGGCGTGCGCTACCGCTGGCGCCGCGACGAGCACCCGGAGCGCGGCTTCGGCGCTGGCGTGCGCCTGGGGATGGTGGCGCAGGAGGTGGAGCCCGTCATCCCCTCCATGGTCTACGCCGACGCCGACGGAAGCCGCTCCCTCGAGTACGCCCAGCTCTGCGCCCTGCTGGTGGAGGCCGTGAAGGAGCTGGGAGAGGAGCAGGCGAAGACTCGCGACGAGCTCGCCCGCCTGCGCGCGTGGGCGGCGGAGCGGGGGTGGACGGAGGGCTGAGCCGGGGCGAGGCCGTCACGGCCCCTACGCGGCCCGGTCAGGCGGACGCCGTCGGGGCGCCGGCCGTCCACTCGCAGGCGTCGCCGCCGGTGGCGGAGCAGCGGACGTGGTCCCAGCGGCGGTCCTTGCCGGTGTAGCGCCGCATCACCTCGCCCAGCACCCCCGCGTAGAAGCGGCAGGCGGCGCCGCCGGGGTCCGCGCGGGCCGTGAGCGAGCCGTCGATGCGCACCGTGAGGGGACGGGAGGAGACGCGCACCTCGCCGTCGCCGGCGAGCTGGGCCAGCAGGCGCTCGGCGGCCTTCCGCGCGGAGCGCAGGGCCAGCCGCTCGGGCAGCACCCGCATCATCCGCCGCACCGCCGCGGGCCGCCCCTCCCAGTCGCGCGTGGCCACCCGGCGCCCCGCCTCCTCGAAGATCTCCTCCGCGTCCGGCCGGCGGATCACCAGCCGGATCAGGTCCTCCACCGCCGCGGGGGACTGCAGCCGCCTGCGCTTCACCTCCTCGCGGAAGCGGTGGATCTGCGTGAACACCACGTCGCTCAGCCCCAGCCGGCGCGGCATGGAGATCGACAGCTCCTCGCCCTCCAGCACCTCCTCGGGCCGGTCCATGTCGCGCATGGTCTCCAGCAGCAGCAGGGGGAACGCGGGGTTCAGCGTGGGCGCGTTCGGCCCGGTGGGGCGGCTCTTCCGGAGGGGCGGCATCGGGGCGTGGTTCGGGGGTCGAAGGCGGGCGCCCAATCTCGCCGTGGACCCGTGCTTCTGCAAGCCGGGTGGGCACCGCCGGAATGTCTCTTGCACCCGCCGGGCCGCCGACGCGCGCGGACGCGGACAGATCCCGAGACACGGAGGCCGGTGTGGTGGACCCGAACCAGAACCCCACCTGCGTCTTCTGCCGCATCATCGGCGGGGACGAGATGGTGAGCGTGATCCACGAGGACGAGGAGGTGATCGCGTTCCTCGACGTGCAGCCCCTGCACCCCGGCCACGTGCTGGTGGTGCCCAAGCAGCACTTCAAGAACCTCTTCTACGTCCCCGAGGAGCTGGCCTCGCGCACCTTCACGGTGGCCAAGCGCATCCTTCCGGGGATCCGGCGCGCCACGGGGTGCCGAGCGGTGAACCTCTTCTCCCCCAACGGCGCCGACGGGGGGCAGGACGTCTTCCACTTCCACCTGCACCTGATCCCCGTGCCCGAGGGCACGCCGTTCCCGCTGCAGCTCCCCGACCCCTCCGCCGCGGTGCCCTCGCGCTCGGAGCTGGACGTGTGGGCCACGCGCATCGGCCACTGCATCCACGAGCACGCCGCCGAGGAGCTGGCCGCCTCCGCGTGACCCGCCCGCCGGCCGCCGCCCGCAGCGGGGCGGCGGCCGGGGGGTTCCCTACCGCCGCGCCTGGATGCGGCGGATGACGTCGCGGGCCTGCTCCCTGTCGTAGTTCGTCCCCACCCGGTACGTCAGGTCCACCTCGGTCGTGCTCGCGCTGCGCGCCTCCAGCTCCACCTTCACCACGCGGTCCCCGCTGCGGGCCTCGTACTCGCGCTCGCGGGCGTTGTCGTCGTAGTCGGCGTCCGTCACGGTGAACCCCATGTCGCGCAGCACGGCGCGGGTGCGGCCGTCCACCACGCCGATCGACCCGGCCAGCACCGCCTCGGCGCCCTGGTCGGTGAAGGCGGCCTCGGCGGCGTTCCCCACGGTGTTCGCCGCGCTCTGGGCGTCCTCCTTGGCGCCCTGCATGGTGCGGCACCCGGCGGCGCCGGTCGTGAGGGCCAGGATCGCGGCCACGAGCATCTGCTTCTTCATCTCGACAGCTCCTGCTGGAGTTCCGGATCGTGCGCGCGCTCTTCCGGCGCGCCGCGCACGGCGGCGGATCGTTGCATGCGCCGGACCACCGCTCCCCGGCACGCCGTCCCGACGGCGCGGGCAGGGGCCGCCGGGGCGGCGGAGGGCGCCGTCGTCCCCGCGGCGGCGGTGCGCCATTGCGCCCCCGGCGCGCCCTCCGTATCCTGCCGCGTCCACCCACCCCAGCGCGCCCCCAAGCACCCGCGATGAAGCGCCACGCCGCCTACGATCCGCCCGAGTACCTGGACTGGACCGCCGACCCGGCCGAGCTGCGCGCCTTCGCGGAGCGGATCGACGCCGACCCCGAGCGTGCCTCGCGCATCCGCGCGCTGGACGAGGAGGCGCTGCTGGGGATGTACGCGGGCCTGCTGCGGAACCGCCTGCACGACGTGGCGCTGAAGCGCTGGGTGAGGCAGGGCGTGATCTCCAAGGCGTGGCTGGGCGTGGGAGAGGAGGCCGCCACCATCGGCCCCGTCCACGCGCTGCGCCGCTCCGGGCCCGACCGCGACGTGGTGTGCCCCATGATCCGCAACGCCGGGGCGAGCCACGAGATGGGGATGCCCATCGCCTCCATCTTCCGCACCTACCTGGGCACGGCCGACGCCCCGTCCGGCGGGCGCGACCTGCACCTGGGCCACCTGGCCGACGCGGTGCTGCCCCCCATCTCGCACGTGGGCGACATGATCCCCGTGACGGCGGGGATGGCGCTGGCCTTCGCGCAGCGCGGCGAGGACCGGGTGGCGCTCACCTGGATCGGCGACGGCTCCACCAAGACGGCGGCGTTCCACGAGGGGGTCAACTTCGCGGCGGTGCGGCGCCTGCCGGCCATCTTCGTCGTGCAGAACAACCAGGTGGCGCTGGGCACGCGCCTGGACGCGCACTGCGGCGGCTCGTTCGACCACTGGCCGGCCATGTACGGCATGATGGGCGGCCCGTTCGACGGCAACCACGTGCTGGACGCCTGGGCCGCCACGCGCATCGCGGCCGATCGCGCCCGCGCGGGGGAGGGCCCGTCGCTGCTGGTGGCCGAGACGTTCCGCATGGGCGGCCACGCCACGCACGACGAGCGCGAGGCGCGCGTGCTGTTCGACGCCGGCGACTTCGCGCGGTGGGGGAAGCGCGACCCGGTGGGGCTGTACGAGGCCTGGCTGCACGGCGAGGGGATCGCCCGCGAGCGCCTGGAGGCGATCGAGGCCGAGGTGACGGCGGAGGTGGACGCCGCGGCGGAGGAGGCCCTGCGCTCCCGCGAGTCCGCCATGCCCGTCGGGTCAACCGCGACCGACCGCGTCTACGCGGACTGAGGGTCGGCGCCGTCCACGCGGCCGCTCCCGCGCGCTCCCTCTCTCCACCTCGGTCGCGGAGCGCCTGGCCCGCCGCCCCTCCCGCGTGAGCGGCCCCGCCCGCGGATGACGGGAGAGCGCCGCGTCAGCCCACCGACGTCGAGGGGGCCCGCCTTCCTCCCGCATCTCGATCCGATGCAGATCCACTGCGCGGGCTGCCACGCTCCCATCCCCGCGGCGGACGTGGATCCGGACGCCGGACTGGTGACGTGCCCCGCCTGCCACCGCCTCTGCCGGCTCCCCGCCGATGCCTCCGCCGCCGCGCCCGGCCTCGCCCCGCAGCGAGGTGTCCCGCGCGCGGCCGAGCTGAGCGAGGAGGATGGCGGACGCGCCTTCGTGCTCCGCTGGCGCTCGCCCCTCCACGTGTTCGGCGCGATCTTCTGCGTCGCCTGGTCCTGGCTGCTTCCACGGATGCTGGGCGCCGTGCCCGGCAAGGCCTGGCAGGTGATCGAGTACGCGCTCATGCTCCCGCTCGTGGCGTTCGGGGCCGCCCTGGCCTACTTCAGCGCCGCGGGCCTGGTGAACCGAACCCGCGTCGGCGTGGCGGACGGGGCACTGGACGTGCGCCACGGGCCGCTTCCCTGGCCGGGGAACCGCCGCATCCCCCTCGGCGAGCTGGACGAGGTGTACGTGGAGCGACGGTCCGTGACGCGGCGCGAGCGCGCTCCGGTCATGTACGCCGTGCTCGCGCTGCTGAAGGACGAGCGCCGCGTGACCCTGTTCGGCGGTCTGCGGGATTCCGCGGAGGCGGCCCAAGCCGCCGACCGCCTCAGCGAATGGCTCGGCGTGCACTCGACCCGGTGATCCGCTGAGCCGGGGCGAAGCCGCCGCCCTTCCCCCGCGATGCCGCGGCGGACGATCTTCGCGGGAACGGACGTCCCCCGTCCCCGCTTCCGCCGTCCTCCCCTCCGATCCCGATCCGCGATGCGAGTCCACTGCGACGGCTGCCACGCTCCCATCCCGGCCGCGGACGTGGACCTCCGCGCCGGGTTGGCCAAGTGCCCCGCCTGCCACCAGGTGTTCCGGCTCCCCGAGGCCTCCTCCGACGCGCCCGTCCCCCCGCGCGCGGGCGCGCCGGACCTGCGCGCGTCCGAGATCGTCCCCATTCCCGAGACGCTGGGGATCATCGAGGAGGACGGCGTGCGCGCCATCGCGCGCCGCTGGCGGTCGCCCGCGCACACGTTCGCGGCGGTGTTCTGCGTGGCATGGTTCGGCATGCTGTCGACCATGCTGCCCGGCGGGTCCGCGTCGGCATGGGGGGCGCTGGAGTACGTGCTCCTGGCCCCGTTCGCCGCGGCGGGGGGCGTCATGGCCTACTGGAGCCTGGCGGGATTCGTGAACCGGTCGTGGGTCCGCGTGGCCGACGGCGTGCTGGAGGTGCGGCACGAGCCGCTTCCCTGGCCGGGGAACCGCCGCATCGCCCTCGCCGAGCTGGACCAGCTCTACGCCGAGGAGAGGACCGTCCACCGGAATGACGGCGAAGTGGTGACGTACAGCCTGAGCGCGCTGCTGAAGAACGGGCGCCGCGTGGTGATCTTCCCCGGCATCGGAGACGCGGACGACGCGGCCTTCGCCGCGCACCGCATCAACGGGTGGCTCGGCATCCACCCCCGCCCGGTGGTGGGCCAGGTGGGCCGCTGACGCGACCCCGCACGACGCCCTCCCCGGCGGTGCCGCGCCGGACTATCTTCGCAGGGAACGCACGTCTCCCGCGTCCGCCACATCCGTCCCTCGCACCGTAGGGCCGCCATGCACGTCCACTGCGAGAGCTGCAACGCCATGGTCCGGGCCGACGACATGAACCTGGCCACCGGCCTGGCGAAGTGCCGCTTCTGCCACGCGGTCTTCCCCCTCCCGGGGGAGCTGCTGGGTCCCGCCCGCCCCGCCGTCCCGCCGCCACTGGCCGCGCCCGACCTCTCCCCCGCCGCGCTCTCCGCGTCGCGGGCCGCCCCGCCGCCGTCGTCATCGACCGAGCCGGCCGAGGGCGAGACGGTGGAGGTGTGGGAGGACGAGGAGAGGGTGGAGGTGTGGGAGGACTTGCCGGGGGTGCGCCCCATCGTGGTCCGCCCCGAGGGGCTGGGGGTGATCGATCAGGGCGGCTCCCGGATGATCGTGCGGCGCTGGCGCTCGCTGAAGTACTGGTTCTTCGCGGTCTTCTCGGTCTTCTGGATGGGCTTCCTGGTCATGTGGTACGGCATGGCGCTCCTCTCGGGCGCTCCACTGGTCTTCCTCCTCTTCCCGCTCATCCACCTGGCGGTCGGCGTGGGGCTGGTCTACGTGACGGCGGCGGGCTTCCTGAACCGGACGCACCTCCGGGTGGCGGACGGGGTGCTGACGGTGACCCACGGCCCCGTCCCCTGGCCGGGGAACCGCAGCATCCCGCTGGCCGAGCTGGAGCAGCTCTACACCGAGGAGAAGGTCGCGCGCGGCAAGAACGGCGTGACGGTGACGTACGACCTGAAGGGCGTGCTGAGGAACGGGCGCCGCGTCAGCATCTTCTCCGGCGCGGACGACCGCGACGTGGCGCTCTACGCCGAGCGGCAGCTGGAGACGTGGCTGGGGATCCAGGACCGCCCCGTGCGCGGGGAGGTGAGGCGCTGACGCGGCGCGGCGTTGCCGGGGGGCCGCTCGGCGCCTAGGATGTCGGGCCGGAGAGCACGCCACCCGCCGATGGAGGGGAGATGTCGTTCGGTCGCCCGCAGGAGGAGCCCCGCCTGACGTACGGCGGGTACCTGAAGGTCCCCGAGCTGCTGGGGCTGCAGCAGCTCCTGAGCGACCCGGGGCAGCACGACGAGACCCTCTTCATCGTCATCCACCAGACGTACGAGCTCTGGTTCAAGCAGGTCCTGCACGAGCTGGACGCCGTGCTCGCCCGGCTGGACGCCGACATGGTGCTGGGCGCCGACCGCGGGCTGCGGCGCTGCATCGAGATCCAGCGCGTGCTGGTGGCGCAGGTGAAGGTGCTGGAGACCATGACGCCCACGGACTTCCTGGCCTTCCGCGACCACATCCGCCCCGCCAGCGGCTTCCAGTCCATCCAGTTCCGCGAGATCGAGTTCCTCTCCGGGCTCAAGGACCCCAACTTCCTCAAGTACCCCGGCCTCTCGGGGCAGGAGCTGGAGCGCCTGCAGGCCCGCCTGGACGGCCGCACCCTGGCCGAGGCCTTCCACGACCTGCTCCGCCGCCGCGGCTTCGACCTTCCCGACGTTCCGGAGGAGGGCGAGGAGGACGCGCGCGCGGCCGTCGCCACCGCGCGGCTGGACCAGCTCCAGCGGCTCTACACCGAGCAGGAGCGGCACTACGACCTGTTCCTGCTGGCCGAGGCGCTGATCGAGTACGACGAGATGTTCATGCTCTGGCGCTTCCGCCACGTGCAGATGGTGGAGCGCGTGATCGGCGGCCGCCCCGGCACCGGCGGCAGCGAGGGCGCCGCGTACCTGCGCAAGACGATGGAACGCCGCTTCTTCCCCGAGCTCTGGGAGCTGCGGGCGCACCTGGGGGCCGGGTACGGTGGGTGAGGCCCGCCCCGGCTGGGAGCCGTACGACCCGGCGTGGCTGGTGACGCTGGCGCGCGAGCAGCTTCCGGAGGCGCCCGCCCTGGCCGACGCCCTCGAGAGTTGCACCGTCGCCCGCGCCGAGAGCCGCGCCTACCTTCACTTCGTCGATCCGCAGGGCCCCGACTGGCGCTTCCGCGAGAACGTCGCGCTGGAGCACCCCCGGGAGGGGACCGTCGTGCTGGACGTGCTGGAGGACGGGCGCGTGGGGGGGATCGAGATGCTCAGCCGGCTCGGGTGAGGCGCCGTGAGCCGCGGGGGACGCGCGTGAAGATCGCCGTGATCGGCGGCGGGCCGGCGGGGCTGTACTTCGCCCTGCTGGCGAAGAAGGCCGCGCCCGGGGACGAGGTGGTGGTGCTGGAGCGCAACCCCCCCGACGTGACGTACGGGTGGGGGGTCGTGTTCAGCGACCAGACCCTGGGCAACCTGCGCGAGGCAGACCCGGAGAGCTACGACCGCATCGCCGCGCGCTTCGCCCGCTGGGACGACATCGACGTGCACGTGCACGGGCGCGTCGTCACCTCCGGCGGGCACGGCTTCGTGGGCATCGCCCGGGCGGAGCTGCTCCGCGTGCTGCGCGAGCGGGCCGAGGAGCTGGGCGTGGTCACCCGCTTCGGCGTGGAGGCGGCGGACGACGCGGCGCTGGACGCGCTGGGGCTGGAGGGCGCCGACCTGGTCGTGGCCGCGGACGGGGTGAACAGCGCGGTGCGGCGCCGCCACGCGGAGGTCTTCCGCCCCGACCTGGACGAGCGGACGGCGCGCTACACCTGGCTGGGGACCACCAGGCGGTTCGACGCCTTCACCTTCCTCTTCGTCCAGAACGAGCACGGCGTCTTCCAGGCCCACGCCTACCGCTTCGACGAGCGCCGCTCCGCCTTCATCGTGGAGTGCGACGAGGCGTCGTGGCGCGCCGCCGGGCTGGACCGCATGACGACGGACGAGGCCATCGCCTACTCCGAGCGCATCTTCGCGCCCTGGCTGGACGGGCACCGGCTGGAGAGCAACGCCCGACACCTCCCGTCGCCCTGGCTGCGCTTCGTGCGCGTCTCCTGCGAGCGCTGGCACGCGGTGCGCGAGGACGGCACCCCCGTGGTCCTGATCGGCGACGCGGCGCACACGGCGCACTTCTCCATCGGCTCGGGGACCAAGCTGGCGATGGAGGACGCCATCTCGCTCGCCCGGCACCTGCGGAGCGGGGAGCGGGCGGCGGACGCGCTGGAGACGTACCAGGAGGAGCGCAGGACGGACGCGCTGCGGCTGCAGAACGCGGCGCGCAACTCCATGGAGTGGTTCGAGAACGTGCGGCGGTACGTGAAGCTGGAGCCGGAGCAGTTCGCGTACTCCCTGCTCACCCGCTCGCAGCGCGTGAGCCACGAGAACCTGCGCCTGCGCGACGATGCCTACCTCTCCGGCGTGGAGCGGTGGTTCTCCGCCCGCTGCGGCGCGCCCGCCCGGGAGAAGCCCGTCCCCCCCGTCTTCACCCCCTTCCGCCTGCGCGGGATGGAGGTGCCCAACCGCGTGGCCGTGTCGCCGATGGACATGTACTCGGCGACCGACGGGACGCCGGACGACTTCCACCTGGTGCACCTGGGCTCGCGGGCGCTCGGCGGGGCCGGCCTGCTCTTCACGGAGATGACCTGCGTGTCGCCCGAGGCGCGCATCACGCTGGGCTGCACGGGGATGTACCTGCCGGAGCACGTCCCCGCCTGGCGGCGCATCGTGGACTTCGTCCACGAACGCACCCCCGCGAAGCTCTGCCTGCAGCTGGGACACTCGGGCCGCAAGGGCGCCGTCCGCCTGCCCTGGGAGGGCGACGACGTGCCGCTGGGCGAGGGCGGATGGGTGACGCTGGGCCCCTCGCCCCTGCCGCACGCGGAGTGGATGCACCCGCCGCGGGAGATGACGCGCGCCGACATGGACGCGGTGGTCGCCGACTTCGTGCGCGCCACGGAGATGGCGGCCGAGTGCGGGTTCGACATGCTGGAGCTGCACTGCGCGCACGGGTACCTGCTCTCGTCGTTCCTGACGCCGCTGGCGAACCGCCGGACGGACGAGTACGGGGGGACGCTGGAGAACCGCCTGCGCTTTCCGGTGGAGGTGTTCGCGGCCATGCGGGCGGCCTGGCCGGAGGAGCGCCCCATCTCGGTGCGCATCTCCGCCACGGACTGGGTCGACGGAGGGGTCGACGGGCCGGAGGCGGTGGAGATCTCCCGCGCCTTCGCCGCCGCGGGGGCGGACGCCATCCACGTCTCCACCGGGCAGACGTCGCCGGACGCGAAGCCGGTCTACGGGCGGATGTGGCAGACGCCGTTCGCCGACCGCATCCGAAACGAGGCGGGGATCGCCACCATCGCGGTGGGCAACATCACCGAGGCCGACCAGGTGAACGGGATCGTGGCCGCCGGCCGCGCGGACCTGTGCGCCCTGGCGCGCCCGCACCTCTCCGACCCCCACTGGACCCTCCACGCCGCCGCCCAGCTCGGCTACGACGAGCAGTGGTGGCCGGTGCAGTACCTGCAGGGAAAGCGTCAGCTGGAGCGAAACGTGCGGCGCGCGCAGGAGCTGCTGGGGACCAGCACGATCTAGCGCGGAGGGCGGACGCCCTCGCCCGGCCGGCCTGAGAGCCGTCCACCCTGGCCCGCGAGCGGGCGAGGGGAACACGACCTCTCGACGATGCGGAGCCCTCGCGGGGCCCTCACCCGGCGGGCTCGGTCGGCGGTGGTGCGGCTCCCTCGGCACCCATCGGAGCCCGCCACCCTCTCCCACGAGTGGGAGAGGGAACCTGGATGGTCTCGGCGAGCAGGCCTCGGCCGGTCGGCGAGGGGGAGTCCCGGAGGGACGATCGTAGTAGCCAGCCGGGGACTTTACGCCCCCGGAAAGCGGACGCAGCCCGAAGCCGGCCGACCACCGTAGTGCACCCCTCTCCCCTTGTGGAAGCGGGGCCGGGGGTGAGGGGTCCCTCGCGGACGCCCGCCGACATTCGACATTCGACTCCATCCCTCGCTCCACCCCTTCCGCCGAGCCGATGCCGAGCCCCCACCCGCAGCCGTCCCCCACCTCCGACGCGTACCTCGCGGGGACGCACGCGATCGTCACCGGCGGGGGGCGGGGGATCGGGGCGGCCATCGCGGAGGAGCTGGCCCGGCGGGGGGCGGCGCTCACGCTGATGGGGCGCGACGAGGAGCGGCTGCGGGCCACCGCGGCGGGGGTGCGGGGACGCCACGGCGTGCGGGTGGAGGCGGTGGTCTGCGACGTGGCCCACGAGGCGTCGGTGGCCGCGGCCTTCGCGCGGGCGCGCGAAGCGCACGGCGACGCGGGGGTGCTGGTGAACAACGCGGGGGAGTCCGCGGCATCCGCCTTCGCCGACACGCCCAGGGAGACGTGGGACCGGATGCTGGCGGTCAACCTCACCGGGACGTATCTCTGTACGCGCGAGGTGATCCCCGCCATGCTCGCCGCCCGCGCCGGCCGGATCGTGAACGTGGCCTCCACGGCCGGGCTGCGCGGATACCCGAAGACGGCCGCGTACTGCGCCGCCAAGCACGGGGTGGTCGGCCTGACGCGCGCGCTGGCGCTGGAGACGGCGAAGAGCGGGGTGACGGTGAACGCCGTCTGCCCGGGGTACACCGACACCGACATGGCCCGCCGCGCGGTCGACGGCCTCTCCGCCGCGCTGGGGAAGACGGAGGAGGAGGCGCGGGCGATGATCGTCCGCACCATCCCCCGTGGCTCGCTGATCCGGCCGGAGGAGGTGGCCGCCCTGGTGGGGTGGCTCTGCTCCCCCGCCGCGTCGGGGCTGACGGGCGAGGCGCTCCCCGTCGCCGGCGGCGAGGTCACCTGACCGCGGCACACCTACGAGACACCCTCCGCACGCAGGGGAGATGAGCGAACCCGCCGTGCCTCCCGCCGCACCGCCCCCCGGCGTACCCGCTCCTGCGGGGACGTCGGGCGAGCGCGCGCCGGCGCACGAGATGGGGCGGGCGCGGCACCTGGAGATCCTGAACGAGGTGGCGCGCATCGCCACGGCCGACCTGGAGCTGCGGCCCATGCTGCAGCGCATCACCGACGCGCTGATGCGGCACTTCGGGTGGGAGTTCGTGGCCTGCGTGTCGGTGGACCCGGAGCGCGACCGCTTCGTCTGCGAGGCCGTCTCCACCCTGCTCCCCTCCGCCATCCACGTGGGCTACACCCGCCCTCTGGGCAGCGGCGTGGTGGGCCAGGTGGCGGCCCACGGCCGCCCCATCCTGCTGGACGACGTGCGCGGCGAGGCCGACTACGTGGAGACCATGCCCGGCACGCTCTCGGAGCTGTGCGTGCCGGTGCGGCACGGCGGGCGGACGGTGGCCATCCTGAACCTGGAGAGCACCCGCCTGGCCGCCTTCCACGACCAGCTCCCCCTGCTGGAGACGGTGGCCGAGCAGATCGCGGGCGCCATCGCCAGCGCGCGGCTGCTGCAGGAGGTGAGGCGCCGCGCGCACCTGCTGGAGATGGTGGGCGAGCTCTCGCGCGACGCGCTGGAGGCGGGGCAGCTCGACCTGCTCCTGGACCGCGTGGTCCACTGGGTGGTGGAGCACTTCCCGCTCGCCATCGTCTCGGTGCTGATGGCGGATCCCGAGCGCAGGCTGTTCTACCAGACGAAGCGCGCCGCCCGCGTGCCGCTGCGGGTCGACACCGGCACCCACTGGCCGGTGGAGCGGGGGATCGTGGGGCGGGCGATGCGGACGGGCGAGGCGCAGCTCGTGCTGGACGTGCGGGCGGACCCCGCGTACTTCGAGATGAACGAGACGGTCACGGCCGAGCTGGTGGTGCCCATCCGCTTCCGCGACCGCATCCTGGGCGTGCTGAACCTGGAGGGCGACTCGCCCGACGTCTTCTCGCCCGAGAACGTGGTGGTGTTCCGCACCTTCGCCGACCAGATCGCGGGCGCCATCCACATGGCCGCCATGAACCGCGCGCTGGAGGAGGCGAACGAGCGGCTGCGCCAGGCCAACCAGCGGCTGGAGCGCCTCTCCCACACCGACGGTCTGACGGGGATCGCCAACCGCCGCCACTTCGACGAGGTGCTCGCCGTGGAGTGGAGGCGGGCCGAGCGCGCCGGCACCCCGCTCTCGGTGGTGATGCTGGACCTGGACTGCTTCAAGGCCTTCAACGACGGGCTGGGCCACCAGCGCGGCGACGACTGCCTGCGCGACGTGGCCCGCGCGCTCCGCGGCGCCGTCCGCCGCGCCGGCGACCTGGTGGCCCGCTACGGCGGCGAGGAGTTCGTGGTCCTGCTCCCCGCCATGGACCTGCGCCGCGCCGAGCAGTTCGCGGAGCGGCTCCGCGCCCGCGTGGAGGCGCTGCGCGTGCCCCACCCCACCTCCACGGTGGCCACCGTGGTGACCGCGTCGCTGGGGGTGGCGAGCGCCGTGCCCCACCGCGACTCCGGCCCCGCGGTGCTGCTCGCGGCCGCCGACGACGCCCTGTACCGCGCCAAGCGCGCGGGCCGCAACCGCGTGGCGCGCGCCGACGTTCCGCCGCGCGCCGCTCCCCAGATCGACGCCGTCCCCCAGCCCACGCACGGATGACCGACCGCCGCCTCGCCTCCGAGCTGCGCCCCACGACCTTCCGCTGGGAGGTCGATGGACCCGTCGCCGTGGCCACCCTCTCCCGGCCCGAGCGCAAGAACCCGCTCACCTTCGAGTCGTACGCCGAGCTGACCGACACCTTCCAGGCGCTGCGGCACGCCACCGACGTCAAGTCCGTGGTGCTGACCGGCGACGGAGAGGACTTCTGCTCCGGCGGCGACGTGCACGACATCATTGGGCCGCTGGTGCGCATGCGCGAGGAGGGGCGGATGGACGAGCTCCTGGCCTTCACGCGCATGACCGGCGACCTGGTGAAGGCCATGCGCGCCTGCCCGCAGCCCATCGTGGCGGCCATCGACGGGGTGTGCGTGGGGGCCGGCGCCATTCTGGCGATGGCCAGCGACCTGCGCGTGGGCACGCCGCGGGCGAAGGTGGCGTTCCTCTTCACCCGCGTGGGGCTCTCCGGCGCCGACATGGGCGCCTGCGCCATGCTCCCCCGCATCATCGGCCAGGGGCGCGCGGCGGAGCTTCTCTACACGGGGCGCAGCATGGGGGCGGAGGAGGCGGAGCGTTGGGGGTTCTTCAACCGGCTGGCGGACCCCGGGACCCTGCTGGCGGAGGCCACGGACCTGGCCAAGGCGCTGGGGACGGGCCCCACCTTCGCCCACGCCATGACCAAGCGCGCGCTGCACCAGGAGTGGAGCATGGGGGTGGACGAGGCCATCGAGGCCGAGGCCCAGGCCCAGGCCATCTGCATGCAGACGGAGGACTTCGCGCGCGCCTACCGCGGGTTCGTGATGAAGCAGCGGCCCACGTTCGAGGGGAACTGAGGTGACGGTCCGCGCCGCGAGCACCCCCCTCCCCCGGCCCCTCCCCCACGAGGGAAGAGGGGTGAGGGTCGTCGGCGGTCCCGCGCTTCGTCCGCGGCAGGACCCCTCACCCCCGGCCCCTCTCCCACAAGGGGAGAGGGGTGCACCGCGGTCCCGGCGCGAGACGGAAGCCCAGTCCGCGAAGGCGGACTTCGTGCCGTTCCGAGCCGCGAATTCATTCGCAGGCGTCGATTGGGCCCGGGCCGGAGCCGCGCCCCCCCTCCCCCGGCCCCTCCCCCACGGAGGGGCGAGGGGTGCCCGGGACCGCCGGCCTTCGTCGCGGCTCCGGCGGGTGCGGAGTCCGCGGAGCGGACTTTCCCGTCGTTCCAGGAGGCGAGTCCATTCGCTGGCCGGTGCCGGGGCGCGGGGGATGCTGCTGCCTCCGACCGGCGCCGGCGGTGTCTGCGCGGAGGCCGCCCGTGGCTGACCGCACCTTCCTGGGGTGGCCGTTCTTCGACGAGGGGCACCGGGCGCTCGCGGCGGAGCTGCGCGGGTGGACGGGGCGCGAGGTGGGCGAGGACGAGCCGGCGGACGTGGACGCGCGCTGCCGGGAGCTGGTGCGGGCGCTGGGCGACGCGGGGTGGCTGCGGCTGGTGGTGGCCGAGGCGGACGGTGGGGGGCGGGCGGCGCTGGACGTGCGCTCCCTCTGCGTGGCACGCGAGACGCTGGCGTACCGCTCCGGGCTGGCGGACTTCGCGTTCGCCATGCAGGGGCTGGGAAGCGGGCCCATCTCGCTCTTCGGCACGGAGGAGCAGCGGCGGCGGTGGCTCCCGGCGGTGCGCGACGGGCGGGCGGTGGCGGCGTTCGCGCTCTCCGAGGCCGACGCCGGGTCGGACGTGACGGCCATGACGACCACGGCGCGACGCGTGGACGGCGGGTACGTGCTGGACGGGGAAAAGACGTGGATCTCCAACGGGGGCATCGCCGACCACTACGTGGTGTTCGCGCGCTTCCCCGAGGCGGGGGAGCGGGGGTTCGGGGCCTTCCTGGTGGAGGCGGACGCGCCGGGGTTCCGGGTGGGGGAGCGCATCGACGTCATCGCCCCGCATCCCCTGGCCTCGCTGGAGCTGGACGGGTGCCGCGTGCCGGCTCGGGCGCGGATCGGGGCGGAGGGGGCGGGGCTGAAGGTGGCGCTGGGGACGCTGGACGTCTTCCGCTCCACCGTGGGCGCCGCGGCGCTCGGCTTCGCCCGTCGCGCGCTGGACGAGGCGGTGGCGTGGGCGCGCGAGCGGAGCGTCTTCGGCAAGCCTCTGGCGGAGCACCAGCTCACGCAGGCCCGCCTGGCCGAGATGGCGGTGGACGTGGACGCCAGCGCGCTCCTCGTCTACCGCGCGGCGTGGACGCGCGACATGGGGGCGCCGCGCGTGACCCGCGAGGCGGCGATGGCGAAGCTGCACGCCACCGAGGCGGCGCAGCGGGTGATCGACGGGGCGGTGCAGCTCCACGGCGGGCGGGGCGTGGTGAGCGGCGCGGCGGTGGAGCGCCTGTACCGCGAGATCCGCGCGCTGCGCATCTACGAGGGAACGAGCGAGGTCCAGAAGCTGGTGATCGCGGGCCAGGTACTGAAGGAGAATGGATGAGCACGGAGCGAGTCCGGGTCCCCATGCTGCCGCACCACGAGTTCGGGCGACTGCGGCTGCGCGACTTCGTCCCCGCCGACGACGTGGTGGACCTGCGCGGGTGGGAGTTCCGCGACGAGACGTGGGTGGGGGAGGCGGTCGGCTTCACCGAGTGGCTGCGCCGCGAGGACGAGCCCGACGTGCTCCGCGCCCTCTCGCTCGACTTCGAGGAGGTCTCCGACGGCGCCGCGCAGGCCGTGATGGGGCGGCTGGGCCTGCCGCTGCGGATGGGCCTCTCCCGCGACGAGCTGGTGCAGCGCCTGGGCGCGCCCCGCGCGGAGGCCCGCTACCGCCCCGACCGCGCGACCATGGAGTTCTCGTGCGGCGATCCCGACCCGTACGTCCTCTCCTGCGCGCTGGACGGCGAGGAGGGGCTCGTCTTCCTGGCCGTGCTGGCCTGCGTCCCCGCGCGCGCCGGGGCGCGGGAGCGGCGGGAGGAGCGGTGAGGGGGCAGTGGAGATCTCCGGCCTCGCACGGCCTCGACGGGACGCGCGAGCACGTGGCACGGGAAGCGCTGCGATGGGGGCCGCAGTGAGCACGGTCCTTCGACCCCACGAGACCGGAGGAGACGCCATGCCCCAGACCGCCGCCGCGCCCGCCGCGCCCAGCGCGCACGTGGACACCTTCGCGCGCGACCGCCTGCCGCCGCGGGAGCTGTGGCCCCGGATCGACCTCTCCGGCGTGCCGGAGTACCCGGCGCGGCTGAACGCGGCCGTGGAGCTGGTGGACCGCTGGGTGGAGGCGGGGCAGGGGGGACGGACGGCGATCCGCTGGCCGGGCGGGTCGTGGACCTACCGGGAGCTGGCGGCGGAATCCAACCGCGTGGCCGCCGTGCTGCGCGACGACCTCCGCCTCGTTCCCGGCAACCGGGTGCTGCTCCGGGGCCCCAACGGACCGTGGATGGCGGCGTGCTGGCTGGGCGTTCTGAAGGCCGGCGGCGTGGCGGTGGCGACCATGCCGCTGCTGCGGACGCGCGAGCTCTCCTACATCGTGGACCGCGCCGACGTCCGCTATGCGCTCACCGACGCGCGCATCGCGGAAGAGATCGAGGCCGTCGGGGGGACGGACTCCCGGCTGGAGAGGGTGCTGCGCTTCGGGACGGACGAGGCGGGGTCGCTGGACGTCCTCGCCCGCGGGAAGGCGGCGGAGTTCGAGGCCGTGGACACCGCGGCGGAGGACGTGGCGCTGATCGCCTTCACCTCCGGCACCACGGGGCGGGCGAAGGGGACCATGCACCTGCACCGCGACGTGCTGGCGTGCTGCGACACCTTCCCGCCGCACTGCCTGCAGGCGGGGCCGGACGACGTCTTCTGCGGCTCGCCGCCGCTGGCGTTCACCTTCGGGCTGGGCGGCCTGCTCCTCTTTCCCCTGCGCATCGGCGCGTCCACGCTGCTGCTGGAGAACGCGACGCCGCCCAACCTGGTCAGGGGGATCGAGGAGCACCGCGCGACGGTCTGCTTCACCGCGCCCACCGCCTACCGGGCGATGGCGGCCCTGGCGGGCGAGCACGACCTGTCCTCGCTGCGGAAGTGCGTCTCGGCGGGGGAGCACCTGCCGCTGGCGACGTTCGAGGCGTGGAAGGAGGCGACCGGCGTCTCCATCATCGACGGGATCGGGTCCACGGAGATGCTGCACATCTTCGTCTCCGCGCCGGAGGACGCGATCCGCCCCGGGTCCACGGGGCGCGCCGTGCCGGGTTACCGCGCGCGCGTGGTCGACGACGAGGGGAACGAGCTTCCGCCGGGGACCATCGGCCGCCTGGCCGTAGTGGGGCCCACGGGGTGCCGCTACCTGGACGACCCGGAGCGGCAGCGCGCGTACGTGCGCCACGGGTGGAACGAGACGGGGGACGCGTACGTGATGGACGCCGACGGGTACTTCTGGTACCAGGCGCGCGGCGACGACATGATCATCTCGTCGGGGTACAACATCTCCGGCCCCGAGGTGGAGAACGCGCTGCTGGAGCACCCCGCGGTGGGGGAGTGCGGCGTGGTGGGCGTCCCCGACCTGGAGCGCGGCCACGTCGTGAAGGCGTTCGTGGTGCTGCGCGATGGGCACGCGCCGTCGGAGTCGCTGGCGAAGGAGCTGCAGGACTTCGCCAAGGCCACCATCGCCCCCTACAAGTACCCGCGCGCCATCGAGTTCCTGGACGCGCTTCCCCGCACGCAGACCGGCAAGCTGCAGCGCTTCCGGCTGCGGGAGCGCGGCGCGTGACCGGCTTCGCGGAGGCCATCCAGCCGGACGGCTGGGCGCTGCCCCGGGGATATGCCAACGGGATGTCGGCGCGCGGGCGGGTGGTCGTCACCGCCGGCCAGATCGGGTGGGACCCCGCCACGGGGACGTTCGCGTCCGACGACTTCGCGGCCCAGGCGGCGCAGGCGTTCCGCAACGTGGCCGCCGTCCTGGCCGCCGCGGGCGCCGGGCCGGAGCACCTGGTCCGCCTCACCTGGTACGTCACCGACCGCGCGGCCTACCTGGCCTCGCTGAAGGAGGTGGGCGCCGCGTACCGCGAGGTCTTCGGCCGCCACTACCCCGCGATGGCGGTGGTCGTGGTCTCCGCGCTGATCGAGGAGCGCGCGAAGGTGGAGATCGAGGCCACGGCGGTGGTGCCGGAGTGAGCAGCTCGCAGGGTGAGGAGAACGCGCCTCAACAGGTGGGTGCAGACGCTTTGAGGAGGATGCCGTGGCCCCTGTGACCCGCGAGAGCTTCGCCGAGCGTCTCCTCCGCGAGGGGACGTTCGACGCGACGGCGCTGATCGCCGCGGCGGTGTCTCTCGGGGGCGGGTGCTACCCGTTGCTCCGCCGGTGGCGCGACCCCCGGCGTCCCGTCGCCAACCTGGCAGACCCCGCCGTCACTCCGTCCGGTGTTCCCAGCGCGCTCGCGGACGGGGGAGCGGCCGACTGGGAGCGGCGGGCGATCCGCCGGCCTCCGAGTACGAAAGCAGAGCGGTGACCCCGCGCCGCCGACGGCAACCGATCGCGGCTCGGCCGCATCCAACCTGGGATCGTCTGTTTCCATCCTCCCGCAACGATGGGGCTCCCGATGAAGCGCATTCTCTCCCTCCTGGCCGTCCTCGCCCTCGCGTCGCCGGCCGCCGCTCGGGCGCAGGCGCCCACCGCCGCCGACAGCGCCGGCATCCGCGCCGCCGCGCTGGACTACGTGCAGGGCTGGTACGACGGCAACGCCGACCGCATGCGGCGCGCGCTGCACCCGGAGCTGGTGAAGCGGATCGTGTCGGCGGACTCGGCGGGGAACAGCCGGATCGACCAGATGGGCGCGGACCGGCTGGTGGAGATGACGGGGCGCCGCTCCGGCAGCTTCACGCCGGCGGGCGGGCGGGTGGAGGACGTGCGGATCCTGGACATCTTCGGGAACGCCGCGGCGGTGCGGGCGGAGATGGCGGGCTGGATCGACTACATGCAGATGGGGAAGGTGAACGGCCGGTGGGTGATCGTGAACGTGCTGTGGGTCCTGAAGCCCCGGAGCTGAGCCCGATGGAGAGCACCCGGGCGCGCGGTGGCTGGCAGACGCCGGCGGTGGTCCCGGCGACGTCGCTGAACCCGCACGCCGGCGAGCACCCGGTCACGTCCTCTCCCGCGGAGGTGGACGCGGCGCGGCGGGCCGTGGAGGCGTCGCTGGCGGAGGTGCCGTACTACCGCGAGCGCTACGGCGAGCGGGGGCGCCTGTTCGGCCAGAGCGACGGGGCGTGGCTCGCCACGCTCTGCCGCAGCGACCGCGCGTACCTGGAGCGCCAGGTGCTCTGGCTGGGCAACGTGCTCTCCTCGCGCGGGATGCCGCGGCTGCTGCTGGAGATGCACCTGCGCACGCTGCACGGCGCCCTGCTGGACGTGGTCCCGGACGAGGCGGAGTGCTACGACCTGCTGCTGGCCGCCGCCGACACGCTGCGCCTGCGGCGCTCGGTGCGCATCCCCGAGCCCGACGCGCGCGCCGCCGCCGCCGCGTTCGACCGGGCCGCGGACCCGGCGTGGGCCGCGCGGCTGCCGCGGATGGGTGAGATCCTGGCCGCCGCCGTGGCGGACGAGGCGGACGGGATCGAGAACGCCGTCCGCAGCGTGGAGTCGTGGGCCGCCGACCCCGCCCGCTTCCCGCGCGCCTGGGTGGACGCCGTGGTCCGGACGCTCGCCGACGCGCGGGCCCGGGTGAGCGCCGGGACGTAGGCTCCTCCCCCCGACCCACCTCCCGTCACCGCCTCCGTCCCCCGCTTCCCAGGCCCCATGAGCTACAAGCCCGGCGACTTCCTGATCGGGGTGAGCGAGCTGATCAGCATCGTGCTGCCCGGCGCGATCGGCGCGTACCTGCTGGCTGGGTGGCTCACGGAGGTCGCGGAGCGCGTGGGACTGCCGGTGCCCACGGGGGCCGCGCTCTGGGCGGCCCTGGGCCTGCTCGCGTACCTGCTCGGGCACCTGCTGTTCCTGGTGGGATCCGTCCTGGACCCACTCTACGACCGCCTGCGGAAGCGCCTGATGCGGGGCACGCGGAACCGGCCGTACCAGGTCGCGAGCGGGATCATGCGCGCGGCGCTGGGCAGCCACGCGGACACGTCCAACACGTACAAGTACGCCACGGCGGTGCTCACGCTGCGCTCCGACGCGGCGCTGGCGGAGGTGCGGCAGTTCGAAGCCGACTCCAAGTTCTTCCGCAGCCTGACGGTGCTGGCGGCGGCGATCGCCGTCGTCGCGCTGGCGAGGGGGTTCCGGTGGGAGGCGCTCGCCGCCGCCGTCGCGCTGGGGGCGTGCTTCTGGAGGTACGCGGAGCGCCGATGGAAGTCGACCGAGCGCGCCTTCCAGTACGTCGTGGTCCTCGACACCCTCCATCCGCGTTCGGCTGGTGAGCCGAGCGAACCGACGGGCGGTCCCAACGTGAGTCCTCACCCATGACGCGCACGATCCCCGAAGAGCTCCGTCGCGCCTTCCACGAGCTGCAGCGGCGGCACCCGAACGCCTCCCTCGGCCAGCTCAACGAGATGATGGACGGCGCGGTGGAGGCGTACAACCGCCGTCCGCAGGCCGAGCTCGGCGGCCTCTCCCCCGAGCAGGCGCGCCGGCTGCTGGCGGACCGCTGGGAGGGCGAGGGCCCGGTGCGCCTGGCGGAGGACCTTTCGCCGGACGACCTCTCCTCCGCCCGAACGCTCCACGACGCGCGGGAGACGCTGGACCTGCTGGCGGGGCAGGGGACGGTCCGCGCCACGCCCGCCGGGAACCTGCCGCGCGCGGTGGTGGTGGAGCTGGGGTCGCGGTTCCGCTGGGGTGCCGGGGACCACCCCGAGATGTTCGCGAAGCGCCCGAACGAGCAGGACGCGGCGCCCATCCACTACGTGCGCCTGCTGCTGGAGGTCGCCCGCCTGCTCAAGCGGCAGCGGGGCGCCTTCTCGCTCACCAAGCGGGGTGAGGCGCTGCGCGCGCCCGAGCGTGCCGGGGAGCTGTTCGCGGTGCTCTTCCGCGCCTGGTTCCGGGACTTCAACCTGGCCTATGCCGATGGCTTGGATGAGGAGCCCGGCTTCCAGCGGGCGATCGCCTTCTCCCTGTACGCGTTCGGCGAGGCGCCGGACGAGTGGCTCACCCCCGCGGAGCTTGCCGACCGGCTGCTCCTGCCCGCCGTCCGCGAGTCGCTGCCGCCGCCGGAGGAACTCTGGTCGGAGGCGGAGATGATCGTCCAGCTACGCCTGCTCCGGTGGTTGGAACGGTTCGGTCTGGCCGAGGTGCGCACGGAGCGAGGGAAGGGTCCGTTCCAGCTCGACACGTGGTATCGCCGCACGCGCCTCTTCTCGCGCTTCTTCCACGTCGTCTTCTGACGCGTTCCCGCCAGGGACTTCCCTCGCGGCGAGCGACGTACGAGCAGGCCGGAGACGCGGAGGAAATCCTCCCGTCCGCGCTCTCGTCCGTTCATCCAGCGAGAGGGTGCCCTCCCGCCGCCACCGGCCCGAGCCGGCCGGCCTCGCCCCCGCACCCTCCGCGTCTCCGCGTCCTCCGCGTCTCCGCGTGAAAAGCCGTCGCCGCGGCGCGAGACGAAAGGCGAAGAAACGCCTCGGAGAAACGCCCTCAGGAGGCCATGGACGCCGGGAGCCGGAGCGTGAAGGTGCTCCCCACGCCGGGCTCGCTCTCCACGGTCAGCGACCCCTGCATGGCCTCGGCGATGGAGCGCGAGATGGCGAGGCCCAGCCCCGTGCCCTCCTCCGTGCGCGTCAGGTCGGAGCGGATCTGCACGAACGGCTCGAAGATGGCCTCCATCCGATCCGGCGGCACGCCGACGCCCGTGTCGCGCACCCGGAAGAAGGCGTCGGGCCCCACCGCCTCGCACCACAGGCGCACGCTGCCCCCGGGCGGGGTGAACTTCACCGCGTTGGAGAGCAGGTTGGCCAGGATCTGCCGCAGCTTCTCGGCGTCGGCGCGGACGCGGGGCGCCTGCTCGCACGGGTCCACCCGCAGAGCCAGGCCTTTCGACCGGGCCTGGGGCGCCACCAGCGCGGCGGCCTCGGCCAGCGCCTCGCCCATGGGCACGTCCGCCATGTCGTAGTGGACGGTGCCCGTCTCGAGCTTGGCGTAGTTCAGCACCTCGTTGATCAGCCCCAGCAGGTGGCGCTGGCTGGCCTTGATGCGGGCCAGGTCCTCTTCCTGGAGCGCCGTCACGGGGCCGCGCAGCCCCATCTCCATCAGGTCCGCGTAGCCGCCGATGGCGTTCAGCGGCGTGCGCAGCTCGTGGCTCATGTTGGCCAGGAACTGCCCCTTGGCGCGATTGGCCTCCTCGGCGGCGGAGGTGCGCTCGGCCAGGCGCTCGGCCGTCGTCTCCAGCTCCGCCGTCTTCTCCTTCAGCCGCTCGGCCAGGAATCGCGCGGACTCCGCCTGGCGCCGCAGCTCCAGCGAGAGCACGCGGGCGCGCAGCAGCACCTCCACCCGGGCGCGCAGCTCCGCCTTCTCCACCGGCGCCACCACCAGCTCGTCGATGCTGCGCCACACCTGCCGGGTGATCATCTTGACCCCCGGGCGCGAGGTGACCAGCAGCACGGGCAGGAAGATGGGCTGCGCCTCCGCCTTGCGCCGCCGCACCCGCTCCCCCAGCCGGTCCAGCGAGCGCCCGTCCAGCACCAGCAGGTCGAAGTCGCCGTCCAGGGCGCCGTCGCCGTCCGAGGCGATCACCTGATGGCGGCCGTCCAGCTCCTCGGCCAGGAGCGCGCGGTTCTCGCGCTGGTCCAGCAGCAGCAGGATGCGGCTGGGCGGCGCCGCGTCGGGCGGCGGCCCGTCCGCCTGGGGCACCTCCCGAACGGTGGCGCTCATGGGTCGCGGGGGGGCACCCACTCCGGCGTTCCGGTCAGGATGCCGCGCAGCGCGGTGAGCGGCTCCCCCACCTTCACCCCGTCGCAGGTGACGGAGATCTCGCGCAGCGTGCGGGCGAAGTCGCCCAGGCGCTTCTTCAGCACGCCCACGGCCTTCCGCAGCTCGCCGTCCATCTCCAGGTAGCGCAGGAAGATCAGGTTGTCGCAGAGGTAGCTGACCCCCACCTCGGTCGCGCGGAACTCGCCGGTGATGGCCTCGGTCTCGTTGACGAGCAGCACGGTCACGCCCATGTTCTTGAGGTACCGCCCCAGGGCGTGGAGCTGCAGCACCAGGTCGTCGCCGGCCAGGGTGAGCCGGTACCCGGCGATGCCGTCGATCATCACGATGCGGGTGCCGCGCTCCTCCACCTCCTTCCGCACCATCAGCGCGAACTCGGCCGGCGAGAAGCGGAGCGGCTCCACCTCCACCACCGCCAGCGAGCCGCCCTCCACCATCTCGCGCAGCGGCACGCCTATGCTCTCGCAGCGGTGGAGCAGGGTGGCCATCCCCTCCTCGAAGGCGTAGACCACGGAGCGCTCCCCGCGAAGGGCCGCCTCCTTCATGAACTGCACGCCCAGGGTGGTCTTTCCCGCGCCGCTGGGCCCGCTCAGGATGGTGATGGTGCCGCGCTCGATCCCGCCGCCCAGCATCTCGTCGAACTCGGGGATGCCCGATCCGATCAGCTCCGCCTCGAACGGGTGCGAGTGGTCGCCGGGCACCAGGCTGGGGTACACCTCCATGCCGCGCCCCGTGAGCCGCATGGCGTGCGGGCCGCCCTGGAAGTCGGAGCCGCGCATCTTCCCGATGCTGAGCGTGCGCCGCAGCACGCCGTGCCCGGGCGAGATCGCCAGGTCGATGATCCCGTCGCTCATGAAGCGCAGGTCGTCGTCGGGCACGCTGGCCGTGGGCTCGGAGCTCATCAGCACCGTGGCGCCGTGCTCCACCAGGTAGCGCAGGAACGAGAGGGCCTGCTTGCGGAACTGGAACGCGTCGGGCGCCAGGTAGCGCAGCGTGGTGACCGCGTCCACGAACACCCGCTGCGGCTTGTGCTCCTGGATCGTGCCTACGATCTGCTGCGTGGTCGGATCGCGCTCCACGTCGCCGGGCGAGAAGATGTCGTAGCTCTGGTTCTGGGCGAAGAACTCGCGGGTGGGGCTCAGGTCCAGGAACTCGATCCCCGACAGGTCCAGCGACTGCGACTCGGCGTCGCGGCGGAGCTGCGTCTCGGACGACTCCAGCGTGATGAGCAGCGCCCGCTCCCCCAGCGCCACGCCCGCGGCCAGGAAGTGCAGCCCCAGCGTCGTCTTGCCCGTTCCCGGCCCGCCCCGCACCAGGTAGGCCCGCTCCGGGATCAGCCCCCCGTGAAGGACCTCGTCCAACCCCGGCAGCCCCGTGGGGTGCCTCGCCGTGCCGGTCACGCGCGCCTCCGTATGGTGTGTGGAAGGTGGATCGTCGAGCCGGACCGGAATCGCGCGCGGCCGTCGACGGGGCGACCCCTTTGCAAACGCCCGACCACCGCGCGCGGGGCGCCCTCCGCAGGGGTGCGGCGCCGCGTCGGCCGACCCCTGATCCCACTGCCGGCGCCCTGTTTCCCGCGCGGGCGCCGTCTTGCAACCCGTGCGCGCCGAGACGGGCTCGCGGGGTGGGGGAGAGCGCCAAAGACGCCATATGGGGGAGAGAGTGGGCTTTCGCGACATCGTGGACGAGGTGGGGCGTTCGTGGTCGGTGTGGAACACGCAGCCGAGCACCCGGAACGCCGTGGCCGACGCGCTCCGGGCCGGCTGGCTCACCTTCGAGTGCGCGGTCGAGAAGCGCCGCCTGTCGCCCATCCCGGATGGCTGGGAGCAGACGGATGACGCGTCCCTGCTCGCCCTGCTGGAGACGGCCACGCCCGTGGGCCGCGAGATGATGGGACGGCCGGGCGGGCTGGTGCGCGGCCCGCCGCCCGCGGAGTGAGCCGTCCCGGCGGTGGGGGAGGGCACGGGAGGGCGGGGAAAAGGGAGCGGGGTGACCTGGGGGGCTCGGCTTCCTCTGACCTCGCGCGCCGAGGCCGATCGAGGAGACCGCGTCCCCACCCGCGGCGCTGTCGGAACCGGGCGACGCCCTCCCCCCGGCGCCGTCGTTCTCGCCCTCCACCGCGAGACGCGTCCAGACGTACGAAAGCGGGGGCGCCCAGGAGGCGACCCCGCCGTTCATCCATCCCGTCCTACGGCACCGGATCCGGGCGTGCGTCTTCCGGTCGCAGGTCTTGGGGTGCCTTCTCGCACCGCTCCGCCGATCGGTCCAGCAGCGCGCGGCCGCGCCGCAGCATGAGCCGCGACGTCTCCATCGCGGCCTGCGCGTGGACCCGCAGCTCGCGGGAGGCATCGATCAGCGCGCGTCCACGGTCGGTCTGCATTCTCCCCTCCGTCCGGAAAGGCAGCCGCGGCAACGGCGGCCCCTTACGAGGACGCGTCCTGCCGGTGGTGCGGCGGGTCAGCCTGGTACCGCCGCTCCCATGCATGCTCGGGCAGGGGCGGCGTCGGGATGACGGGCTCCGCCATTCCCAGCATCTCCCGGAGCACGTTCTGGTCCGCCACGTCCCAGCCGTCGGGGATGGGCGCCAGCCGGAGCTTGCCCAGCTCGCACTGGAAGGTCAGCCACCCGCCTCCGAGCATCCACGCCACCACGTTGGGCTCGATGGGTCGGGTGTCCCACACCGACCACTCGATCCCGCGCTCGTCCTTGAAGAGCCGATACGCCAAGACGCCGCTCGCTCGATCCCGATTCAGTATCTATCCTGCACCCTGCGCCTGCCGGCGGAGGGGCGGTTTCGCGCCGGCGGGGCGATGCAAGCACCTGACCATCCGGGGATGCACGTGTCCCCGGGATCAGGCGAGCTGACCCACGATCCCGCGCACGGCGCCCAGGTACTCGTCGGTGTCGAAGTGCGCGGGGTCCAGCATGGCCTGCACGGCGCAGCCGTGGATCCAGCTCACCGCGACCGCGGCCAGCCCGTCGGCGGTCACCCCCGGAAAGGTGGCGGGCTCGGAGAGGAGCAGCTCCTGCATGATCGCGCGGAAGGCGGTGCGGTAGCGCTCCAGCTCCTCGCTCATGCGGGCGCGGATCGGCTCGTGCCGGGCCCCCAGCGCCCAGTAGTCCAGGAACAGGCGCACGTGCCGCGGCTGGTGGGAGAGGCGCGCCATCTCCTGCTGCAGCAGCGCGTGGAGCCGGTCCAGCGCGCGGGGAAAGCGCGCCACGTCGTCGCTCACGTCCAGCACCGACGTGGCCTGGATCAGCCACTCCAGCAGCGCCAGGACCAGCCGGTCCTTCTGGCCGAAGTGGAACAGGACCAGCGAGTGGCTCACCTCCGCCTCCGCCGCCACCGCGCGAATGGTCAGCTCGCCGACCCCGTCGCGCGACGCCACCTCGAACGCCGCCCGCAGGATCTGCTCGCGCCGTACGTCCTCCGTCTCTCTCTTCCCGGGCATCCGCGACTCCGTGGGGCCGCGCTCGGCGGCCGGATTGTTGACCACCTGGACAATAGAGGGTAGCTTTAGTTTACCATCTGGTCAATATCTGGAGAAGACGTCGCCCGTACCACGCGCACGGGCAGGCGATCCGGTGGCACGCGCTCCCGCACGGGCGCGCCCGACCCTCCCCGGAAGCGGTTCCATGAGCCATCCCGTGCCCGCGCCCGACACGCGCCCCTCCCCCGATCCGCCCACCCCGGCTCCGCTGGTCGTGGTGGGGATCGGCGCGTCCGCGGGCGGGCTGAAGGCGCTGCAGCGCTTCTTCGAGGCGGTGCGCCCCGACAGCGGGATGGCGTACGTGGTCATCATGCACCTGGATCCCGACCGCGAGAGCCGCGTCGCGCAGATCCTGCAGGACCGCGCCCCCATCCCCGTCGCCCAGCTCACGCGGCACACCCGGCTGCGCGCGGACCGCGTCTACGTGATCCCTCCCGGCCGCGACGTGCTGATGGCGGGCGACACCCTCCGGCTGGTGAAGCGCCCCGCCGGCCCGCTCCACTCCCCGGTAGACCTCTTCTTCCGCACCCTGGCGGAGTCGCACGGGGCGAACGCGGTGGCGGTGGTGCTCTCCGGCACGGGCGCGGACGGCAGCGCCGGGATCCGCGACGTGAAGGAGCGCGGCGGCATCACCGTGGCGCAGACCCCGGCCGAGGCCGACCACGACGGGATGCCCACCGCCGCCATCGCGTCGGAGCAGGTGGACATGGTGCTGCCGTCGGCGCGCATCCCCGGAGAGCTGCTGCGGCTGCGGCGCATGCCGTCGCCCCTCTGCCCCGAGGCGCCGCCGCTGGACGTGGAGGCGTCGCTGGCCGGGATCTTCGCGGCGCTGCGGGGGGCGTCGGGGCACGACTTCTCGCTCTACAAGCGCTCCACGGTGCTGCGCCGCCTGGAGCGCCGGCTGCGCTTCAACGCGGTGGCGGGGCTGGACGAGTACCTGCCCCTGCTGCGCTCCAGCGAGGCCGAGTCCCGCGCGCTCGTGCGCGACCTGCTCATCTCGGTGAGCGGCTTCTTCCGCGACCCCGACGCGTTCGTGGCGCTGGCGGGGATCGTCCCGGCCCTGTTCGAGGGGAAGGGGCCGGACGACGCCGTGCGCGTGTGGGTGGCGGGGTGCGCCACGGGCGAGGAGGCCTACTCGCTGTCCATCCTGCTGAACGAGCACGCCGACACGCTGTCCGCCCCGCCGCGCGTGCAGATCTTCGCCACCGACATCGACGAGAAGGGCTACGCCTGGGGGCGCGACGCGCTCTACCCCGCGTCCGCCGTGGCCGCCGTTCCCGCCGAGCGGCTGCGCCGCTTCTTCACGCAGGAGGCCGCCGGCTACCGGGTGAGCAAGGCGCTGCGCGAGGGGGTGCTCTTCGCCGTGCACAACGTGCTGCGCGACCCGCCGTTCTCGCGGCTGGACCTGATCAGCTGCCGCAACCTGCTCATCTACCTGCAGCCCGAGGCGCAGCAGCGGGTGCTGGAGACCTTCCACTTCGCGCTGCGCCCCGGCGGATCGCTCTTCCTGGGGATGTCGGAGACGACGGGCGACGGGGCGCTGTTCGAGCCCGTGGCCGCCGCGCAGCGCATCTACGTCCGCCGCGACGTGCCGCGCACCGCGCCCCGCGCGTCGTCCGCCGACCCTCCCCCCAAGCCTCCGGCCCCCGCCCCCGAGGGCACGCGCGAGGTCGCGCGCCGGGACTTCTCCTTCGGCACCCTGCACCTGCGCATGCTGGAGGCGTATGCGCCGCCCAGCGTGGTGGTGGACGAGGCGCTGGACGTGGTGCACCTGTCCGCGCACGCCGGGCGCTTCCTGCACCAGGGCGGCGGCGAGCCCAGCCACAACCTGATGGACCAGGCGCAGGGAGACCTGCGCATGGAGCTGCGCACGGCCCTCTTCCAGGCGTTCGAGAAGGGGCTGCCCACCCGCCGCCTGGTGCGCGGGGACGGCGGGGGGGTGCCCGCGCTGCGGGTGCAGGTGCATCCGTTCGAGGGAGGGGTGGCTGGAAAGCACGCGCTGGTGCTGTTCGAGGAGGAGGCGCGGGGCGGGGAGGAGCCCGACCCCCGCGTGGCGCCCGCGTACGGCGACGCCGTGGCCCACCTGGAGGAGGCGCTGCGCCGCAGCCGCGAGCAGCTGGAAGCCGTGGCCGCGGAGCGCGACGGCACGGTCGCGGAGCTGCAGGGGGCCAACGAGGAGCTCCGCTCCGTGAACGAGGAGCAGCGCGCGGCGGCGGAGGAGCTGGAGACCAGCCGCGAGGAGATCCAGTCGATCAACGAGGAGCTCACCACCATCAACCAGGAGCACCAGAACACCATCGAGGAGCAGCGCCGCACCAACGCCGACCTGCAGAACCTGATCGAGTCCACGGAGATCGGCACCATCTTCCTGGACCTGGAGATGCGCATCCGCCGCTACACGCCCGCGGCCGCCGCGCTCTTCAACTTCGTGGCCGCCGACCGCGGGCGCCCCCTGGCACACATCACCCACCAGCTGGACTACCCGGGGCTGGCGTGCGACGCCGCGGCCGTGCTGGAGACGCGGGAGCGGATGGAGCGCGAGGTGCCCAGCACCGGCGGCGAGTGGTACGCGGTGCGGATCAACCCCTACCGCTCGCAGGACGGCCAGGTGGACGGCGTGGTGGTGACCTTCTTCGACATCACCGCGCAGAAGGCGGTGGAGGAGGAGCTGCGCGACGCCACGGTCGCCGCCGAGATGGCGAACGCCGCCAAGGCGACCTTCCTGGCCACGCTCTCCCACGAGTTCCGCACCCCGCTCACGGGCATGCTGGGCTACGCCGACCTGCTCACGATGGACGGGCCGCTCAACGCCGCGCAGGAGCGGAAGGTGGAGCGCATCAAGGCGGGGGGGTGGCACCTGGCCTCGATGATCGACGAGATCCTCTCCTTCGCCAAGCTGGACGAGGGGCGCGAGCGGGTGCGCGCCGAGCGGGTGGACGCCCGCGACGTGGCCCGCCAGGCGATCGCGCTGGTGGAGCCCGTCGGGGAGGCCAAGGGGCTCGCGGTGGTGCTCGACCTGCCACCGGACGCGCTGGCGCTGACCACCGATGCCGGCAAGGTGCGGCAGGTGCTGATGAACCTGTGCGGGAACGCGGTGAAGTACACGGAGCGGGGAGAGGTCCGCCTGCGGGTGCGGCGCCAGGGGGAGCGCGTGGCGTTCGAGGTGCGCGACACCGGCATCGGCATCGCCCCCGAGAACCAGCCGCACGTGTTCGACCGCTTCTGGCAGGTGGACGGCGCCGCCACCCGCACATTCGGGGGAATGGGGATCGGGCTTGCGGCGGCGCGGGAGTTCAGCCGGCTTCTCGGCGGCGACGTGGAGGTGGAGAGCACCCTGGGCGAGGGGAGCACGTTCCGCCTGTGGCTGCCGCTGGGGCCGCGCGACGCGGTGCCCGCCGCGGCGGAGGCGGGCGGGTGACGCGTCGTTCCCTTCCCGCTCGCCGGCGCATGGGCGCGGACGTTGCACCACGCATCCGCTCTCCTCGCCACGGGCTCCCGCGAGCACCCGCCCGGAACGCCGCGCCCAGCCCCAGGAGGTAGGATGCCCGACGCCCCTACCGACGCCCGCACGGTACTGATCGCGGAGCGGGACGTGAACGTCCGCGAGCTGCAGAGCTACTTCCTGCAGAAGGAGGGCTGCGCCGTGGAGTTCGCCGACGACGGGCAGTCCGCGCTGGAGCGCGCCCGCCTGCTGCGGCCCGCCCTGGTCGTCACCGAGATCCTGATCCCCAGGCTGGACGGGCTGGCCCTGTGCCGCTCGCTGCGCCAGGACCCCGACACCCGGGACATTCCCGTCATCGTGTTCAGCATCCTGGCCGCCGCCGCGCGCGCCGACGAGGCCGGGGCCACCGCGTTCCTGCGGAAGCCCCTGGTGGAGTCGACGTTCGTGAACGCGGTCCGGGAGTCGATCGCGTCGCACCCCAACGGAGCACTGGAGGATCAATGGGCCTCGCGATAATCGTCCCCGAGCGCCGCGCCGACCCGCGCGACCAGGAGGACGACGGCACGGAGCGAATGAGCGCGGGGAACCCGGAGGCCGACCACATCCTGGGCGGCGGCTTCCCCGCCAACTCCATCAACATCATCATGGGGCACCCGGGCTCGGGAAAGACGATCTTCGCCGAGCAGCTCATCTTCCACAACGCGTCGGAAGACCGACCCATCCTGTACTTCACCACCCTCTCCGAGCCGCTGGCGAAGGTCGTGCGCTACCTGCAGGGCTTCGCGTTCTTCGACGAGGAGAAGCTGGGCACGCAGGTGGTCTACGAGGACGTGGGCCCGCAGCTCGCGCGCGAGGGCGCCCCGGCGCTGGTCCCGCTGCTGCAGGAGGCCATCCGCACGCTCTCGCCCAAGATCATCGTCATCGACTCCTTCAAGGCGGTGCACGACCTGGCGCCCTCGGTGGCCGAGCGGCGGCGGATGGTCTACGAGATGACGGCGCTGCTCACCGCGTACGGCACCACGGCGTTCCTGCTGGGGGAGTACACGGAGGAGGACATCCTGCTCTATCCCGAGTTCGCGGTGGCGGACGGGATCGTTGAGCTGTCGCGCCGCCGCCTGGGGAACCGCGACGAGCGCTACTTCCGCGTCTACAAGCTGCGCGGGAGCCGCTACCTGGAGGGGGCGCACGCCTTCCGCATCACCAGCTCGGGGCTCGACATCTACCCCCGCCTGGTGAGCCCGCGCATGCCCGAGGGGTACGAGCCCGCCTCGGAGCGCATCTCCACCGGCGTGACGGGGCTGGACGCGATGCTGGACGGCGGGCTGTGGCGCGGGACCACCACCCTGCTCGCCGGCCCCGCCGGCGCGGGAAAGACGACGATCGGGCTGCAGTTCGCGCTCGAGGGCGCGCGCCAGGGGGAGCCCAGCCTGTACATGAACTTCCAGGAGAACCCCACGCAGCTCATCCGCACCATCCGCGGGCTGGGGGTGGACCTGGAGGAGGCGCAGGCGCAGGGGCTGGACCTGGTGTACGCGTCGCCGGTGGAGCTGCAGATCGACAGCATCATCGTGGACATGTTCCGCCGCATCCAGCAGCGCGGCGTGCGCCGCCTGGTGATCGACGCGCTGGGCGACCTGGCCAGCGCCGCCACCGACCCGCAGCGCCTGCACGACTACCTGTACGCGCTGGTGCAGCACTTCGCCGTCAGCACCATCACCAGCGTGCTGAACTTCGAGACGATGGGCAACAACATCTCGGGCAACGGGATGCAGAACGCCATGAGCTACCTTTCCGACAACGTGCTCCTGCTCACGGTGGACGGCGAGGAGCGCACCCGCCGCACCCTGCGCGTGCTGAAGACGCGCGGCAGCGCGCACGACACCAAGGTCCGCGAGGTGGAGATCACCTCCAAGGGGCTATGCATCCTGCAATGAGCTCCGGCTTCGAGGAGGTGGACCCCGGCTTCGCCCAGCTCCGCCGGCTCACCGAGATCGGGCGGGCGCTCACCTACACCACATCGCTGGAGCAGGTCACCCGCCTGACCGTGGAGCGCGGCGCCGAGCTGCTGGGCGCCGCGTCCGCCGTGCTGATGCTGCCGGACGCCGAGGGGCTGCTGCACGTGCGCGCCGCCCACGGAGTCACGGAGGAGCTGGTCAGCCGCTTCCGCGCGCCGCTGGGCGACGAGGTGATCGGGCGGCTGCAGGGGCTGCTGGACGTGCCGGACGACTGCTTCCTGGCCGTTCCCCTGGTGGTGGGCGGCGCCGTCACCGGGCTGGTGGCGGTCGCCCTGCGGCAACCGGCCACGGCGGCGGACGAGACGCTGCTCTCGGCGCTGGCCGACCAGGCGGCGGTGGCGCTGGAGAA
Organism: Longimicrobiaceae bacterium; assembly: GCA_030146875.1. Classification (GTDB taxonomy): domain Bacteria; phylum Gemmatimonadota; class Gemmatimonadetes; order Longimicrobiales; family Longimicrobiaceae; genus JASLAX01. Next base: position 61,831 of record JASLAX010000158.1, read on the forward strand.
CGCGCGGCTGGGCGGCGAGGTGCGGCTGGAGATGGAGGACCGGCTGCGCGCCAGCGAGGGGGCCACCACGGCCAAGGACCGCGCGCTGGCCACGCTGGCGCACGACATCCGCACGCCGCTGGGCGCCATCGACGGATACTGCTCGCTGATGGAGGACGAGATCTACGGCCCCGTCAACGACCGCCAGCGCGAGACGCTGGGCCGGGTGCGCATGAGCGGTCGGCACCTGCTCTCGCTGCTGGACAACGTGATGGAGATGGCGCGCCTCACCGCGGGCGTGGTGCGCCTGAGCGCGGAGCCGGTGGGCCTGACGACGGTGGCGCGCGAGGCGGTGCACCTGCTGCTCCCCGCCTCCGACGCGGGGCTGGTGGCGCTGCAGGTCGGCCGGGTGGCGGACGTGGTGGTCACCGCCGACCCCGACCGGCTGCGCCAGGTGCTGGCCAACCTGATCGGCAACGCGGTGAAGTTCACCCCCCAGGGGGGCTCCATCACCGTCTCCACTGCGCGCTGCGACAACGGCTGCGAGGCGTGGGGCGAGGTGCGGGTGACCGACACGGGACCGGGCATCGCGAAGGAGGAGCAGGCGGCCGTCTTCGAGCCGTACTACCGCGCGGAGGGCACGGCGCGGCTCCCGGGGGTGGGGCTGGGGCTGGCGATCTCGCGCGCGCTGGTGCAGCAGATGGGCGGCGCGCTGGAGCTGGAAAGCGAGCCCGGCGCGGGCTCCACCTTCGTCGTCCGCCTGCCGGCCGTGAGCGAGCCGGAGACGGCGGGGCAGACCGGCGCGGCTCCCGCGGCGGGAGAGGCCGGGGACGCGCCCGACGGCTGACGCGCGGGCGGGACACGGCGGTCGCGACGGCGCCCTCGCCGTCCACGGCGCCGCGGCGGGGTATCGCCGCGGCGCCTCGCCGTGCCTATACTTGAGGCCGCACCGCTCCCGCATCGCCCTCCCCTCCCCCGCACGACGCCCCGCATGCAGCCCGACGAGCCGACCCCGCCCGCCACGCTTCGCATCGTCCGCACCGCCGTTTCCATGGGTCCCGTCGTCTTCGGCGTGCTGGCCTGGTACCTCCGCGGCCAGCGCGCGGAGCACCCGCGCACCCCCGAGGAGCTGTCGGGGCTGCGGGTCGCCGCCTACGCATCGCTCCTCGCCGTGGCCGCGGGGCTGATGGTGATCCGCTCCCAGCGGGCCGGGAAGCCGCCCCACGAGCGAAGCACGTACAACATCATGGGATGGGCGATCGCGGAGATGGGCGCGCTGCTCGGAGCCGTCTACTACTTCCTGGGCGGGGAGCCGGCGCCGCTGCTGCTGGGGCTGGTGGCGATGCTCGGCTCGTGGGCCCTGCTCCCCGTGGACCCGAACGAGACGTAGCGCCTGCCCGTGCCTCACCGGTGGCGGAGAGGTTCCGCCTCCGGGCGTCCGCCTGATCCGCGCCCGGCCGGGCGGTTGCACCGGCGGCCGCCCGCGCGCTCTCCGGGGGGAGGGCCGCCACCACAGCGACGGAGGGGACCGATGAAGACGACCGACCTGCTGCGCCTTCCCGCGGTCGCCGCCGCCCTGGTGGCTGCGCTGGCCTGCGGGGAGGGGGACAAGGGGGGGCACGGGGCGGGCGGAGCGGCGGTGCCGGAGGCGGGCGTGGCGGACTCCGGCGCCTTCTCCGAACCCCAGCCCAACACCATGCCCGCGGCGGACAGCGTCGCGCCCGGCGGCGTCGCCGCTCCGGCGACGGCCGGAGCGCTCCCCGCGGGCGAGGCGGCGGGCCCCGGGACTACGGACACGACGCCCCCGACCGCCCACACGCCGTAGGGCCGCTCCACCGGAGGGCCCGGCCGCGCGCGAGGCTCTCCGCCCCCCACCTCTATCGCACCCGCGTACCATGCGCACCGCACCCGCCGCCGCGCTGCTCGTCCTGCTCGCCGCCCCCCTCGCCGCCCCCGCCCAGGGCAAGGGCGACGATCCCGTCTTCCGCACCACGTACTTCGAGGTGACGCTGCCGAAGGGCTGGCCACGCCTGGTGGAGCAGGAGGTCCCGCAGGCCGGCCTGCCCACGCGGGCGTACGTGTCGGCGGCGCCGAGGGCCGTGCTCGCCGTGATGCAGATGACGCTGCCGCCGCTCCCGGCCGACACCGCGCTGGAGGCGCAGCGTCATGCGTTCCGGAGCATCCGCGGGGACATCCTGGGCCTGGGCGGGTTCTCCGCCGCGGGGGAGCCGCAGGAGATCCTGCGCCCCGACCGGCTCACGTACCGCATGCGCGGAACGGCCCGGGCGCCGGACGGCACCGAGGTGCCGAGCGTGCTGGACGTCTCGCTCTCCCGCCGCGGGGCCAGGCACGTCTGGATGGTCTTCCAGGTGGTTCCGGCGGTGGGGACGAGGGAGCCGACTGCGGAGGGGCTGTCGTTCATGGACTCCTTCCGGCTGCGCCCGGACGCGCCGCCCCCGTTCCCGCCGGACGGTACGGACGTGTTCCGCTGGATCGAGGGCCGCTGGGAGTGGACCGCGTCGGCCGGCCCCGCGCCGCCGCCGTTCCGCCTGCGCGCGGCGGCGGACCGCAGGACCATCCGCCTGGACTACGACGCCGGACCCGAGAAGGGCGACACCGCGACCACGCACGTCTACGAGGTGCTGGGACACGGCCCGAACCACGTCCGCGGGCGCATCGTGGGAGAGACGCGCAGGGACGCCGCGGGCGCCCCGGTGGTCTGGGACTTTCTGCGCCTGTCGAAGGACCTGTTCTGCTGGCGGCGGGTGGACCTGCCGTACGACTGCACCCGCGCGATCCGGCGCGTGGGCTCGGCCCCGGTCGAGCCCGCGCGGCCCAAGCCCTCGCCGCCGTCCGCCCCCCCACGATCAGAGACGCGGCGGTGAGGCGCCGCCCGCTCGCCGTGGGGCGCGCTCGGAGGGGCCGCCGTGGAACTCGACAGGGGCGATACGCCGCCGCCCCCGCGGCCGCGTCCCCCGTCACCTCTGCCACGCACCGTGCGCATCGTCGCCGCCGCCCTGCTCCTGCTCGCCACGCCCCTGGCCGCCCCAGCGCAGGGAGAGGCGGGGGCACGGCTTTCCGCACCCCGCGGTTCGACGGGGCGCCCTGCAGGCGGCGGAGCTGGAGGGGGACCCGGAGTGGACGGTGGAGGCGCGCCGGTGGGTGTGGGAGCGGCTGCGCGGCTACCCTTCCCTGCGGGAGCGGCGGGAAGCGCTCGGCTCCGGTTCCCGGAAGCGGCCCCGCGCTGCGAGACGAGAGGGCGGCCGCCCCGGCCCTCGTCCTCCGAGGCCACGTTCCTGACGGGAGGAGATGCGGATGACGGACGAGGCGGAGGCCGGCCGCTCGCCGGTGCGGGAGGTGTTCGCGTACCTCTGCGTGCGCGGCGCGGCGCACGCGATCGGGTTCTACACGGACGTGTTCGGCGCGCGGGAGACGTTCCGCCTGGACGACGCGGCGGGCCGGGTGTCGCACGCGGAGCTGGCGCTGGGGCCGGCCACGCTGATGCTGGCCGACGAGCACCCCGAGCACGGCATCCTGCGCCCGCTCGCGTTCGGCGGCAGCGGCACGACCATCCACCTGCACGTGGACGGCCTCGACGCCATGGCCCGGCGAGCGGAGGAGGCCGGCGGCGCCATCCTCCTTCCCCCGACCGACCAGCCGCACGGCGAGCGCCAGTGCCGCCTGCGCGACCCGTTCGGGCACCTCTGGCTCCTGGGCGAGCGGACGGAGGCGCCGACGGACGACGAGATCCGCGCGCGCGTGCGGGCGGCGGGCGCGGAGTAGCCGCGCGCGCCCTCCGGCCGTACACTGTCGGTACCGCTCTTTCCGCCTCCCCCACCGACTCCGCCGATGCCGCACGCCGCCTTCCGTGACAACGTCGTGGTCCTGACCGGCGCCTCCAGCGGGATCGGGGAGGAGATGGCGCTGCAGCTCGCGGGCGACGGGGCCAGGCTCGTGCTGGCGGCGCGCGACGCCGCGGCGCTGGAGGAGGTGGCGGCGGAGGTGCGGCGCCGCGGGGGAGAGGCGGCCGTGGTCCCCACCGACGTGGCGGACGAGGCGCAGTGCCGGAGGCTGGCCGAGCGCGCGGTGGAGGCGTTCGGGCGCATCGACACGCTGGTGAACAACGCCGGCATCGGCATGTGGGCGCGCTTCGACCAGGTGACCGACCTCTCCATCTTCGAGCGCACCATGCGGGTGAACTACCTGGGCAGCGTGTGGTGCACGGCGTACGCGCTGCCCCACCTGAAGCGCTCGCGCGGGCGCATCGTGGGCATCTCGTCGCTCACGGGAAAGACGGGGGTGCCCACCCGCAGCGGCTACGCGGCCAGCAAGCACGCCATGACGGGGTTCTTCGACTCCATCCGCATCGAGCTGGCGGACGACGGCGTGACCGTCACCACGATCCACCCGGGCTTCGTCCGCACCCCCATCCGCGCGCGTGCGCTCGGCGGCGACGGCGCGGCCCTCGGCGAAGGGAACTCGCCCGTGCGCGAGAAGGAGGTGATGTCGGTGGAGGAGTGCGCCCGCATCACCCTGGCCGCCGCCGCGGCGCGCAAGCGCGAGGTGGTGATGACGCCCCGCGCCAAGCTGGGGATGTGGCTCAAGCTGATCTCGCCCGCGGCGGTGGACCGCATCGCCAGGCGCGCGATCGAGGAGGGGAAGTAGCGCGGCGCTGGGGCGCCCTCGTTCTCCCTCCGGACCCGACCGACGACTTCCTCCTCCTCCCACGGACCCCGATGACCCGCCGCCTCTCGCCGCTCCTGGCCGTTCTCGCGCTCCTCGCCTGCGGCGGGGGCGACCGTCCCGCCGCGGACGCGTCCGCCGACTCCACCGCGTCTCCGGCGCCTCCGTCGGCTTCCGCGGACAGCGCGGCTCCCGCTGTGGCGGCGGCGGAGGCGGGCGGTCCGACGATCCCGTTCCGGGTGCGCCCGGGGCTGGACCTGCGCCTCGCCCTCGTCCCAGGGGCGGGGGGCGCCATCCGGGAGGTGCGCGTGCTGCCCGCGGGCGGCGGCGCGCCCATCCAGACGCTGGGGGTGGAGGACGACGAGACGGAGGGCGCCGAGCCGCCGGGCGGGCGCATCTCCGACGCCGACCTGGACGGCGACGGGCACGCGGACCTGGGCGTGGTGGTGTCGTTCGGGATGGCGAACTCGTGGCTGCGCTACTGGCGGTGGGACCCGGCCGCGGGGCGGTTCGTGGCGCTGGGGCGCTACCCCTGGCTCACGCGCGACGCGGCCCGGAACACCGTGACGACGCACGAGCGCGGCGGGTCCGCCGGCCTCCTCTGGACGGCGGAGTCGTACCGCTGGCGCGACGGGCGGCTGGAGCTGGCGCGGCGCGAGGAGCAGGCGTTCGGCGACGGGGCGCGGGGGTACGTGCGCACGGCGTGGGAGCCGCGCGGCGGCAGGCTGCAGGTGGTGGCGGCGGACACCTTCCCGGAGGGGAAGGCGGGCGCCGAGGCGAGCTGGGAGAACCAGTAGCGGGGGGGGCCGGGACGAGGAGAGGGCCGGCGCCCCGCAGGGAGGCGCCGGCCCTCTTCTACGTGCCCGCCGGGCGGGTCACTGCCGGCGGACGGTGCTGACGATGATGGTGCCCGCCAGCGCCTGGTTGCCGGCGTGGCGCTGGGTGGCGTCGAACTTGTCCTTGAACTCCAGCCCGGTGATCGCGTCCACGGGGATCTCGCTCAGGGCGAAGGTGGAGCCCACGTCGGTGCCGTCCACCTCCACCCGCACGGAGCTGCGGGTGTTGCTGCCGATCAGCACGGTGCGGTACCACCGCGGGCGCAGCGCGCGGATGAGCTCGTAGGCGTTCAGCACGCCCTGGGTGGCGCGGATCTCCTCCATGGAGATGCGGTTCGGGTCGCGGCGGACGCCGCGGAGGGCCTCGGCCGGGGGGGCGTCGCGCGACGGCAGCGACGGGGTGCCCTTGGGGCCGGACGCGCAGGCGGCGCAGGCCAGCAGGAGGGCGGCGGCGGTCAGGGTGCGTGCCACGGCCGGGTGGGGTGCGGGAGAGGGGGCGACGGCCGCGGCGTGCGGCGCGTCTCTTCGGAATGTGCAACGCGGACGTCGTTTGCGGAAGCTCCCCCTCTGCCGGCGTGCCGCGGGTGGCGGCGGACGCCCTTCGCGGCGGCGGCGCCGGTGGAGCCTACGGCGCGCGGTAGACCTCGGCCTCCATCGCGTCGCACTCCAGCCCCACGGTGCGCTCCAGCCCGCGCCCGGTGGGCTCGAAGCGCAGGACGAGCTCCTCCGTCTCGCCCGGACGGTGGCTCCACCGCGCGGTGGCGGTGAGCTCCACCACCCCCCGGTCGAACGACGACGCCCAGGTGCCGACGGCGGCGTAGTCGACGGTCGCCCCCGTGTCGGTGCGGCGGTAGCGCAGCACGTGCTCGGCGGTGGCGTTCTCGTTCAGCGTCAGGTGGCCGCCCAGGAGCAGCATGCCGCCGCACGGAGGCGGGGCGGGGAGCCCGCGCCCGCTCACCGACGCCAGCGCCCACGTCCCGGCGCGTACGCCGACGGGCTCCGGCATCACGGTGGCGGTGGAGCGGCAGGCGGAGCCGGTCAGCAGGACGGCGGCGAGGAGCGGGAGGAGCGGACGCATGGTCGGATCGGTCGTGGGCGGATGCGCGCGGGCCGGGAGAGAAACGCGCGGACCGCTCCGGGCGTGACGGGCGGCTTTGCGGCGCGACCCGCTCGCCGTACCTTGTGGGCGACCCTCCGGCCCCGCGCCGGGCGCCATCCCCCCCCGGCCGACACGCCCCGCATGCCCGCACTGGAGACCGCCCTCACCCGCCACGCCGGGATCGAGGTCCCGCTGATCTGCGGGGCCATGTACCCGTGCAGCAACCCGGAGCTGGTCGCGGCCGTCTCGGAGGCGGGCGGCATCGGCATCGTGCAGCCCATCTCGCTCACCTACGTGCACGGCCACGAGTTCCGGGCGGGGATGCGCCTGATCCGCTCCCTCACCCGCAAGCCGGTGGGGATGAACGTCATCCTGGAGACCTCCTCCAGGATGTACCTGGACCGCATGCGGCGCTACGTGGACGAGTCGCTGGAGGAGGGGGTGCGCTTCTTCGTCTCCTCGCTGGGCAACCCGCGCTGGCTCTGCGACGTGGTGCACGCCTCCGGCGGCGTGGTCTACCACGACATCGTGGAGCGGAAGTGGGGGCTGAAGGCGCTGGAGGGCGGGGTGGACGGCCTGATCGCCGTGAACGACCGCGCGGGCGGCCACGCCGGGCACCTGGGCGCCGAGCGGCTGCGCGACGACCTGGGCGACCTGGGGGTGCCGCTGGTGCTGGCGGGCGGGGTGGGCGACGAGGCCGGCTTCGTCCGCGCGCTGGAGCTGGGGTACGACGGCGTGCAGCTCGGCACGCGCTTCATCGCCACCACGGAGTGCAAGGCGCCCGAGGCGTACAAGCGCGCCCTGATCGAGTCGGGCCCGGAGGACATCGTGCTGACGGAGCGCGTGACCGGGGTGGCCCTGGCCGTCATCAACACGCCGCACGTGCAGCGCGTGGGGCTCAAGGCCGGCCCCGTCGCGCGGTGGATGCTGAAGGGGCGCAAGACCAAGCACTGGATGCGGACCATCTACGCCCTGCGCTCGCTGGTGAACCTGAAGCGCGGCATCCGCGCCGGCGACGACGCCAAGCTCTCCAGCGCCGACTACTGGCAGGCGGGGAAGAGCGTGGAGGGGATCACCGCCACCGAGCCCGCCGGCGAGATCGTGCGGCGGTACGCCGCGGCGGCCGAGGCGGCCGGGATCGGGGCGACCCCGGCCTGACGCGCTGACGCCGGCGTCGACGACATCGACCTCGCGGACGTCGGGGACGGGCGAGGTGGAGGGGAGGCGGAGGGGAGGCGGCAGACGAGGGCGATCACGTCCGCCGCACCGCCTGCGAATGAATTCGCGGCTGAGAGAAGCACGAAGTCCGCCTTCGCGGACTAGCCTGGGCGCGGTGTCTCCGCCCCCCGTCCGCGAGACAGCCGTCCGCGGTGCCGCGGCGCGGTGGGGGCCGCCGCCAGCCAGCGAATGAAGAATTCGCCGTCTGGGACTACGGGAAAGTCCCCGGTGCGGACTCGCATCCGCCGGAGCCGCGACGAGGCCCGGCGGTCCCGAGCACCCCCCCCTCGTGGGGAGGGGCAGGCGGGGCGACGAAGAAGAGCGGGGCGGGACCGGCATCGGTTCCGCCCCGCTCTCGTGTGGTGCGACGTCGGTCAGGCGCGGGGCTTCCTGGGCTTGGGGGCCCAGTCGGGCTTGCCGCCGCCGCTGCCGCCGGGGCGCCCGCCCGGCTTGCGGGTGGGACGGCTCTCGCCGCCGCCCTCTTCGGCGCGGGGGCCGCGCTTGGGGCCGCCCGGTCCGCGCTTGGGGCCGCTGGGTCCGCCCGGGCCGCGCTTGGGCCCGCCGGGGCCGGAGCGCGAGGGGGCGCGATCGCCGCCGGGCCCGGAGCGCGGGGGCGGGCGGTCGCCGGACGGGGCGGGGCGCCGCGGGCGCGGCACGTACTCGTCCAGCTCGTCGGCGCCCGCTCCGCCGCCCTCCATCGTCTCGGCGATGCGCTGCAGGTCGCGCACGCGCGTCATCAGCGCGCGGGCCTGCTCCTCCAGCGCGTCGGCCACCTCGAGCAGGCGGGCGGCGGCGTTGGAGCCGCGCGGGCGCGAGCGCGGCCGGGGCTCTTCATCCCGGTCGCGGCGGGGACCCTCGCGGTCGGGGCGGGGGCGGGGCTTCCGGAAATCGGCCATGGGTTCTCCGACGGGTCGGGTGATGGTGTGGCTCGCCCGCGGCGCGCGCCGCGGGCGGGTGCTGCGCTGGCCCTCGGGCCGTTCGGGGCGCGCAGGATCGGGGCCGCCCGGGGGCGTCAGCCCCCGCGCGCGGCGCGCAGCAGGACGGCGACCTGGCCGCCGTGGTAGGCGTGGTGCTGCGCCAGCCCGTGCAGCATCACCCCGAACGGCACGCCGGAGCCCAGCGGGGCGTCGCGCTCGGCGCCGCCCACGCGCTCGTCCAGCCGCTCCTCGGGGAGCGCGGCCACGGCGGCGTCCAGCGCCGCGCCCGCGCGCTCCAGCTCGGCGCGGATCTCCGTCCACCGCGCCTCGTCCACCTCGCCCGCGTCGGGCCAGTCGCCGCGCAGGGGCAGGGAGGCGGCGCTCCCGTCGAGGCGGCGCGTCACCTCCTCCGTCCAGGCCAGCGCGTGCAGCGCGATCTCGGCGACGGTGTGGGCGCCGGGGACGGGGCGCGCGGCGGCCTCCTGCGCGGTCGCGTCGCGCAGCGCCTCCATGAGCGCGGGGCCGTGCCACGCCTGCCCGTGCAGCGCGCGCCGAAGCTCGCCGCGAAGCACGCGGATGCGGTCCATGCAGGGTCCGGGGATCGAGTCGGGTCGGCGGGGCCGGAGCGGACGGGCGAAGGATGGCCCCCGCGGGGGCTCCCGGCAAGGGCCGGCCCCTACGGCAGCGGCAGGCGCAGCTCCACCTCCGCCGGGATCACGCGCTCCCCCCGCGGCACGAACCGCAGCGTCACGCGCGCCTCGGCGTGCACCACGTCCGGCCCGTGGGCGGTGCGCGCGTGGGCGCGGACCGTCGCCGGGATGGCGGTCCCCGCCGGGGGCGGGTACCCGGAGAGCCAGTGCACCGTCTCCGCGAAGGTGCCGTCCGGGCGGATGACGATCCCCGGCGAGTTGCAGGGGCACGCGGGCCCCTCGGGCAGCACGATGCCGCCCAGGATCCACCCCGTCACCGGCTTGCCGTCGCGTCCCACCACACGGCCGGATACGGAGGCGCAGGCGCTCGCCCCGAACTCCCCGGCGGGGTTGCGGCAGACGCCGGGCGCGGGCGCCTCCTCTGCGGCCGGCGGCGCCGGGCGCTCCACCCGTGGGTCGCGGGGCGGCAGGGCGGAGGCGCACCCGGCCAGCGGGAGCGCGGCGAGGACGGCGAGCGGCGCCCTCACCGGGTCCCCGCCTCCACGGCGGCGCGGATGGCGCGCGCCAGCGCCTCGGGCTCGTCGGTGCCCAGCAGGACCTGGCGCCCCTCGCGCAGGCGCACGCGCACCACGCGGCGGCCGGAGACGTTGTAGAGCCAGCCGCGCGAGGTCAGGTGGATGCCCAGCCCCCCGCCCAGGGGGGCGCGGTCGGGCGCGGCCTCCTCCACCTCGTCCAGCGGCACGGAGCGCCGCAGCCACCCGCCCGGCCCGAAGCTCCACGTCAGCCGCCCGTCCGCCACCTCCACCGTCAGGGTGGAGAAGACCACGGCGCACGCCGACAGCAGGACGCCCACGGCCACGGCCACCACCGCCGCGCCGGTCGCGCCCGGCCCCGAGGGGACCGTCAGCGCCAGGACGAGCGGGATCGCCAGCACCGCCGCCAGCACGGCGAGGGTCGCGTATCCCACCTGGGTGTGCCGGTAGCCTCGCATCGCGCTCTCCGCCGGGTCCACGCGCGGACGCCGGGCCCCTCCCCGCGTCCCCCGCTCGGAATGCAGCAGACGGCGGGCCAGCGGGGTCAGCCCGGCGGGGGCTGCGCGGGGGTGGACTCCCACGGCGCGCGCCCGTCCAGCACCTGGTAGTCGGGCCCCAGCGCCTCGCGAAGCTCCGCCAGCACGCGGCCGGACTCGGCGGCGAAGCGGGCGCGCTCGTCCTCGCTCCAGGGCGAGGGGTCGGGGGGGTAGTCCCAGTCGATGGAGGTGGCGTGCCACGCGGCCAGCCAGTCCAGCCGGCGCCGCAGGTTCTCGGACACGGGGAGCGACTCGGAATCGACCGGGTAGCCGAAGCGGTCGTTGGCGGCCCGGTTCATCGACCACAGGCACACGCCCGAGCCGGGGTCGAACGAGAAGCGCAGGACGTGGGTCGCCTGGTGGCCGTCCGCCGATCGGCGGTCTTCCGGGCCGCGCGCGTCCGTCATGCGCGGGGCGCGGCCGGGCACGCGGCCAGGAAGACGTCCACGAAGGCGCGCGTGTACGCGTGCTTCCCCTGGTGCAGGCGGGCGCACATCACCGGGCTGCTGCGCGCGGTCTTCCGGATGTACTCCTCCCACGCGACCTGGGTGTCCGCGTCGTTCTCCAGGTGGCCGATGAAGCGGCTCTGGGTGAAGTAGCTGTCGAAGAAGTCCAGGTGCATGTCCACCGCTCCCTGCACCTCGGGGAACAGGGGGTCGCCCGCCACGAGCGGCTTGCCGTCGAAGAAGTACGGCCGCAGGTGCGGCCGCTCCAGCAGCACCTTGTTGATCTCGGTCTGCTGCGTGGAGAGCCCCTGGAAGGCGGTGCTGTGCAGCGCGTCGCCGGCGCCCTTCACCTGCACCCACACCAGCACCAGCCCGAACAGGCTGAGCGCCTCGAACAGGGTCAGCGCCTTCACCCAGCCCACGATCCCGGCGAACCGCGAGGGCCGGGCCACCGGACGCCCCAGCTCCCGCTGCAGCGCCGGCACGTCCACCGAGCGGCCCGCGCGCTCGCTCCAGACGGAGTAGGGGATCCCCATCCACCACTCGCCCGGCCGCAGCGCCCGCGCGCCCGGCGACGGCGCCTCGTCCTCGCCGCCGCCGGCGCGGCGGACGTAGGTGGTGGTCCCGCCCGGCTCCGTCTCCAGCACCAGGTACGCATCCATCGTCTTCCGCCTCTCCGGGGTCAGCCCACCGCGGCCGCGTCCTTCGCGTCCACGTGCCTGCGCATGGCCTCCATGTCGGCCGCGATCATCTTCTTCATGCTCCCCGCGAACAGCCGGCCCATCAGCGCCATCAGCCACCCGCCGCCGCGGATCTCGGCGTCCAGCCGCACCCGCGTGCCGCCGCCGGCCGGCGCCAGGTCGTACGCGAAGAGGTACTCGCCCTTCCCGGACGTGCCCTTCGTGCCGTCGATGCGGATCGCGAAGCGCCGCGGCGGGTCGTGCTCGGTCACCTGCAGCTGCTCGGTGGACTCGCGCCCCATGATCTTCCGCGTCTCGCGCCACTCGGTGCCCACGCCGAAGGGCCGGTCGTCCAGCTTCTCCAGGCCGATGAAGCCCGGCATCCACTGTCCCGCGTCGTCCAGCGTGGTGAGCGCCGCGAACACCCGCTCGGGCGGCGAGGCGAAGTCGGTGTCGAGGGAGAAGCGGATGGACACGGGCGGCCTCCTCGCAGGGGTGAGGGAGACGGCGGGGACGTGCATGGTGCGCGTGGCGGCGGGCGGCGCGCAAGGGCGGCGTCAGTCCAGCCCGCGGCTGCCGAACACGCGCCGCACCTCGCCCGAGCGGACCCAGAAGGCGAGCCACCCCAGTGCGTGCGCGACCTCCATGAAGGCCGGCGCGCCGCGCGTCCCCCGGGTCAGGACGACCCAGCAGAACGACAGCGCGAAGTACGCCGTCCACAGGCGCGGGGTGGACGGATGCCTGCGCGCCAGCAGCCACAGCCCCGCGCCGATCGCCAGGACGCGCACGGCCGCGACCTCCGCGTCGCCGCCCATGGCACCCAGGGTGACCGTTCCGTTCACGCGCGCCAGGTTGGCCGCGGTCACCGCCAGCAGGGCCAGCGCGGCCAGCGCGTGCAGTACCTGGGCGACGACGAACAACGTCAGGGACGCGCCCAGGCGGCGCGGGTCGGGAGCGGTCACGGCGTCGGCGGAGGGAGGGGGGGACATGGCAGGAGGGTGATGGGACGTCACTGCGTGCCCGCGCCCAGCCGGCGGAGCGCCGCCTCGGCCAGGCGCTCGGCCACGGCGCCGCGAAGCTCGCGCGCCCGCGCCGCCTCCGCCCGCGCGACGGGGAGGGAGAGGCGGGCGCCGTCGGCGTAGCGAACGCCGTCGAGAGGGGCCAGCGAGCGCAGGCGCAGCACCAGCAGGGGGCCGCGCAGGAAGCGGCGGCGCACCTCCAGCGACTCCACCGCGCCCAGCGGCACCTCGATCCGCCGCACCGCCCCGGGGTCCGTCCGCTCGGTGGTGCCGTAGTCGGTGCACGTCTCGCGGTACTCCAGCACCAGCGCGTCCGCGTCCAGGCGCAGCAGCCCGTCCGCGCGCCACGACAGGTACCGGCCCTCCTCCGTCGCGCTGCGCTTCAGCCTCACCGGCACGGCGGGCCCGTTCACGCGTCCTCCCCCATCCAGCAGCTCCGGGGCGCCGTCACGGGCGCGCGATCCGCTCGATGTCGTGCAGCGGAACGTACCGTCCGTCCGCGCAGTCTCCGTCGTTGGCGGCCCAGTCGGGGATGAGCGCCTCGTATCCGCCGGTGCGGGTGGCCCCGTTCGGCACCGTGGTCACCACCACCGTGTCGCCCCGCTCCAGCCCCAGCGCCGCGACCGCCTCGCGCACCCCGGCGGTGGAGGCGACCACCACGCGGTCGATGCGGTCCGTCTCGCCGCGCTCCAGCAGGGCCACGCGGTCCAGGTAGAGGCGGGCCTCCGCGCCGAACGGCTCCACCACCCGCACCACCACGCGCTCGTCCACCAGGGGGATGGCGAGCGGCTCCACGCGGCAATCCTCCTCGTCGGGAAAGAAGACGTGGCAGCCGGGCAGCACGAGCAGAGCGAGCGCCAGGGCGGCGCGGAGGGTGGTGGGGAGCATTGCGGATGGTCCGGGTGGCGAAGGGGGAACGCGGCCGCGCCCCGCGCCCGAAAGGTCGGGTGCGGGGCGCGTGCGGGCAAGCCCGGCCCGGTACGGCGCCGGGTCAGCCCTCCTTCACGGGCTGCACGATGGGCCCGGTGGCGTTCCGCACCGGCCGCACCGAGCGCAGGTAGCGGTAGATGGAGCGCAGGTCCGCGTCGCTCATCCGCCCGAAGGGGCCCCACGGCATGTGCGAGTCCCTGTACGTCTTTCCCGCGCGGAAGCGGGCCACGAACTGGTCCTCGGTCCAGCGGGTGATGTGCCCCGTGGCCGGGTCGGGCGTCAGGTTGGGCGGCACCAGCGCCCACCCGGGGCGGCTCTCCATCGGCATCGGGTTGCCGCCGGCCAGCCTGGGGCCGGGGTACGAGCCGTCCATCGCCCGGTTGGAGTGGCACCCGGCGCAGCTCGCCACGCGGTTCACCAGGTAGTCGCCGCGCTCCACGCTGGGGCCCTCGGCCGGCGCCCGCGCCGGCGGGGTGCCGGTGGGCCCGTGCGGCTTCACCATCGTCGCCAGCACGGCCCTGCCCACCAGGTTGTACTCGTACGGCGGCACCCGGTGGCGCACGCCCGGCTGCGAGCGCAGGAAGGAGATCACGGCCCGCAGGTCCTCGTCGGACAGGTCGCCGAACTCCATGAACGGCAGCAGGGCGCGCCCGTCGGCCTTCACGCCGTGGCGGATGGTCCGCGCCAGCTCGGGGTCGGTCCTGCGCCCGATCCCCGTCTCCGGGTCGGGCGTCAGGTTGGGGGAGCGGATGGTGCCCAGCGGCAGCCGGAACTCGTACCCGCCGCTCAGCGGGGGCGTCTCGCCCGCGTCGATGCGCTCCATCTGGTCCGCCCGCGTGTGGCAGTACGCGCAGTGCGCCGGCCCGTACGCCAGGTACTTCCCCCGGGCGATCACCTGCGGGTCGGTGCTGGCGTGGATGCCCGGGTACGGCGCGTCGAACGTCCGGTCCCAGCGGAGCTGCACGTATACCAGCAGGGCCAGCACGGCGGCCGTACTCACGCCGCCCAGCCCGATCAGGGTTCGCTTCGTCCTGCGCTTCACGGTGGGTCTCCCGACTGTCGAGTGGGTGCTCTCGTCCGTCGGGTGGAAAGCTAGGGAACGGGCGGGTGGGGCGGATGGGTCGGATGACCCGGCATCTTCGACTGCGGGGGCTCACGCGGAGGCGCGGAGGACGCGGAGGTGGGGGCGGCGGGCTTCGTCGCCTCTCCGGCGGCTGGCGGTGGGGGGGCGGGCGACGAAAGAGGGACGCGGAGTACACGGAGTACACGGAGTTCGCGGAGGAGAACGGAGCGCAGTCACCGCGTGCTCCGCGAACTCTCCGTTCCACTCCGGGTGCTTTTCCCCTTCTCGCCGCTTGCCTCGCGAGAAGTCCCCGGCGGGAACGGGGGAGAAGTCAGGTGCCGGCGGACGCGGGGGCGCGGGCGGCGGCGGCGATGGCTTCGCGGGCGGTGACGATGGTGGCGAACTCCTGGTGGAGCGCGGTCAGCGAGAGGGCGTGGACGGTCTCCGCGTCCCACCTGCGGCCGTCCGGGCCCACGGTGTCGAACGCGGCGGTGGCGTCGGAGACCAGGTACGTGCTGAAGCCCATGTCGCACGCCATCCGCACCGTGGTGGACACGCAGTGGTCGGTGGTGAGCCCCACCACCACCAGCGTGCCGATGCCGCGCCCGCGCAGGTGCTCCTCCAGCCCGGTGCCGATGAAGCTGCTGTGCGCGCTCTTCACGAACTGCGGCTCGCCCGGGAGCGGAGCCACCTCCGGCTTGAAGGCGTGCCCCGGAAGCTCCGGCCGCAGCGGCGAGCGCGCGTTCACCGATGCGTGGCGCACGTGCACCACCGGCCGCCCCGTCGCGCGCCACGCCGCCAGCAGGTCCGCCATGCGCTCCTCCGCCCGCGGGTTGTTCCGCGCCCCGCCGAAGAACGCCGGGTCCACGTCGAAGCCCTGCTGCACGTCGACAATCAGCAGGGCGGTACAGTGTGGAAGTTGCATTTCTCCGTCTGGTGAGAATCTCCATGCGTTTGATTGAGCGGGTAGAAGGCACAGCTGGTGATCTACACTCGCTCGCACACCTACGCCAGTGCAGTCAGTCTACCTCCTGCGCATTGCTCGGCGTAACGAGGCGCGATACACCGGAAGTAGCGGCGAATTCCGGTGAGTGGTTCCAGGTCGCGAGTGTTGCTGTCCCCGAGTGTGGTGAAGACGTGCCGGAGCCTACCCCCAGCAAAGGAGGAAAAGCTAGGAAGCTGCGAGGTTGACAGATCGCGTAGGAAGAGTACGATTAGAGGTTCACGGTCTTCGCTTCCCGCCTGCCGGGCCTCCACCACTCCAGATGTCACGTTCATTCCTTCGATGGGCCGGCAGTAAGCGGAAACTTCTGCCCCACCTTACTCCGTACTGGAACGGCTCGCATACGCGTTACGTTGAGCCGTTCGTTGGTTCCGCGTGCCTATTTTTCGCGCTTCGGCCGACCCGTGCCTTACTGGGTGATAGTAATGGCGAATTGATCGAGACTTACCAAGTACTACAGGCGGAGCCTGAGCGAGTGCACGAACAAATGACAGCACTCCCTCAGGGAGAGGAGGCATACTATCATGTGCGATCTACCATTCCAGCAAAATTAGATAGAGTTGGACGCGCGGCGCGCTTCATTTATCTGAACCGTTTCTGCTTCAACGGTCTATACCGAACGAATTTACGTGGGCAGTTCAATGTGCCTTACGGCGCCTCCAAGGCCGGTGACCTTCCCACGCTACCAGAGCTACTCGCGGCCGTCGAGGTCCTCAGCCGGGCGGACCTTCGCCGGGATGACTTCGAGAACCTTGTGCGATCTGAGGTCACCGCTGGCGATTTCGTATACCTTGATCCACCTTACGCCGTGGAGAATATCCGGATCTTCCGGCAGTACGGGCCGCATACATTTGGCTTGGAAGACTTGCAACGTCTCCGAGGCGTTCTTGATTTTATCGCCGGCGCAGGGGCTACGTTCGTGCTGAGCTATGCGGACTGCCCCGAGGTCGAGATGCTGACGGGTGCCTGGAAAGTCAAACGCGTTAGCACACATAGGAACATCTCAGGTTTCGCGAAGCACCGTGGCACCGCAAAGGAGGTGCTCGTGACGAACCTTCTAACGCCTTCTGTTTAAGTAAATGACCGTTAATATCGCTGTTCTTAGTGACCTTCACTGTCAAACGACACCAAAGAAGGGTGAGCAGCAGGTTTCTTACCTGCTCTCCGACTCGTTGCGTTTGCCGGCCGGGAACCATCCCGTTCAATCTCTGCTAGACGTCATAGGGGAGGCTAATCTTCGAGCTGATGTTGTGCTTGTACCAGGAGATATCGCCGACAAAGTGAGTCAAGCCGGAATGGTGGGGGGGTGGGCCGCCGTAAAGGAAATTTCTGCTGCACTTGGTGCTACTCTCATCGCAACTACTCTTGGCAATCACGACGTGGATTCACGAAAGAAGCATCACCCAAACGCGTTTCATATGTCCCGACACGTTGCTCGAGACTATCCACTTGCAGACGATTCTCAGCGCAGCGAGTTTTGGAATGATGGCTTTACCATCATTGACCACCCTGCGGTACGCATAGTTGTGATTAATAGCGTTGCTGAGCATCACTCGGTAGCACAGGCTGAGCGAGGTTCCGTAACGCCCGAACTACTCTCAAATCTGGATCGGAGGCTCAGAGGATTACCATCTCGCCAGCCCCAAGTAGCTCTTGTGCATCACCATCCGATACCGCATGAGGATTCGGGCCTAGGTTCCGAGGACTTGATGGTTAACGGGAGTCTACTTCTTGACCGCCTCGGTGAGCATGGTGTGCGAGTCGTTGTTCATGGGCACAAGCATCATCCGCGTCTCAGGTATTATGATGCAGCGGGTCAGCAGATGGTGATCTTTGCGGCGGGTAGCTTCGCTGCCATCAGTGCACGGTTCTTCGATGCTGGGAACCTCTTCCATATTGTCGAGCTAGAAGCCCACGCGGCTCTTAATACCACCCAAGCTGGTCGGATAAAGAGTTGGGCCTACAGTCACGGGAAGGGCTGGGGGCCTGCGCATCCGCGCCTTCATGGGATACCGTCCGATACCGGATTCGGCTGTTTGCTGGATCCGAGCGCACTTGCTGCTGACATTGCACGCCTGTCGTTAGCCGGTCCGACCACGGTGCTAATGTGGGCCGATGTGACACAATCGCTACCTGATTTGTCGTATGTCACGCCTGCGCACCTTGAGTCCGTCAGTGCAGAGTTGCTCCGTGTGCACGGTATAGAAATTAGCGTTTCCCCTGAGACAGGGTTGCCTCGTCACGTAGTTCGTTCATAGGAGCCTAGGTGGAACGCATGCTGTACTCTACGTCAGAGTCCTTCAACGCCCGGCATCTCTCACCGGAGGATGTCGCGCGTACGTTCGTTGCACATGAGCGCTTTGAAGAATTGTGCCTGAACAGCAATGTGGTATTACTTGGTCCGCGTGGGAGTGGTAAGACGACGCTCTTGAAGATGCTGACCACGCCGGCACTTTATACATGGGCTGACCCACGGGCAGAAATCCTGCGTGAGCAGATCCCGTTCTGCGCGATCTATATCCCAACAGATGTCCACTGGCAGCATCAACTCCGCCATTCGCTCGAGCGGCTCTCGGGGTATCCAGATCTAACCCAGCGCTTCTCCCAGGCAGCCGTGACAACTAACGTACTACACGCGGTTTGTAGGACGTTTCAAGATGTGGTTCAGTATAAGTATGGAGTTGATCTAGTACGGGAAACGAGTGTGTGTGCAACTCTCGTTTCTGAGTGGAAACTCCCTCGGACGGTGCCAACTTTTGAAGGTGTGCAACAGGCACTACGATCGAGGATCAGTAGTCTCTACTCGTTGGCCGAGCGGGCGGTTAGCGCTTACGAGATTGATCCAGACCTTAGCCATCTTCCCGAATACTTCTTCCTAGACTACATCGCGGCCGCGAGTGTCGCATGTGGCGCCTTCGACCTCTTATTTCGGCCTGCTTCTTATCGGCGGTGGGCACTGTGCTTCGATGAGTTGGAGCTTGCCCCTTCGTGGCTACAAGAGCGCTTGTTCAATGAGTTGCGCAGTACCCATCCGGAGTTCCTGTTCAAACTCAGTACTAGTCCTACTCCACAGAGAGGTTCATTTACGGGGGCGTCGGAGCGAAATGACTTCCGTGCGATTCGCTTGTGGCCGCATGCTGATTCCGATCTGCGGCCGTTTTCTAATCGACTGGTGAGATCAATCATTGCGAGGCGAACAAAGTCCGCAATATCACCAGACGAGCTATTTGGCTCCTCTCCGCTGTCCGGGACCGGTGACGAAAGTGAGTACGAGCGTGGCTCCCCCACTTGGGAAGCGATGCGGGAGCTTGCCTCGTACGACGAGGGGTTCGCGGCGGTTCTCGTGAGGAACGGAATCAATCCCGCAGATCCCACCACGGCGGATATTACCAAACGTGACCAAGTGCTTCGGAAGGCGAAGCCGCTAGTCTTATTCAGACGTGCCTTCACGAAACCAGGTCGCAACGGAGCGCCCTCTGCACGCCGCTCTCGAAAGGTCCTACCTATATACTCAGGGAAGGACGCTATCTACGATGTAGCGGATGGGAACCCGCGTTGGCTTATCAGCATAGTTGATGATTTACTAGTTCGTATGCCGAAGGCCCGAGTGGGACAGCCTCAGCGCATCCGGCCTAAGGTGCAAGCAACGATCCTGCGCACGGTCTCGGAGCAGTTCGGCGCCTTGATTCAAGCGTTGCCAGAAGCGACCGCGGAATTCGAGGACGGGGAGGTGACTCTCTACGGATTGTTGCAGCGCATCGCGGCCTACTTCTTCCACGGGTTGACGCAGCGCCGCTTCTCGTTGGATCCATATGGGAGTTTCGTCGTCGACGATGCCGTGCCTGAACCCCTCATGGGATTGCTGCGGAAAGCGGTTTACGAAGGTGCAATTGTACTGGTTGACCCGACGGAGAATGCAATTAGTTCCGATTTAGTGGGACGGCGTTTCCGCCTATCCTATCGGCTTGCGCCGACCCTTCGGCTGCCGCTGCGGCTGTATGAGGCGGTGCCGCTGAGTCGGTGCCTTGAGTACCAGGGGGGCAGGAGAGCGGATCGTGCGATTGATGACGATGTGCCACATTCTGGAACTATCCAAGCGGATCTTGAACTGGGATGGAACACGTGAGGCTAATTGAGTCGACTCAGTGTACACTGAAGGACATCACGCAGCTTCAATTCGACTTGTGCGTGGCGGCTTCGGGGTATGAGAGCCGATCGACGTTCGTTCCGTCGCAAGTGGCGCCGGCACAAATCACACGTCGCGTCGCCTTGGGCTTTGCCGATCGGAAGGTGCTGTCGCGCCGCGACAACGACAGTTGGTATCACAACACTGGCTACGAACTACTGACCACCGAGGGGAACTCTGATTCTGTCGTTCGCCAGGTTCTTGGCGAGACGCTACGTGCTTCCGAGCGCCCCGTTCGCGTTTTGTTTGACTACACTAGTATGACACGCGTTTGGTACGCCGGGGCATTGGATTTTCTACGCTCCGTCGAAGCGGACGTACCCTGGGTAGATGTATACTTCAGTTACGCGCCGTCGCGGTTTGCGAGACCCCGGAGGCCGATGCCGAACACGCACATGGGCCCCGTCCCGGGTTTCTCCGGTCTTGATATCCCTGAAGCGCGCTCGGCGCTTCTGCTTGGCCTCGGCTATGAGAAGGGGCGTGCAATTGGACTTTCCGGATACGTTGAAGCGGCTGAGACTTTCGCGTTCTATGCAGATCCTGCGTTGGATGCGGAGTTTGTAGGTGCAGTGCTGCGGAACAATCGGTCGCTGCTAGAACGGTTGGGTCCGGATCGTGTGATACAGTACCCGCTGGCTGACATGACGATGACCGCCGCAAAGTTGGGCTCACTAACGTTGGGACTAAAGGCCCAGTCCTATCGAGTTATCCTCGCCCCACTCGGGCCAAAGCCGTTCACGTTCCTTTGTTTTCTTCTCGCTACTCAGCACGGTGGTATTGACGTGTGGAGGGTGAGTGCAGGGGTCGGCGGCAAAACGTACGACCGGCCGGCCATTGGCGAGGCGTTAATCTGTCGCGCTCGGTTTGTACCAGCAAGCGCGTCACCCAAGGCAATCACACCCGGAGCTGCGTGGAATGGATCCAGCTGAGGCTGAAGGGTCGCTTGGAGGCATTGAAGACCACTCCGCGATCGCACGTGAGACTGGACACGTGAGTCCAAGTGCTGTACACCCACGGCTCACACGTCTGCAGGTACCCGAAATGGATGACATCCTAGGTGTGTCTATCCCTGTCTTGGATGACGGTTTTGTACGGGTAGTTGACTACATGGGTTCGGACGAGTCAGTGGTTCAGGCGGCTCGGGTTTCCTACGGAAAAGGAACAAAGCGGGTCCGCGAAGATAGAGGCCTGATCAGGTACTTATACCGCCATGGCCACACCTCTCCGTTCGAGATGTGCGAACTCAAGCTACACGTACGTGTCCCGATGGACACGTGGCGTCAGTGGATTCGTCATCGTACAGCCAACGTCAACGAGTACTCCACGCGCTACTCTGTTGCGATTGATTCAGCGCAGCATACTCACCCGGACGACTGGCGGCTCCAATCGGGTGGAAATCGTCAGGGCAGTTCGGGTAACTTGCCACCCGCCGTCGGCCAGCGACTCTCAGCTAGAGAGGACGAGTTACAACAGCTGTCTCGCCAGGTTTACGAAGAGCGACTTGCAGTTGATGTTGCACGTGAACAGGCACGAAAAGACTTACCTTTGTCAACGTATACAGAGGCGTACTGGAAGATCGATCTTCACAACCTGTTACATTTTCTCGCCCTTCGCATGGCCCCGCATGCCCAGCACGAAATTCGGAGCTACGCGGAGGTGATTGGGCGCGAGATCGTCGCTCGGTGGGTCCCAGTAACGTGGGAAGCTTTCACTGACTATCAGTTGCGAAAACTCTCGCTTTCCGATTCTGAAGCTGAAGTCGTTGCAGTCGCTCTTAGGTCCGGTTCCTCGGCTGCGTGCAGAGAGGCGGAGGCGCGTGGATTCTTGCAAGTGAGTGACGGGGTACAGCGGGTAAGTCGTGAGGGCAGAGAACTCGAGGCGAAGTTGCACCGGCTCGGATTACCGCTTCCGTGGGAACTTGGGAGCCGCGACAACGAGCCCTCATAGGAATAGCCGCACTTAGAGGCAGGTCGTTCACCTACGACTGAACCGCGTAGCCGCCGCTTTGGCATCCGGACACAGAGCCAACGGTTGGAGGGTCTTCGGCCAACTGTAACGTTCCAACGACTGCACCTCCCTTGCGCCTTCGTCCCCTCCGTCCCACTCTGTTGCAGGTCCCGCGCGCTCGTCTCGCGCCCTGAGCTGACGAGCGCCGCCCCGCCCCCCGCACCCCAGGCACCCGATGGCAGCAGAGGGTCCGCCCACGCCCGCCCGCCGCCGCCTCTCCATCCCGCCCGCGCCGCGCTGGCAGGTGGACCCGCGCGCGCCCGACGGGCTGGCCGTGCTGGCGGACTTCGTGGGGCCGGCGTGGGAGCCGTACGGCGACGTGGGCGTCGCGCTGTGGCTGGCCGCGCGCGAGGTGCAGCTCTGGACGCTGACGCCCACGTTCGCCCGCGCATCCGCCGAACCGCGCGTCGCCACCGCCGAGCGCTTCGCGGAGGCCGCCGATGCGGTGCCGGAGCTGGCGCCCGCGTGGGAGACGTTCTCGCTGCTCGTCACCGCCAGCGGGTCGATCGATCCCCGCGCGCTCGCGGTGGCGTGTCACGACGTGTACGCTTGGGCGGAGAAACGTTCGCTCATCCGCACGGCGGCACGGTTCGCGGAGCTAGCAGCGTTCCTGGATGAAGACGATCCAGCGTTCGCAGAGGATACTGGGTGGGCGTGGCGGTGCGCTGGCCAGCACGAGCGCTCCGAGGAGTGGCACTCACGCGCATTCGCCCTCGCAGTACATAGACGGAATCGGAAACAAGCGATTCGCTCCCTCATCGGTCGCGCTACCTTGGAGAAGGATCGCGCCCGTTCCAAGGTGGCCCGCACCTTCTATGAACGTGCCGTCCGTCGTGCTCTACGGAGCGGAAAGCGCCGGCTCGCCGCCTACGCTCAGCATCATCTCTTCGCACTCGTTGCCGAGACCGGTGGTTACGACGACGCACTCCAAGAGGCCCGGCATGCGTTGGATCTATGTCCAATACTCGACCCGTGTCTTCCGCATCTGATGCACAACCTCGCCTATATGCTGATGCGGAATCGGCACTACAGTGCGGCTTACAACCTCGTGAATCGGATACCAGCCGTGGTTGAGGAAGAGACCGACCGCGCGGTGATCTGGAGCACGGTAGCGTGGGCGGCTGCGGCACTTGGCAGGCGGAGCGAGTTCGAAAGAGCTGCGTCCTGTGCAACAGAGCTGCTCCAGCGCAGTGAACAACCCGCCGCCGCAGCCTGGATCCACCTCGGTTACGGTCGACGACATCTGCGGGATTGGAATGGTGCCGAGGCGGATGGGGTGAGCGCAGTTTCGGCTGCCTTGGCATCCGGCGAGGCGTCGCTGCATCAGGAGGCGGATCAGCTTCTCCACGAACTGGCTAGGCGGGTCGATGCTCCGGGTGAGTTGCCGGTTCCCGACGAAGAGAGGCTGTATTCGTTAATCAATCGATTCAATGTCCGGTTCAGGAGATGGCTGGCTCCTCGCTCACGACGAGCGGAAGCCAGCCCGCAGCCGGAGCGCACGCCGTCGTCGAAACGTAGAGGTTAGTGTCCTCCGGTGGTCGTATGGCCACCGCGCTCCTCAGTAGTCGTACTATCGGCCGGTGTCTCCTTGACGCCGGCCGTCATGCTGTAGCCGCCGCCCATCGTATGTCCGCCCGTCAGCGTGAAGCCCCCGTCCCGATATCCGCCCGTCACAGTGTGCCCGCCGTCGAACCGCGGCGCGCCGGCGCGGGCTGATGCAGTGGGCGACTCGCCGCAAGCGGAGGCGGCGATCAGGGCGAGGGGAAGCAGCAGGGCGAGGGAGCGCCGCATGGGGTCCGTCCTTTTCCGGAGGGGTGAGGGAATCCGCCCGGGCGGGCGGGCCCCTCCATCATACGCGAGCCGCCACGAAGCGCCACACCTTCGCCGCCGTGCGATGACGCACGTGGGAGTGCGGACGGGTGCCGCCACCCCGGCCGACCAACGGTGCTCTCCCCGCCCGTACCCGCCGATGCCTACCCTTTCCTCCGTGCCACGGCGCCAACGCGGCGCCCCTCACCCGCACGGAGCGCCGCCATGACCGACGAGCTTCCCCCCGCCGTACCCGTTCCGGACGCCGCCGCCACACCGGCGGAAACCGTGCGCCGCGAGCTGAAGTCGCTGCGCCAGGCCCGCGCGGGAGAGGTGGCCGCGCGCACGCTGGAGGACGTGGGTACGTGGCTGCGCCTGTCGCCGCGGGAGCGCGCCGCGCACGACTGGGGCGAGCCTCCGTCGCGCGACCTGGACGCGCTGTTCCCCGTGGCGGACGCCCTGGGCGCCATCCACGCCCTGCTCCGCGATCCCGAGCCCACCCCCTCCGCCGCCGATGCCCTGGCGATGGGCTGCCACCGCGTGGCCGGCCACGCCGAGACGATGGGCGCCGCCGCCACCGCCACGCTCTTCCGCGACGCCGCCGCGCGCCTGGCGCCCCGCAACGCCCGCCTGGCGTACGAGGTGGGCCGCCTGGCCCGGAAGCTCGGCGCAGGGGAGCACGCCGCCGCCTGGCTGGAGCGCGCCGCCGCGCTCGGAGAGGACGCCGGCCACTGGGAGGCGCGCGCGCTGGCCCTGCTGGCCCTGGCCGCCCTGCGCACGGAAGCGGGAGATGGCGACGAGGCGCTGCGCCTGCTGGACGGGGCCGTCCGCGCCGCGCGCCGCGGACGGCGGCGGGTGCTGGCCGGCGACGCGTGCTACCGCGCCGCGCTGCTGCACCTGGAGCGCGGCGAGCTGAAGGCGGGCGCCCGGCGGGCCGCCGCGGCGCTGGACTCCTACGGCGAGGGCCACGGACGCATCCCCGCGCTGGCCGCCGACTGCGCGTGGGCCATGCTGGACCGCTTCGGCGACCCCGAGAGCGCCCAGCGCGTGCTGAACGCGCTGGAGGGGCACGTCCACCCGCCCGCACGCGGGCTGTTCCTGCTGGCCATGCGCGTGCGCGCCGCCGCCGCGCTCGACTGGGAGCCCGCGTACGAGGCCGCCGTGACCGAGCTGGAGGCCGAGCGCGCCCGCGCCCCCACGGATGCGGGCCACGCCGCCTCGCTGGTGCAGGCCGCCCGCGCCGCCGTGAGCTTCGGCATGTGGCCGCGCGCCGAGGTCGCCGCCGCCGAGGCGCTGCGGATCGCGACCGCCCGCGGAGAGGCGCGGTGGGAGAAGGAGGCCGGCGAGGTGCTGGCCGCGCTGCGCCGCCCCAAGCTCTCGCAGCGGGAGATGGAGGGCGTCTTTCCCGAGGCCGGCTACCAGGAGCCGCCCCCGGCCACCCCGGACGCCGCCGCCCTGGCCGATGCCCTGGCCGCCGCGCTGGAGCCGCCCGAGGACGGCGCCCCCGCCGGCGCCGTGGGGCGGCTGCTGGCCGGCCGGGGGTGATCCCCGCCGCCCGCACGAAGCGAGACCCCTCCCCGGCCAGGGTGCCGGGGAGGGGTCTCGCCGCGCGCGGCGGAGCGGGGGCGGCGGGGCCGCCGCGGCTCAGGTGCGGTTGCGGAAGCGCGTGTTGGACGGCGGGTTCGTGGGGTTGCAGGCCGCCATGCGGAGCTGCGTGCCGTTGGTGCCGGACGGCGCCGACACGCAGTTGCCGCTCCCGCCCATCCACTGGAACGAGCCCAGGTAGTACCAGTGCTGCGAGTCGGACGGGCCGGTGAGCGGCCGGCAGGGCCAGATGCGGACCGGGTCGCCCACGTTGCCCGCGGTGGGATAGTAGTCCATGCACATCTGGTAGCCACGCGGTCCCGTCTGGCCGTTCTGCACCACCACGTGGCCGTCGTCGCGCCGCTCGAACTTCTGGTTCACCGAGCCCTGGCACGAATACACGTCCACGTGGTTCCCGTCCGACAGGTCTCCCCGGTACACGTCCATGCACTTGCCTGGGTAGGCCAGGCTCTCGAACAGCCAGTACGCGCGCGCCAGGGGACGCTCGGACGGCCCGAAAGCCGAGAGCGCGACGACGGCGGCCAGCCCCAGGATGGATGCCGGCACACGGCGGGGGCGGAAGGGGTTCTGCATGGGCTCTCCTGCGGAGGGTACGGCGGGTCGTGCACGGCGGCCGGGGGAACCATGGCCGCGGCGGAGGTGCACGGATTGTAAACGCCTGGGTGGCCGTCCACAAGGTCCGGATCGCGGCGCGTCCGGAGCTGTCGATCCCTGCTGACGCAGCCCCCTCCAGAAGCACGATCGGTGGCCCGGGCGCGTCGCCCGACCACCGCGTGGCCACGTAGCAGCATCCCCCCTCCCGATCCTCCGGGTACCACGTCTCCGCCTCCGCCGGCACCACGCGGCGCTTCGCCTCCGTATTCCAGAACTCGTACGTCTCCGCCACCGCGATCCAGCGGAGCCGGTGCCCGCCGTCCGCCACAACGAACTGCACCGCGCCCAGGCGCAGCAGGTCCGCGATCTCCGCCGCGCCGAGCCTCTCGCCACGCGTCGCGGCGACGGGGCCCGCGTCGTCCCATAGCTCCGCGAGAGGGATCGAGGTCACCTGCCGCTGCTCCGGTTTCATCGCTTCCGGGGAGAGGGCGGGGAGCGCGCGGGAGAACGACGCGCAGGGGACGATGTCTTCACCTCACGTTCTCGGCTTCGGCGGGCATCCGCCGGAGCCGCCTCGTTGCCGGCGATGGAAATCGCTGCAACAACTACGCGAAGTCCGCCTGCGCGGACTGGCCTCTTTCCCGCCGCTCCGCGCCCCCGTCCACGAGACCGGTCTCCCGGCAACCGCACCGATGTCGTCCCTCAGGGACGATCGCCGTTCTTAGCCGGGGGCTTTACGCCCCCGGTGGGCGAGGCGGCGAACGCCGTGGAATCCGGGCGGATGGAGTCTCCTCCGACGCACCTACCTCACCCCCGCGCCTCGCGGACGCGGGCGGCGACGGCCTGCGCGGCCTGGCGCGCGAAGCGGCGCTGGAGCCGGACCATGAGCGGGTGGGCCAGGCGCACCAGCGGGTGGCGGGCGGCGGCGAAGGCGAGCAGGTCGAACCACACCTCGTCCGTGGCGCGGATCCATTCGACGCGCATCCGCTCCTCTCCCCGCTCCGCGTGCCAGGGCAGCGTGCCGATGGCGAGCTGGAAGCGCTCCCCCTCCTCCGTCTCCTCGCGCTCCGCGTAGACCACGCGGCAGGGGTTCAGCGACCAGAAGCCGAAGTGGCGCACCAGCACCGCCACCTCGCGCCCCACCTCCACCCGCGCATCAAGTGGCCAGAGCTGCGTCCAGGGCAGGTCGTAGACGGCCCACTCGCGCATGGCGAAGACGGCCGCCTCGAAGTCGGCGCGTCCGGAGCCGATGGGGGCGCGGTGGCGGTTGACGGGGTAGCCGGCGGGAAGGGTGCCGTCGCGGGTGCGGCCGGCCTCGGGATAGGAGAGGGGAAGGTCCTTCTGCGCCGCCAGCAGGCGCATGATGTGCCCGGGGGCGGGGCGCCGCGCCGTGAAGAGGCGCGGCGCCCGTGCGGGAGCGCTCAGGCGGGGCTCCCGCTCACTCCGGCGAGCCCGTGTACATGGCCTCGATCGCGTCCTTGTAGTTGTTCTCCACCACCTTGCGCTTCACCTTCAGCGTAGGGGTGAGCGTGCCGGAGTTGACCGAGAACTCCTCGGGAATCAGGTAGAACTTCTTGGGCAGCTCGTACTTGGCGTAGCCCTGCAGGCGGGCCAGCGCCTCCTGCTCCAGGTGCTCGCGCACCTTCGGCTGCTCCAGCAGGCGTGCCCTGTCGGACACGTCCAGCCCCTGGGCCTGCGCCCACGGCGTCAGGTTCTCGAAGTCCGGCACCAGGATCATGGTGGGGAACGGCCGCTTGTCGCCCAGCATCACCACCTGCGAGATGAAGGGCGAGAGCGCCACCAGGTTTTCCATGGGCTGCGGTGCGATGTTCTTGCCGCCCGCGGTGACGATCAGGTTCTTGATGCGGTCGGTGATCCGCAGGTTCCCCTCGGGCGTGATCTCGCCCACGTCGCCGGTGTGCAGCCACCCGTCCGCGTCGATCGCCTCGGCCGTCGCCTCCGGGTTGTTCCAGTAGCCCTTCATGATGTTGGGGCCGCGCGCCAGGATCTCGCCCTGCTCCGCGATCCGCACCTCCACCCCGGGAACGACGGGGCCCACGGTGCCCAGCGCCCACTGGCTGGGGCGGTTCACCGCGATCACCGGCGAGCTCTCCGTGAGCCCGTACCCCTCGTACACGGGCAGGCCGGCCGCCACGAAGAACTTGGCGATGTCGCCCGAGAGCGGGGCGCCGCCGGAGATGAACAGCTTGAGCCGCCCGCCGGTGCGCGCCTTGAGCTTGGAGTACACCAGCTTGCCGGCCAGCTTGTACTGCAGCGCCAGCACGCCGCCCGGCTCCCGCCCGGCGATCTGCTCGTCCACCACCTGCCCTCCCACCTTCACCGCCCAGGCGGAGAGCTTGCCCTTGATGCCCGTGCCGCCGGTCACCTTGGCGTAGATCTTCTCGAAGAGGCGCGGCACCGACACGGCCAGCGTGGGGTGCACCTCGGCGAAGTTGTCGATCGCCTTCTCCACCGACTCGGCGTAGGCGATGCGCACGCCCACGTCCCAGTACCAGTAGTCCACCATCCGCTCGAACACGTGGCTGAGCGGCAGGAACGAGAGCGCCAGGTCGTCGGACCCCGGCTGCATCACGTCCTGCTGGCGCGCGGCGGCCACGTTGCTGGCCAGGTTGAAGTGGGTGAGCATCACCCCCTTCGGGTTCCCCGTGGTGCCGGAGGTGTAGATCAGCGTGGCCAGGTCGTCGCGCTGCACGGCCAGGGCGCGCTCGCGGAAGCTGCCCGCCCGCCCGTCGGCGATGGCGCGGGCCCCGCCCTCCAGCACCGCCGCGAACGACTGCACGCCCGGCGCGGCCCCGGGGTCGTCGAAGGCGATCACCTGCTCCACGGCGGGAAGCTGCTCGCGGATCTGCTGGATCTTGGCCAGCTGGTCGCGGCTGGAGACCAGCACCACCTTGGCCGAGCAGTCGTTCAGGATGTAGGCGATCTGGTTGGCCGGAAGCGTGGGGTAGAGCGGGACGTCGACCGCTCCCATGCCGGTGACGGCGTAGTCCGAGATCAGCCACTCGGGCCGGTTCTCGGAGAGGATGGCCACGCGGTCGCCCGGCTCCACCCCGGACGACGCCAGCGCGGCGGCCAGGCGCGTCACCCGCTCCTCCACCTCCTTGTGCGAGAGCGTGCGCCACTGCCCGTCGCGCTTGTGGTGCACCGCGTCCGGGTACTGGAAGCGGTCCACCGCCTTCAGGAAGATCTTGGGGATGGTGTCGTTGTCCACCGCGTTCTGGGGCACGACCCTGGGCGCGCTGGAGGGCGAGGTGGCGGTCGTCATGCGGGCATCCTGTGCCGGGGTCTGGGCGGGCGGGGGGAGGCCGCGGCGCGGCCGGGTGGACGTTCGTTCGAGCCCGCCGGGAACGCTCGGAATATGCGCTCTCGCCGCCCCGCCGCACAAGAACGCCCGCCCTCCGCCCTCGAATCCCCGTTCGCTTCGGCCAGGAACGTCGCGCGCGGCCGGCGACGTGTTCGGAAGGGAGTTTGGGGTTCAGGGAAACGAGGGATGCCACCCTATACTCCCACAACTCCCCGAACTCCCCTCAAGAACGTGGCGTCGGCGCGAGACGGAGGGTCGCTCGGCCGGCGGACGCCACCGCGTCTCCGCGTCCTCCGCGTCTCCGCGTGAAAGAGACGTTCCCGCGGCACGAGACGGAAGGACGCGGCGGGGAACCGAGCCCCTCCGCGTCCTCCGCGTCCTCCGCGCGATACGGATCCGGGTCAGGAAGCCCACGGATCCAGGACCACCTTGATGCAGCCGTCCTTCTTGTCGCGGAAGGTCTTGTACATCTCCGGGCCCTTCTCGATCGGCACCTTGTGGGTGATGACGAACGAGGGGTCGATCTCACCGCTCTCGATTCGGCGCAGGAGCGGCTCGTAGTAGCGGGGCACGTGCGTCTGGCCGGTCTTGAGCGTGATCCCCTTGTTCATCCAGGGGCCCAGCGGGATCTTGTCGCCCACGCCCAGGTAGACCCCGGGCACGGAGATGGTGCCGCCGGGGCGGCAGCACATGATGGTCTCGCGCAGCACGTGGGGGCGGTCGGTCTCCTGCAGCATCATCGTCTTGGCCTTGTCGTACAGCGCGTCGATGCTGCCGGTGGCGTGCGCCTCCATGCCCACGGAGTCGATGCATCGGTCCGGGCCGCGCCCGCCCGTCATCTCCATCAGCCGGTCGTAGACGGGCTCCTCCTTGAAGTCGATGGTCTCTGCCCGCCCGTGCCTGCGCGCCATCTCCAGGCGCTCGGGAACGGTGTCGATGGCGATGACGCGCCCGGCGCCCATCATCCACGCGCTCTGGATGCAGAACTGCGCCACCGGCCCGCACCCCCACACCGCCACCACGTCGCCGGGCTCGATGTCCGCGTTCTCCGCCGCCATCCACCCGGTCGGGAAGATGTCGGAGAGGAAGAGGACCTGGTCGTCGGGAAGGTCGGAGTCGATGCGCAGGGGACCCACGTCCGCGAACGGCACGCGGAGGAACTGCGCCTGCCCGCCGGCGTAGCCGCCGGTGAGGTGCGAGTAGCCCAGGAGCCCCGCCGTGGTGTGGCCCATCACCTTCTTCGCCAGGTCCGCGTTGCGGTTGGAGGTGTCGCAGAGCGAGTACAGCGTCTTCTCGCAGAACCAGCAGGTCCCGCACGAGATGGTGAAGGGGACGACCACGCGGTCGCCCTTCTTGATCCGCTTCACGTCGCGCCCCACCTCCTCCACGATTCCCATGGGCTCGTGGCCCACGATGTCGCCGGGCTCCATGAATGGGTTGAAGCCGTCGTAGAGGTGCAGGTCCGACCCGCAGATGGCGGTGGACGTGATCCGCACGATCGCGTCGGTGGGGTCCACGATCGTGGGGTCGGGTACGTCGTCGCAGCGCATGTCCGCGCGGCCGTGCCAGGTGAGCGCCTTCATCCCATCCTCCCGTTGTCCGGTTTGTGCCTCGGCCCGTGCCGGAGGGGCCGCCGCCGTGGTGCGGCGGCGGCCCCGGCTCCGTCCGGCGCCGGCGCCTGGTGCGCGGGAGCGGTCAGTGCCGCTCCTCGCTCGCGAGCATCCGGGCGCAGGCCGCGTCCAGCGCGGTCACGCCCGCCACCGCCACGATGGCCGCCAGCACGTTGTCCCGCTTCCGGTTGCGCCCGGCGAGCGCGCCGCCCAGCGTGGCCAGGTCCAGCAGGTCGCCGGCGATGCGCGCCCAGATCCACTCCGTGGGGTGCCGCCGGGAGAGGATCCCGAGCCCCGTCCCGATCTCGCGCACGCCGTACAGGCGGACCAGGTCCTCCCGCCCCTTCATCCCCAGCGCCTTCGTCAGGCGCTCGGGCGCCATCAGCTCGGCCGCGCCCAGCCCCAGCGAGAACCACCCCAGGAAGCGCGCCAGCGACTCCCCGTCGCCCACGCGCACCTCCGTGCCGGGCATCCACCCCGGCCGCGGCGCGGGGGTGGGGATCCCCGTCTCCACGCCGGGCGCGAACGCCGCGGGCGTGGTGGTCTCGGTCGTGATCTCCATGCTCCCTCCTTCGGTCCTCTCACCCCCGCCCGGCCCCGTGCCGGAAGGTAGGACGCCCGGCATTCGCACGTGGGAGGCCGGCGGGTGCCACCCCGGGCGCCCGCCGAAACGGTGATACGGCCCCCGGACGAGGGGGGGCGGCGAACGCGCCCGCGTCCGCCGCCCTCCCGGCGCTCTCCTCCGCCCTCTCCGCCTCCCTCCGCCGCCGTCCCGCCGTCCTCCCGCGCCCTCCGCCCCAGTCCCTAGCGCAGGGTGACCGTGGTCCGCACGCTGAGCCCGAAGTCGCCCACCCAGCCGCTGCGCTCGGCACCGTTGGGGAGCGACTGCCAGGTGCGCGCGACGCCCACCTGGAGCGGCCCCAGCGACAGGCCGCCGGAGAGCATCCGCGCCTCCCGCAGGTCCGTGGCGACGCCCCCGCGCAGGGTCGCGAGCGGGACTTTCTGCTCGATCCCGGCGGAGAGCTGCCGGTCCCACCCGCCGCCCAGGCGCCCCTCCGTCAGCACCTCCTGGTACCCGGCCGCGAGCGAGGTGCGCGTCCGGGGGAGCGTCCACGCCACGCCGGTGCGGAGCGTCGCGGGGAAGTAGGCGTCACGGTACAGGTCGTCCGCCACGATCAGCGCCGTGAGCGGGGACGACTCCGCCTGCGCCTCCGTCTCGCTCGCCTCCAGCCGCTCCAGCAGGGAGCCGGGGTCCGTTCCCTCGAACGTGCCCGCCTGCGGGAACGCCAGCGACCAGCGCGGCGTGCCGCGGAGCCCCAGGTTGGCGGGGTTGAGGAAGAGCGCCTCGTGGCCGCGGGCGAGGCCCAGGTACGCGCCCCCGACGCCAGGCGCGCGGGTGCGAGACCCGCCGCGGGTGGGCGCGGGAGGGAAGGGAAGTGGAGCCGTAAAACGATTGTCCCGTTCGGAGTGTCAGGGAGGGAGGACGGCGGAGGACCCCGCGGAACGCTCTCCGCGGGGTCCTCCGGTCCTCCTCGCGGCACGTCGACGCACGACGTCCGCCGGCGTCGGCGCTACCGGATGCTGCCGGTGGTGCGCACGGTCAGGCCGAACGTGCCCACCCAGCCGGTCTGCGAGGCGCCGCCCCGCAGCTCGCGCGAGGTGCGGCCCACGCCCACCTGCACGGGCCCGAGCCGGACGCCCCCGGTGATCATCCGCGCGTCCGCCAGGTTGCTGGCGAAGCCGGCGCGGAGCGTGGCGAAAGGCACCTTCTGCTCCACGCCCACCCCAAGCTGCCGGTCCCATCCGCCGGCCAGGCGGCCCTCGGTGAGCGCGTGCTGGTACTGGCCGCTGAGCTTCGTTCCGCTGGACGAACGGGTCCAGGCGGCGCCGGCGCGCAGCGTGGCGGGGAAGAAGGCGCGGTCGTACAGCCCCTCGGCCGCGCGGAAGACCGAGAGCGGGACCGCCTCCGGGTCCACCGGCTGCTCGCTGTCCTGCAGCTCCTCCACCACCGCGCCGGCCTCCCGCGCCTCGAACACGGCGCGGTCCAGCGTCACCGACCGCGTGGTGAGGCGGTCGGTCCACTCCATCTTTCCGAAGGCGTTGGAGACGGCGGCGCTCACCACCAGGTTGGACGTGGGCTCCACCGCGGCGCCCACGTCCACCGACCAGCCGTTGCCGCCGCGGGCTATCACCTCGCGGTACTCGATCTCCACGTCCTCGGCCTCGATGTCGAAGCGGGGCTCGAAGAGGCGCGAGCGCGAGAGCGTGCGCCCCTGGATCCAGTGGCCCGTCACGCCCAGCGCGACCGGGCCCACCTTCCGCCCGTAGCCCGCGGCCACGTCCAAAAAGGTGGCGCGCGTGCCCACGGTGTTCCCCACCGCGTAGTCCGTGCGGCCCGCCTGGTAGCCGTTCAGCACCAGGTCCACCAGGTCGCGCCCGATGGTCTGCTCCACCACCGCCCCGTAGGCCACGCCCACCGCGAAGCGGCCGCGCTGCACGACGAAGAGCGGCACGCGCACGTCCAGCTCCGTCCGCAGCCCCGAGGCGGGGACGGCGGAGAGCAGCTCGTCGCGGCGCGGCTGCTCCAGGTCGTCGTAGTCGATGTAGTCCGGCAGGTCCCCGGACCGCATCCCCACGAAGCCGGTGCCCACCCCCACCTGCGGGAAGGCGAGCGACCAGAAGGGGGTGCCCCCGAGTCCCAGGTTGGCGGGGTTCAGGAAGAGCGACTCGTGCCCGCGGGCCAGCCCCACGTAGGCGCCGCCCGTGCCCAGGGCGGCCGGCGTGAGCGTCACCTGCGCCTCGGCGCGGGTGGAGGCGGCGAGCGCCGCCAGCGAGGCGGCCAGGGCGCCGCGTGCGATCGTGCTGCGCATCGTCGCCCCCTTACTGCTCGCGGAGGAGCGGGATGCGCGCCGCCACGGTCACGTTCTCGGGGCCGTCGGGGCCCAGGGTGGCCTGGAAGCCGTGCTCCAGGCGGATCCAGGCCTGGCTCCCCTCGTACGTCACCACGAGCGTGGTCAGCGTCTCGGCCGTCCGCGCCGCGGAGCGGCCGGTCACCTTCACGTGGGTCAGCGTCACCCGGCCCGCCGTCTCGGTCACCACGGTGGACGCGGTGGGCTCCGCCGTGATGGTGGAGGGCAGCGTCACCGCGCTGGCCTTCGAGGCCAGGCGGGCGCGCACGGGCGCGGTCAGCACCAGGCGGCCGGTGGCCGACGCGCCGGAGACGCGGATCTCGCCGGAGAGCCTGGGGAAGACGACGGCGACGGTGTCCACCCTCTCCAGCAGGTTCGGCGACACCTGCACGGAGAGCGCGGAGCAGCGGTTCCCCGCGCCGCCGCAGGCGCCGCGGAGCACGCGGGTGGTGCCCGTCGCGAGCTGCACGCGCGGGGCGGCGGCCTGCGAGGCCGAGGCGGAGGTGAGCGCCGTGGCGCGGAGGACGGCGCCCGGCTCGGGAAGGACGGCGGAGACGGTCCCCAGCGTGGGGATGCTGCCGCGGACGATGCCGTTGGCCAGGTCAACGTCGGCGTCGCCCAGCTCGGCCACACCCGTGGGGGTGCGGACGACGAGCGAGGCCAGCCAGGCGCGCTCGCCGGCGCCGTTCAGGGCCAGGTCCACCCCGGCGGGGGTGGCCAGCGTCATCCCGGCGGGCGCGAGCGCGAAGGCGCGGGCGCTCGCGGCGGTGCCGCTGGCGGACGACGCGGGCGCGGCGCCCGGCGTGAGGGTGACGACGGTCCCGGCGGCCACGGAGCCGGCCGGAAGGGCGACGGACGCGCCCGCGGTGGTGCTGATGGTGCCGCCCTCGGCGGGCACGGCGCGCGAGACGGGGGTCTCGGGCTGGCCGTCGAACGGGAGCGTCTGGGACGCCTGCTCGCAGCCGGCGGCGGAGAGCGCGGCCAGCGCGGCGAGGATGCTGCGGAGCTTCATGGGGTCTCTGTGCTTCGGCGGCTCGACTGGCGTGGCGGGTCCCCGGACGTCCCCGCGGTAGCCTCGTAGCTTTGCGTCCCCGCCTTTCGACGGGTTTGCCGTTTCGGGTGCGGCGCGCCGCGGAAGGTGCGGGGCGCCGGCGGTCCTGCCGGAAGGTCGCCGGACGAGGGCGAGGTCGCTGGAGCGGTTTCCGGGGTGTTCGGCTCGACTGGCGTGGCGGCGTCCAGGGGGACCGCGGTAGCCTCGTGGCTTTGCGTCGCCGCCTTTCGGCGGGTTTGCCGTGGGACGTCTCTACGAAGGATGCCGGCCGGGCCGGCGGTCGGTGACGGAAGACGGCCGCTCCGGGGAGAAACAGATGCTCTCCGGAGCGGCCGTCAAGATAATGCGTTGCAACGACTTTCTCAACCCCGCGGAGGGGTCGCGGCGCCTCGGGTCAGCAGTGCTGCTCGAACGCCCCCTGCAGGTCGCGCGCGATCTCGTCCGCGGTGCGTCCCTCGATCTGGTGGCGCTCCAGCATGAACGCCACCTCGCCGTCCTTGAGCAGCGCGATCGAGGGCGACGACGGGCCGTAGCCGTGGATGTAGCCGCGGGCGCGGGCGGTGGCCTCCACGTCCTGGCCGGCGAACACCGTGGCCAGCGTCGCCGGCCTGCGGTCGCCCTGCAGCGCCATCGCGACCGCGGGGCGGGCGTTGCGCGCCGCGCACCCGCAGATGGAGTTCACCACCACCAGCGCGGTCCCCTGCGCCTGGCCCAGCACCTCGTCCACCTCGTCGGCGGTCCGCAGCTCGCGCACGCCGAGCTGCGTCAGCTCCTGGCGCATGGGCGAGACCATCATCTCGGGATAGGGCATCGTCGGTATCTCCTTCGCGGGTTCACCCGTTTCGTACAGCAATGTACCAACCCGCAATCTACACCTTCCGCGCGCCCCGCACTAGCGCGGGTTGGGCGTCCAGGGCACGTCCGCCCGCCCCGCCCGCGCGTTGGCCAGGCGCGCCAGCGTGAAGAGCAGGTCGGAGAGGCGGTTCAGGTAGACGACGAGCGCCGGGTCCAGGTGCGCCTCGTGCGAGAGCGTGACCGCCCGCCGCTCCGCGCGCCGGCAGACGGTGCGCGCCAGGTGCAGCGTGGCCGCCGCCGGGGTGCCGCCGGGAAGGATGAAGGCGCGCAGCGGCTCCAGCTCCTCGTCGGACCGGTCCATCCACCGCTCCAGCGCCTCGGCGCGCCCCTCCGGCAGCGCGGGGATGTACGGGTTCTCCTTCCCGCCGTCCTCGGGCCGGGGCGTGGCCAGGTTGGCGCCGACGGTGAACAGGTCGGCCTGCACCTCGCGCAGCCCCTCCACCACCTCCGCCAGCCCCTCCGCCTCCAGGTGCACGCAGGCCAGGCCGACGAGGGAGTTCAGCTCGTCCACCTCCCCGTACGCCTCCACCCGCACGTGGTCCTTCCGCACCCGCTGCCCCCCGAAGAGCCCCGTCTCACCCCCGTCACCCGTCTTCGTGTAGATCTTCATCGTCGTCGCGGAAAGGGAAGTCGGCGTACTCCGGGAGGCCGTGGTCCGGACGTCGTCCGCCGCGGCTCTCACGGGCGCCGGGGGAAACCCACCATCGGCGCCCGAGCCCCGCCGGGTAAGGGCCTCCGTCGTCGCACCCTCGGCCGAGAGCGGGTCCTACGCCGTCCGCCCCGCCCCCTCCAGCATCGCCACCGCCGTGCGCCCCATCGTCCACTCGATCCAGAGGAGCCGCCGCAGCACCTTCCGCGGCGTCCACTCCTCGCCGTCGATCTCCAGCCGCGCCCCCCGCGCCTCCGGAGGCAGGTGCGCGAAGCGCTGCACGACCATCGCCAGCGCCGTGTCCAGCCGGGCGAGCGTGCGGTCCGCGGGCGCCTCTCCCATCGGCGTGGAGCCCAGCCCCGAGAGCGTCAGCCACTGCGCCCGCGCCAGCTCCTCCAGCACGCGCCGCAGCGTCCACCCGCCCGCCGAAGGCCCGTCCAGCCCCTCCTCGCGCAGCGGGCGCACCCGCGTCAGCAGCAGCGCGCGCAGCTCGCCCAGGCGCCGGAGCGCCACGTCCACCTCCGCCTCGCTCACCGCCGCCAGGTCCGCCGCGAAGCAGGCCGTCGTCTCGCCCGCGGAGACGTGCGCGTGGGTGGCGAGCCACTCGTCCACGGCGATCTCCAGCTCCGCGTCGTCCGCGGGCACCGGCTCGCGGAAGAAGGCCAACAGGCGCAGCCACTCGGAGAGCGCGCGCTCGAACGCCGCCAGCGCCGCGGGCGCGTCCGCTCCGGCGGCCGCGCAGCCCGGGAGCGTCAGCGCGTGCGCCATCACGGCGCCGTCGGGGCCCTCCTCCAGCCCCACGGCGAAGCGCGTCGGCGCCGTCATCCGCCTCCGCCCACGGCCGGCTCCAGCACCTCCAGCGTCCCCGCGCCCGCGTCCATCCGCGCGCGCACCCCCATCGGCAGCGTCCAGCTCTCGTCGACGTGGCCGAAGGGGAAGCCCAGGGCGACGGGCACGCCCAGGTCGCCCAGCCGGTCGGCCAGCACCTCCGCCATCGTGGGGAGCCCCGGCTTCCCCTCGTCCCCCACCTCGGTGAAGGCGCCCAGCGCGATCCCCGCCACGCCGTCCAGCACGCCGGACATGCGGAGCTGCGTCAGCAGGCGGTCCACGCGGTAGCCGGCCTCCCCCACCTCCTCCAGGAAGAGGATGGCGCCCTTCGCCTTCGCCTGCCACGGCGTCCCGCAGAGCGCGGCGACCAGGGAGAGGTTGCCCCCGGTGAGCAGGCCCTCCGCCACGCCCCCGGCGATCGTCTCCGCCCGTCCGCCGTCCCCGGGGAACGGGAGGAGGCCGGCGGGCGCCGGGTCCTCCAGCAGGCGGCGCAGGCACGTCTCCCCGAACGCGCCCAGGCCGGCGGATGCCGGATGCGGGCCGTGGAAGGTGACGACGCCGTATCGCAGCGCGGCCAGGTGGAACGCGGTGTTGTCGCTGAAGCCCACCAGCGGGCGCGGGCGGTCGACCAGCGGGGCCCAGTCCACGCGCGGCAGGATGCGCATGGTCCCG
Organism: Longimicrobiaceae bacterium; assembly: GCA_030146875.1. Taxonomy (GTDB): domain Bacteria; phylum Gemmatimonadota; class Gemmatimonadetes; order Longimicrobiales; family Longimicrobiaceae; genus JASLAX01. Next base: position 99,523 of record JASLAX010000158.1, read on the forward strand.
TAGCCGCCGCGCAGGAACCAGATGGCGTCGTTGTCGCCCGCCAGCGCGGCGGTCAGGTCCGCCAGCCGCTCCTCGTCCGATCCCGCCAGGTAGCCGCGGCGCACCCGCGCGTGGGCGCCCGTCACCGGCTCCCAGCCGAAGGAGCGCACGCGGGCCTCCGCGCGGTCCACCCCCTCCGCCGTGAGCGGGCCGGCGCCGGCGATCAGGGCCACGCGGGCGCCGGGGCGCAGGCCGGGCGAGCGGATCATGCGGAATCTCCCGCGCGGGTGGTGAGGACGACGCCGAGCGCGGCGAGGGCGATCAGGGCCGCGGAGAGGGCGGGCGCGCCGATCCCCACCCGGGCGAAGGCGATCCCGCCCCAGGCCGGCCCGACGACGCGGCCGAGGGCGCCGAGCGACTGTGAGACGCCCAGGAGGCGGCCCTGCTCCGTGGGCCCGGCGGCGCGGGAGACCAGGGCCGACAGCGCCGCCGTCGTGGTCCCGTGCCCGAACGCGAAGGCGGCCAGGGCGAGGGCGAGCAGCGCGAGGGTGGGGGCGAGGGCGATGCCCACCAGGCCCGCGGCCAGGACGGCCGCGCCCAGGGCGGCCAGCCTTCGCTCCCCCAGGCGCCGCGAGAGCCGACCGACCAGGCCGCCCTGCACGACCGCGGCGACCACGCCGATGTACGCGAAGACCCAGGCCACCTGCTCCGGCGTGAAGCGCCAGCGCCGGTCGCCCCAGAGCGAGAACGTCGCCTCCAGCGCCGCCAGCGCCAGCGTGATGAGGAACGACGCCGCGTAGACGCCCCGCAGCCCGGGCGTCCCCATCACCCGCCGCATCCCCCGCAGCCGGTCGCGCAGCCCGTCCGCGCGCGGCACGCCCCGGCGCGAGGGCGGGAGGGACTCGGGAAGGACGAAGACCGCCACGATCGCGTTCGCCGCGCAGAGCGCGGAGGCGGCGAAGAACGGGACCGCCGGGCCGAAGCGGGCCAGGAGCCCGCCGATGGCGGGGCCGAAGATGAACCCCAGCCCGAACGCCGCCCCGATCATCCCCATCCCCCGGGCCCGCTCGTGCGGCTCCGTCACGTCCGCCACGTACGCCTGCGCCACCCCCACGTTCGCCCCCATGATCCCGGCGAGAGAGCGCGCGACGAAGAGCGTCACCAGCGATCCGGCCAGGCCGAAGAGGAGGTACGAGGCGGCCGAGCCCGCCAGGCCGACCAGGAGGACGGGGCGCCGGCCCACGCGGTCGGAGAGGCGGCCCCACCAGGGGGCGACCAGGAACTGCATCAGGGAGAAGACGGCCACCAGCCACGTCACCGCCACCGGCCCGGCCCCGAAGCGCTCCGCGTACAGCGGGAGCAGCGGGATCACGATCCCGAAGCCTACGAGATCGAGGAAGACGGTGAGGAAGACGACCGCGAGGGGCGAGCGGCCGCGGGCGGGCGCGCGCGCGGGCGCCAGCGGGTCGGCCGCGGGTGGGGCGGGGGAGGCTCCGGAGGTCGCTGCTCTGCTCAAGGACGGATCTGAGGGTTTCCAGGATCCGGCAGCGCTTCGCGTGCGGCTCCTCCGGCGTTCGGTGGAGGGGAAAGATACGCCCTCCGGGGGGAGCGGACAACGCGGCGCGGCCGCCGCGCGTACCATCTCCACGAGCCCCGCCGCGGGGGATGGCACGTCCCCTGCGCGCGAGGGAGGCCGAAGGTCCTCTCCCCATCCACCGGAAGCCCCCATGAGCGACGTGATCGAGAGCCCCGAGCGCATCCGCGCCGGCGCCAACCGGCTCTACTGGCAGAGCGGCGACACCGTGGACGAGCTGGCGGCGCGCCTGGGCATGAGCCGCCACGCCCTCTACTCCTCCATCCGCCCCGCTCCCGCGGGCGTGGAGTGCACCGAGTGCGGCGCTCCCATGGCCTACGCCAACCGCAGCGCCCGCGGCTCCGGCCGCGCCCGCTGCCCCGACTGCGGCGCCACCCGCGTCGTGCGTCCCGAGCACCGCGCCGCCTCCCAGCCCGACGAGGACTCGCCCGTGGCGTTCGACGCGGAGAGCGAGGCGCGGCCGTCGTACGTGGAGGAGCCGGGATGGCGGCGCGCGCTGGCGGGGGTGCCGCGCGACCGCGTGGCCACGCTGGGCGGGCTGGCGCTGCTGGGCGCGGCGTTCGGCGTGGCCGCGGTGATGGCGTTCCGCCGCACCTGAGGCGCGGCGTGGCCCCGTCCGAGGCCGCCGCCTACATTGCGCGTTCCCGGCGGCGGGATCCCTCCCGCCGCCGCGCCACCGACCCGTCCACGGAGGAGAGCGGGTGAGCTCGCGGATCGAAAGCCTGCGGAAGATGGCCGAGGAGAGCCCGGACGATCCCCGTCCGCGCTTCGGCCTGGCGCTGGAGTACGAGAAGGCGGGGCGGTGGGAGGCGGTGGTCAAGGAGCTGCGCGCCTACCTGCGCCTGGCCAACGACCAGGGGAACGCCTGGGGGCGGCTGGGCCACGCCCTGCGCGAGCTGGGCAACGACGACGAGGCCCGCGACGCGTACGAGAAGGGGATCGAGGCGGCGTTCCGCCACGGCCACCCCAGCATGGCCATGGAGTTCGAGGAGATCGTCGCCGAGCTGCAGTGACCGGCGGGGCGGTCACCCCGCCCAGCACCCCCGCGTCCGCACCACCTGCTCCACCTCGAACGCCAGCGCCTCCGGGGGCCGGCCGTCCGTCGGGATGTTCAGGTCGGCCAGGCGGTAGAGCGGCTCGCGCTCCGCCAGCATCTCCGCCACCATCCCGGTGGGGTCGGGGTGGTCGCGGAAGGGACGGTCGATGGTGTCCTCGCGCAGCCGCCGCACCGTCTCGCCCGGGGAGATGCGCAGCCAGACGGAGAGGGTGTCGTCCCCCAGCGCCGCCAGCATCTCCGGGCGCGTGATCCACCCGCCGCCGGGTGCCAGGACCACGCCCGCCGCCGCCGCGGCCTCCTCGGTCAGCGCCGCTTCCCGCTGCCGCAGCGCCTCCTCGCCCTCGTCCGCGATCAGCGCCTGCAGGGAGCGCCCCTCCCGCTGCTCGATCTCCACGTCGAAGTCCAGGTACCCCCACCCCAGCCGCCGCGCCAGCGAGGCCCCCACGGTGCTCTTCCCGGAGCACATGTAGCCAAGCAGCACGATCCGCCGTACCGGGGGCGGCCCCTGCCCATCGCTTCCGTTCGCCACGCGTCCCCCTCCATTGCTCGCGGTTGCGCGCGCCGCCTCGCACGAAGCGGACCGGCCGCGGGACCTCGCCCCATCCCGTCGCGGGACGCGGGGAGACGGGGAAGAGCGGGGTGGCGTCGTCGGCCGCCCGGCGGCGGAAAGCCCGCGGGCCGGGAACGGCGTTCGTCCCGGCGGCTCGCACGGATGCCGAGGGAAGCGCACCTCCGCCCGAACGAGCCCGCCGGGTGAGGGCTCTTGTCCGAAGAAAATCCGAACCGCCCGCGCGCTACGGGGTATCATCCCTCACGTCGGGCGGACCGCTCCCCCTTGTGCGGTGGCGGCTCCTTCCGGCAGTTTGGGCGGGCCTCCCCACACGAGCCCCGCCCCCCAGAGACCGCGGCCGCCGGGCCGCGGCCGGCCAGCCACGCAGAAGCAGCGATGACCAACGGGAAGCAGAGGGACCGCGTCGTCCCGCGCCTGATCGAGGACGAGATGCGGGAGTCCTTCCTGGACTACAGCATGAGCGTGATCGTGCAGCGGGCGCTCCCCGACGCGCGCGACGGGCTCAAGCCCGTGCACCGGCGCATCCTGTACGCCATGCACGAGGCCGGGCTGCTCCCCACGCGCCCGTACAAGAAGGCCGCCACGGTGGTGGGCGACGTGCTGGGCAAGTACCACCCGCACGGCGACACCGCCGTCTACGACTCGCTCGTGCGCATGGTGCAGGACTTCTCGCTGCGCTACCCGCTGGTGGACGGGCAGGGGAACTTCGGGTCGATCGACGGCGACTCGGCGGCGGCGTACCGGTACACCGAGGCCCGTCTCTCCCTGCTGGCCACGGAGATGCTGGCGGACATCGACAAGGAGACCGTCGACTTCTCGCCCAACTTCGACGACCGGCTGCAGGAGCCCACCGTCCTGCCGGCCCGCGTCCCCAACCTGCTGGTGAACGGCTCCAGCGGAATCGCGGTGGGGATGAGCACCAACGTCCCCCCGCACAACCTGGGAGAGGTCGTCCGCGCCGCCGTTCACCTGCTCGACCACCCGGACTGCACCGTCGCCGACCTGATGGAGCACCTCCCCGGCCCCGACTTTCCCACCGGCGGGGTGGTGGTGGGGACCAAGGGGATCCGCGAGGCGTACGAGAAGGGCCGCGGCCGCGTGGTGATGCGGGCCAGCGTCTACAAGGAGACCCAGCGCAACGGCAAGGAGCGCCTGGTCGTCACCGAGATCCCGTACGGCACCAACAAGTCGCGCATCATCGAGCAGATCGCCGAGCTCACCCGGGCCGGCAAGCTGCACGACGTGTCCGACCTGCGCGACGAGTCGGACCGCGACGGCATCCGCGTGGTCATCGAGCTCAAGCGCGGCGCCGACCCGCAGAAGGTCCTGGACAAGCTCTTCAAGGCCACCGCGCTGCAGTCCACCTTCGGCGTCATCTCGCTGGCCCTGGTGGGGGGCGTGCCGCGCGAGCTGTCGCTGAAGCAGATCCTGGAGCGCTGGCGCGACCACCGGGTCGAGGTCGTCGTCCGCCGCTCCGAGTGGGAGCTGGGCCGCGCGCGCGACGAGGCGCACGTGCTGGAGGGGCTGATCGTCGCGCTGCGCCGCATCGACGAGGTGGTGGCGCTGATCCGCTCGTCGAAGACGCGGGAGACGGCGGGGAAGAAGCTCGAGAAGGAGCTGAAGCTCACCGAGCGGCAGGCCAACGCCATCCTGAACATGCGCCTCTCCAAGCTGACGGCGCTGGAGGGGAAGGAGCTTCGCGACCGCCTGGCGGAGCTGAAGGCGCGCATCGCCGAGCTGGAGGCCATCCTGGGCTCGCCCGAGGCGCAGCTCGCGGCCATCCGCCAGGAGCTGGCGGCGCTCTCCGCCAGCTATGCCGACCCGCGGCGCACGGAGATCGTGGAGTCGGAGAAGGAGTTCTCGCTCCGGGACCTGCTGGCGGACGAGGAGGTGGTGGTCACCGTGTCGCGCGAGGGGTTCGTGAGGCAGATCCCCATGCCCGTCTACCGGCGCCGGCGCGCGCTGGGCAAGCGGCTGGGCGGCACCGACCGCCACGAGAACGACTTCCTCTCCCACGTCTTCCCCGCCAGCACGGCCGACACCCTGCTCTTCTTCACCGAGGACGGGAAGGTGCACTGGCTGGGCGTGCGCGACGTGCCCGAGGTGGGCCTGTCGTCCCGCGGCAAGCGGGTGCACCAGATCCTGGAGCTCCCCCGCCGCGCCCGGATCGCGGCGCTGGCGCAGGTGCGGGAGTTCCGCGAGGACCGCTTCCTCCTCTTCGTCACCGCCGACGGCACGGTCAAGCGCACCTCGCTGGACCAGTTCGGTCGGCCCCGCGCGGGCGGGATCGAGGCGGTCTCGGTGAAGGACGGCGACCGGGTGGTGGACGTGCGCGTGACGGACGGCGGGACGGACGTGGTCCTGGCCTCGGTCGGCGGAAAGGCCATCCGCTTCCGCGAGGCCGACGTGCCCGCCATGGGCCGGGTGGCGCAGGGGGTGCGCGGGATCAAGCTGCGCGAGGGCGAGTGGGTGGTCGGGGTGGCGCTCGCCCGCCACGACTCCGGCCTCTGCTTCGTCACCGAGCGCGGCCACGCCAAGCGCCTGGCCCCCGACGAGCTGCCGGTGCAGGGCCGCGGAGGCCTGGGGACGAACGTCGTCTCCACCTCCAGGGAGCTGGGCGCCCTGGCCGCGCTCCGCGAGGTGGTGGGCGAAGAGGACCTGATGGCCCACACCGCCGTGGGCCGCCTGCTCCGCCTGCCGGGCGCCGCCATCCCGGTCCTGGACCGGACGGCGAAGCCCGAGCGCATCCTGGACCTCTCCGCCCACGACCGCGTGGTCGACGTCGCCCGCCTCGCCGAGCCCGCCGAGGAGGAGGGAGCCGACCCCGACGACGACGAGGCCCTGGCGGCCGTCGCCCTCACCATCGAAGGCGACGAGGCCCTGGAAGGGGAGGACGGCGACCTACCCACCACCATCATCGACCCCGACGCGGACGACGACGAGCTCGACCTCTTCGCCTGATCCTCTCTCCGCGTGAACACCGAAGAGGGCCCGCTCTCCCAGCCGGGAGGTCGGGCCCTCGTCTCGTTCCGGTCCAGCACTCTTTCGCGCGGAGACGCGGAGGACGCGGAGACGCGGAGGGGTCCCGTCTCCTCGCATCCGTCCGTCTCGTGCTGAGATGAGGAAGAGGAAGGTGAGTTGTGGGAGTTCAGGGAGTTCAGGGTCGTGCGGCGATCCAGCCTCGGTGCACTCCAAAAGCTCCCCGTACTCTTTTTGGACTCCCCCCTTCCTTTCGTCCTCCGCCGGAACGAGAAGTCCACCGGCGGAAACTGAGCTCGGACGGCGGCCCTTCCGCAAAAGCGAGAGGTGCGGAGGGCGCCCGCCCCCGCACCTCCCCGTTCTCCGCGCCTCCGCGCGAGACCCCCCGTTGCAGTTCTCCGCGTCTCCGCGCCCTCCGCGTCTCCGCGTGGAAACCCGTCGCCGGCCGAACGAGACGCTACGCGCGGTTCCCGAGCAAGCCCAGGTCGCGCGAATGCAGCGGCCGCCCCGCGCCGAGCAGGTCCACGATCCGCTCCGTCCCCGGCTGGAGCCGGAGCGCCACCGCCCGCATCCCCAGCAGCAGGTTCACGGTGACGAGCGTCCCGGGGACTTCCGTACGGTGCAGCATGGAGGCGAGCTGCTCGCGCGTCCCCTCGCGGAAGTTCTTCGCAACCACGACGAGCGCGTCCGGCATCTCCTCGGTCGCCGCGCGCACCGCCTCGGCCGCGGGGCCGCCGACCGCGAAGGAGACCTCGGGATAGGCCAGGACGATGCCCTCGCGGCCGCCGTGGCGGAAGCGCACCGCCTCCTCGGGGCCCACGGTGGAGACGCGGGCCTCGCCGGTGAGGTCCTGCAGCACGCGCTGGATGCGGGCGCGGAACTCCTCCGCCGCGGCCGGGCCGCGGATGGAGAGCGCGCGGAGGGACTCCGCGAAGTAGCGGTCGGGGTCGAAGTGGCGGTACACCGGCAGCAGGCGGCGCGCCGTGGCCGCGTCCACCCAGCCCGTCTCCGCCAGCGCCTCGGCCAGCGCGTCGCCGGCCAGGTGGGGGGAGTGGCAGGCCACCGCGCGCAGCGCGTGCTCCATGCGAGCGGCCTCGTCCCCGTCGCCGGCGGCGGGAACGTGGGGTTGGGGGACCAGCACCTTCGCCAGGTTGCCGAACCAGATCATCGCGCCTCTTCCGCTGCTCGATTCGTACGGTGTTCCGCTGGAGGATCGCACCGGGGGGCCGTTCCGGTCAAGGACGCGCCCGGGACGCCGCGGCCTTGACACCCCCCCGGCGCGCCGCATCTTGGTACACCCGACCCCGCCCCAACGCCGACCCCGGAGATCCCGTGCACCGCTCGCTCTCGCTGGCCGCCGGAGCCCTGCTCCTCCTCTCCGCCTGCAAGGTGGAGAGGACCCCCGACACGTACCTCTCCGACCGCAGGCCGGCGCGCGTGGAGGAGGAGCAGGCGCGGGCGGAGCTGCGCACGCGCGTGGGGGCGTTCCGCGAGGCGCTGAACCGCGGCGACGCCGACGCGGCGGTGGCGGCGCTCTCTCCCACGGCGACCGCGGTGGTGTACGGGGCGGAGGACGCGCCGGGCGCGGCGGACACCGGCCCGGCCGCGCTGGCGGCGGCCGTGCGGCAGATGGCGGTGGGGCGCGAGGGGGCCACGCGGACGCCCGACCTGCAGGTGGAGGTGGGGCTCCCCGCCGGGCTGGGGTGGTTCACCACCCACCTGGACGTGCTTCCCGGCGACGCGGCCGAGCTCCCCGAGCGCATGCGCCTGAGCGGCGTGTTCCGCCGCCAGAAGGGTGCCTGGGGGCTGGTCCAGCTCCACCTGTCGCGGGCTACTCCCCCGCCGGCTCCCCCTGCCGCGACGAGTCCGGCTGCGGATTCAGCGAAGCGGGCAGACGGATGAGGACGGGCGCGTCCCGCCAGTTCGCGGGACGCGTCATGGGGGCGTGCTCCTCGCCCGGCTGGAAGCTCAGCGGCTCGCGCCGCGCCCCCTCGTACGCCTCCCGGTCGATCACCCCGCGCGCCAGCATGTGCCGCAGCACCTCGTTGCGGCGGGGCCCCACCGCGCCGGGGGTGGCGTCGGGGCGGCGCAGGCGCGGCGGGAGCAGCACGGCCGCCAGCGTGGCCGCCTCGCCGGGCGTCATCTCCTGCGGCGGCTTGCCGAAGTACTCCAGCGACGCGTGGTGGATGCCGTACACCGGCCACGTTCCCGACCGCCCCAGGTCGATGCGGTTCAGGTAGAGCTCCAGCAGGGCGCGGGTGGTCAGCCGCCGCTCCAGCAGCGGCGTCAGCGCCAGCTCGCGCGCCTCGCCCCGCACCGAGCCGTCGATGCGGTGCACCTGGCGCACCAGGTCGCCTGCGAGCCGGGGGCGGTCCCCCGGCCCCAGCTCCGGGCCCGAGTGGAACGAGCCGGTGTCCACCACCGCCAGGAACGCCTCCGGCACCCACCGCGGCAGCGACGCGATGGGCACCCAGTCGGGGCGCCGGCTGGCCTCGCGGCGCTGCGCCAGCAGCCCCGCGTCCAGCTCCCGGCCCATCCCGTACGCCGCCCCCCCCACGCCGGCGGCCAGCAGCACGGCCAGCGCGGCGAGCACCACCCACCCGGTGCGCTCGCCCGTCCTTCGCGTCTGCTCCGTCTGCTGCTTCGACCAGCGCCCCGCGCGCGGCGGAGCCCCCCCGAGCGGCTTTCCCTTCTTGGGCTTCACGCCTCCCCCACGCTGAGCGGTCCGGCCCGTGTGCGGGCCCCTCCCATCACCCCGTCGCCCCCGCGGCGCCCGGGGCAAAAACTATTCCCCGCAACGCTCTCGCGCGAGTCCCGGGCCCCCGCGGCCGGTTGCGGAAGGGGGCCCCGCTCCGTTACCGTTCAGGCGCCGGGACGTACCGCCCGGCGGCACGGCACCCCCGCGGAGCACCATGGAGCAGACGTACTTCCGCCGCGGCTTCGGCCTCAAGAAGGAGATCGAGCCGCTCATCCGGTCCGAGTACCACAGCGAGCTGGTGGAGCGCATCCGCTCGCGCGGCTACGTCGACACCTTCGGCGAGGGGGAGCGCGCCGTCACCGTGAAGCTGGCCGAGGAGTTCGGCTTCTGCTACGGGGTGGACCGCGCCGTGGACTACGCGTACCAGACGCGGGCGCAGTTCCCCGACCGGCGCGTCTTCCTGCTGGGCGAGATCATCCACAACCCGCACGTGAACCGCCGCCTCACCGAGATGGGCATCGCCTTCCTGCGCCCCGGCGCCGACGGCGAGTTCGACCTCTCGGGCCTCACGCCGCAGGACGTGGTCATCCTTCCCGCCTTCGGCGCCACGGTGGCCGACTTCGCGCGGCTCCAGGCCATCGGCTGCGTGCTGGTGGACACCACCTGCGGCAGCGTGCTGAACGTGTGGAAGCGGGTGGACCAGTACGCCCGCGACGGCTTCACCTCGCTGGTGCACGGGAAGAGCCACCACGAGGAGACGCGCGCCACCGCCTCGCAGGCGCTCAAGTACCCCGGCGGGCAGTACGTCATCGTGCGCGACATGGCCGAGGCGCGGCTGCTGCTGGACTACGTGGAGGGCCTTCCCGGCGCCCCCACGCGCGAGGAGCTGCTGGAGCGCTTCCGGGGAAAGACGTCGCCCGGCTTCGACCCCGCGCTGCACCTGGAGCGCATCGGCGTGGCCAACCAGACGACCATGCTGTCGGGGGACTCGCTGGCGATCGCCGCCGAGGTGGGGAAGGCGCTGGAGCGGCGCCACGGGGGGGAGGGGTACGACCCGGCGGAGCGCTTCCGCTCCTTCGACACCATCTGCTCCGCCACGCAGGAGCGGCAGGACGCGGTGGTGAAGCTGGTGAGCGGACCCGAAGGCCCGCCCGACGTGATGCTGGTGATCGGGGGCTACAACTCCTCCAACACCAACCACCTGGCGGTGCTCTGCGCGCGCCACGCGGTGACCTTCCACGTGGCCGACGCCGCCTGCATCGACCCGGAGCGCGGCACCATCCGCTTCAAGCCCAACGGCGCCCCCGCCGACGCGGCCGAGGTGGAGGCCGAGGACTGGCTCCCCACGGGGCCGCTCACGGTGGGGCTCACGGCGGGGGCGTCCACCCCCAACGTGAAGATCGGCGAGGCGGTGGAGCGGCTGCTCGCCACCCGCGGCATCGACCTGCGCGCCGCGCCCGCGGCCGCCTGACCCCTCAGCCGGTGGCCGCGGCGCCGTAGTCGCCGGCGTCGGCGCACGCCGCACGGGCGTGGCGGGAGATCTCGGGGTAGATCCGCAGGAAGGCCGCGAAGACCACCGGGTCGAACGATCCCTCGTCCTCCTCCATCAGCCGCAGCGCCTCGTCGGGGGTGAGCGGGTCGCGGTAGCTGCGCGCGGTGGTCAGCGCGTCGAACACGTCCGCCAGGCGCAGGATGCGCGCGGCCTGGGGAATCGCCTCCCCCGCCAGACCGTCCGGGTACCCCGCCCCGTCCCAGCGCTCGTGGTGCGACCGCACCATCGACCGCACGTCCCACGGGAATGCCACCGCGGCCAGCATCTCGTCGCCCGCCACCGGGTGGCGCTCCATCAGCGCCCGCTCCTCCGCGGTCAGGCGCCCCGCCTTGTTCAGGATCTCGGCCGGCACCTCCGTCTTCCCCACGTCGTGCAGGAAGGCGCCCATCCGGAACCACACCAGCTCCCACCCCGGAAGCCCCACCTCGGCCGCCAGGCGGCAGGCGTACTCGGCCACGCGGTCGCAGTGGCCGTGCGTGTAGCGGTCCTTGGCCTCGATCGACTCGCTCCAGAAGCGGACCAGCGACAGGAAGTCGGTCTCGAGCTGCGAGATCCGGCGGCCCACGTCGGCCTGGTCCTGCTTGGCCTGCAGCCCGCTGAACAGGCAGTGGGCGCGGTTCAGCGCCTCCAGCGCCTCGCCGTTGCGCTCCTGCGCGCGCAGCACCAGCGCCAGCTCGCGGTTCGCCTCGGCCTCCAGCAGCGGGTTGCGGCACTCGTCGGCCGCCTGGATCGCCTGCCGCAGGTGCGTCTCGGCCAGGTGGGGGCGCTGCGTCTCGCGGTAGATGATCCCGTAGAACTTCAGCGCCTCGGCCCGTCCGGCGCCGTCGTTCAGGCGGGAGGCGATCTCGAAGGCCTCGTCGCAGCTCGAGCGGGCGCGCTCCGCCTCGCCCCGCGCCAGGAACAGCTCCGCGCGGTTGATGTGGACGAACCCCGCCATCACCACGTCGTTGAAGCGCTCGCAGAGGGCCAGCGCCGACTGGAAGTACGCGTCGGCCTCGCCCAGGCGGCGCAGGTCGACGTGCAGCATGCCCAGGTTGTTGTATGCCCGGGCGCACGCCTGCTCGTTGCGGGCGCGGCGCAGGTGGTCCAGGGCCGACAGGTACCGCGCCAGGGCCTGCTCCAGGTCGCCGCGGATGTTCGCGGTGATCCCCAGGTTCTGCTCGATCTCGCCGATGACGTTCTCGTGCCCGGCGCGGATCGCCGCCTCATGGGCGCGCAGGTAGGTGGCCTCGGCTCCCTCGATGTCGCCGTGCTCGTGCTTCAGGATCCCCAGGCCGTTCAGGGCGCGGGCGGCGTAGGTGTCGTCGTCGCGGTGGCCGGCTAGGTGCAGGACGAGCTCGAAGTGCTCCTCGGCCAGCTCCGCCTCGCCGGCCTGGCGGAAGCAGTGGCCCAGGCGCGTCACCACGTCCAGCAGGGCGGCCGCGTCCCCTCCCGTCCAGGCGGCGCGGTACGCGGCGTCGTAGAGCGCCACGGCGGCCGACCAGTTGCCCAGGCGCTCCTCGGCGACGGCCTCCTCGGCGAGACGGGCGGAATCGTGGTTCATGCGGCGAAGATGAGGGGACGTACGGCAAAGAGAAAGGGGCGCCCAAGCCGATGGGGGCCCCTTCCGCTCTCTGCCGGCGGGTACGCCGGAAGGACTACGAGCCGGTCGCGGCGTAGCGGGAGAAGTGCCGAAGCCGGGTGGAGACGGTGTGGCCTTCCGCGTCGTAGACCGAGGGGAGCTCTTCGAGCACCTGGCCGGTCCGGTCGAGGTAGACGATCCCCACCTGTGAGGGCACCAGGCGGACGCCCGCCAGCGACAGGCGCAGGGTGGGCTCGTGTCCCTCGGGGAAGACGATCCCCTCGGGCCCCAGGTCCACCTCCACGAAGACGTGCGACGAGCGGCCGCGGATGGTGGTGGGGGCGCTCAGCGCGCCGGCGGGGAACTCGACCGAGTGGCCGCCCGCCAGGCGCAGGGTGCCGCCTTCCGGCCCGATGGTCGACGTGGTGACCGCCTCCGACTCCGCCCGGCTTCCGGTGGCCGCGTAGCGGCTCATGGCGGGGCCGTCGATGGGAAGGAGCTTGACCTCCGCCTCGGCCCGCGGCGACCGCGCACCCGCGGGCGTCTCCGAGCATGCCCCCACTCCCAGCAGCAGGGTCAGCGCGAGCGTCAGGGCTCCCCGCACGGGAAGCTTGGCCATGGAAGGCCTCCGTCGGTGTAAGGGCTCAAGGTTGTCGCGGCACCCGGAAGAGCACCGCCAAACCAGCCGAGGGGTTGAGATCAGTGACTACAGGATAAGCGTTATCGCGTCCCGAGTCAATGCTCTTCCCATCGGCGTGGCCCAATGGGGTCGTTCCTCAGTGGTGGTGCCGCTGCTCGCGGAGCATCACCCGGTAGTTGTGGTTCCAGCTCGCGATGATCGCGCCGGTCCCCGCGACGGTCAGGAACAGCCCCACCAGCGTGTACCCCGTGGATGCGCCGTCGCGCCCCACCTGGGCCCAGCTCGCCACGGCGAAGAAGGCGGTGACCGCCAGCACCAGCAGCACCACGCCGATCCCCACCCCGATGGCGGTGAAGACCACGCGGCCCGTCTCGTCGCTCAGCTCCGGGATGGGCAGGTACATCCCGCCGCCGTGGTGCGAGGGCTCGGCGGGCTGCGCCGGGTGCTCCTCGCGCCACTGGCGGAAGCGGTCGCGGACGGTGGAGAAGGCGCGGTCGCCGTGCTCGGTGCGGCGGGTCATGTCGTCCTCCGGCGGGTCACGGGTGGCTCAGCGCGTACACGTAGGCGGCGATCTCGCGCACCTCGGCGTCGGAGAAGGCGCCGCCGCCCTTGGGCGGCATGGGCGCCGGGTACTGCCTGGGCTGCGCCACGCCGGCGTTGATGATCGTGGCGATCTCGCCGAAGTCGCCGCGGATGTGCAGCCACTCGGCGTCGTTCAGCGCCGGCGCGGTGGCCGTGCCGGTGCCGGAGGGGCCATGGCACGCCGCGCAGACGGTGCCGAACTTCTGCTGGCCCGCGTCCACCATCGCCTGGGTCGCCCCGGCGGGCAGGTTCCTGGCCACGATCTTCTGCGGCTGCCCGCTCCCGAACCCCGGGAGCACCGGGGGCGGCGGCGGGTTGCTGGGCGCCTGTATCTCCTCGCGCGTCCGGTGCGAGATCTTGTCGTATCCGCCCTCCGTCTGCGGCCTGCAGGCGGCGAGCGCCGCGGCCGCGAGCGGGACCAGCGCCAGCGCCCTCAGGGGCCCGCCGGTCCGCGCTGCCAGTGCCTCACGCATGAAGTCGTCTCCTCGTGTGCCCCGGCGCCGTGGGGGCGCCGGTCCCAAGTCCCTCCGCGGGGAATTCGGGGACAAGAGAACGTCCGCGCCGGCCCTCCGCAAGGGTGCCGCCGCTCGTCCGGGGGGTCACGCGGGGGCGGTGGCACCCGCCTCGTCCGCGGCGCGGCGGGCGGCGCGCTTGAGCCGCTCCACCATGGCGTTCAGCCCCACCTCGCGCGTCTCCAGCCCGATCCTGCCCATCACCTGCCGCACGAAGTCGGGAGGGATGTCCAGCACCGTCTGCGGGGGCTGCCCGTTGAGCGCCTCGAAGAGCATGGCGAGCAGCGCGCGGATGGTGGGGGCGCCCTGCGGCACGTCGGCGTGGAAGTACATCTTCCCGTCCACCACCTCGGGAAAGATGGAGACCGGCGTCTGGCACTCGTGCACGCGGTACTCCTCGCGGTCCAGCGCCGCGAAGCGCTCGGGCGGGGCGGGAAGGCGGTTGCTGTACTGCACCAGCGCCTGCCGCGTCAGGTCGGGCGACAGGGTGGCGAAGCGGCGGAGCAGGCGGTCGATCCCGGGGGGGACCCTGGGCTGGGGGGCGT